>JACRBD010000118.1 GCA_016234625.1 Caulobacterales bacterium | reverse complement strand
CTTGCCGCCCTGGTCGCATCGGGCGGTCGCCCCGCACCCGGCGCGGAGACCCCGGGCGGCCGTGGCAAGTCGGATGGAGAGTGGAAATCCGGTGGCAGCTTCTCCGCCTTCTACATGCGGGACGAGAGCTACCAGCAGATCGACGACGCCGCGACGAGCACCACGACCACCGAGGCGGACGTCAACCTCAACCAGATCCTCTCAACCCTCGACACCTTTGTCTCCTACAGTTCGCCGAACCTGAAAATGAAACTGCGGGCCACCGGCACCCTCACGCAGGATTTTCGCGAGAGCACCAGTGATGTCGGGGCATTGAGCGTCCTGTACCTGGAAGCCTACGACGCGGAGCAACGCTACTACGGCCGCATCGGCCGGCAGAATCGAAGCACCGGGGGCGTTCTGGGCCGGTTTGACGGTCTGCTGGCCTCCACTCGCCTGACGCCCAGGTTCAAGCTGGAGGGTGTCGCCGGATCGCCGGTCGACAGCCCCAAAGAGGTCGGCATCGACACCTCACGCTACTTCTATGGCGTCAGCCTGGTCTTCGGCCGTTTCGCCAATGCCTTCGACGGCGACATCTATGTCATTGAACAACGAGCGGCCGGCATGATCGATCGCCAGGCCGTCGGGCTGGAGCTTCGCTACGTCGAAAAGGGCCGGTCCGTGTTCACGGCGATCGACTATGACGTTCATTTCGGCGAACTGAACTACGCGCTGGTCAACGGGAGCTGGAGCTACGGCGAAGGCGGCACGATCTCGTTCGCGGCGGACTACCGGCATTCGCCCCTGCTGTTCACGAGCAATGCCTTGCTGGGCCAGACGGTTTTCAACCTCGACGACCTGCGCGGGCTCTACACGGACTCGGAAATCCAGGCCCTCGCCATCGATCGCAGCGCCGAAAGCCGATCCGTCACGTTCGGCGTTTCCCAGCCGATCAGTCCGAAACTGAGCGTGAACTTCGACGCCACGGCGTCAGATGTCGCCGCTACGCCGGCCTCCGGCGGCGTTCCGGCCACGACCGCTTCGGGGACCGAGTACTACTACTCCGCACAGCTGATCGGCAGCAGCCTGTTCAAGGAAGGCGACATCGGCATCCTCGGGCTGCGATACGCGGACACCGCCAGCGCCGATCGCTGGGTGATCGATATCAACACCCGGTACCCATGGTCCCGCGAGCTGCGCTTCAACCCGCGTCTGCGGCTGAGCTATCGCGAGAGCAAGGTGAGCGACGAGACCCAGATCTCGATCCGTCCATCCATTCGGGTGAACTACAATCGCCGCGGCAAGCTGCAGTACGAACTTGAGTTCGGCGGAGAATGGCTCCGGTCGGAGTCCTCGCTGAGCCGCGACACGACCAGTGGCTATTTCATCAACCTGGGCGTCCGCCGCGACTTCTAACGGCGGGACGAACCGCCCCGACGCCGCATCGGACTTCCCGCGGCGTCGGGCGTTTCGGAGGCCTGGGAAGCGTCGACCCGGAAGACTGAACATCCACGATCCGTGGTCTGGGGGACGAGGGTCGCGAGGGGGCGCAGGTCCGGGCCGACAGGGTCAGGAACCCCGGACGGTCTGACGAAGTCCTGACGGCGCGCTCCTAGTCCGCGTCGGACTCGGCGGATTCACCGGCCTCGCCGCGCGGGACCGGCGAGAATCCGGAGGGATCAAGGCGGACAACGCCGAAGGCGGCGGCCGCGACAACGATGGCCGCGAGCGGCAGTGCGATTCCGGCAGGCGGGGAGGCGTCGCCGACACCGGGAAACAGCGCGGCGGACTTGCGGCCGGTGACCATGGCCCTGGCCAGATTGTCCCCGGTCAGGCGCGACATGAGCACCACGGCCGCTACATGCAGCACGATCAGACCCAGCAGGCCGTAGGCGGTCGCCTCGTGTCCATCCTCGCCGCCGACAGCGCCGGTGGCGATCGTCGCGACGGTCAGGGCCAGCAACCCGATGATGGCAAGGGCGCCGAGCGGGTTGTGCCCCACGGAAGGCTCGACCCTGGCGGCCAGAAGCGATCTGACATGGCGACCGAGCGCCGCGGGCTGAAGGAAGGCGACGAAGCGGGCATGCTCACCGCCAACAAATCCCCACACCAGGCGGAAGGCGATCAGCACCGCCGCCACCCAGCCGGCCGGGATGTGCCAGGCCGACAGCGCGCTCTCCTCCTCCGAGGACAGGAAAGCCAGCAGGATCGAGCCCGCCAGCAGCCAGTGAAAGATCCGGACGCCAGGGTCCCAGACGCGAATTGTGGACGGCATCGGCTTGCTGACGTCAGACATGGGACGGCCTTCGTGACCGGGAGCGTCAGACGGTGTCTGACAGATGGCGACCGGGTGCGACGCGGATGAATTGAGTGTCGACCCGCAGCTTTTGGAAATCCACGGTGAGTAGCCTTGGGGGCGAAGGTCGCGGGCGATCCTGGGCTTCGGGCCGACGGGGAACCAGACCTCGCCCGCCCTGACGTTGTCCTGACGCGGTCAGAATTCTGTCGCCCACATTGGGGGATTGCGGAATGGCGGCGTGAATGGAAGCGTGGCGTCCAGGATCCCGGGAGTTCCCACGTGCGTCTGCTGCTGATCGAAGACAACCGACGGCTGGCGGATATGGTCGCCCAGGGGCTCGTTCGGGAGGGGTTCGTCGTCGACCATCGGGATACGCTCGTTTCCGCCGGCGAGGCGCTGGAGGCGGCGGACTATGACCTCGTCCTGCTCGATATCGGCATGCCGGATGGTGACGGGCTGGCCTTTCTGAAGGACCAGCGCCAGCGAAGGCTCCAGTCCCCTGTGCTGATGCTCACGGCCAGAAGCGGCCTCGACGACCGCGTGTCGGGCCTCGACGCCGGGGCGGACGACTATCTCGTCAAGCCGTTTGAAATCGCGGAACTCGCGGCGCGATGCCGGGCCCTGCTGAGACGGCCGGGGGCGTCCCTGGGGACGGTGCTGGAAGTGGGCGACCTTGAGCTCGACACGGGGGCCCGCCAGGCCCGTGTCCGCGACAGGATCATCGAACTGCCGCCGAGGGAGTATGCATTGCTCGAGGTGCTCGCCCGCCGCCGTGACACGGTGGTCAGTCGCGCCAAGCTGGAGCAGTCCCTGTATTCCCTCGATCAGGACATTTCATCGAATGCGCTGGACGCCGTGGCGTCGCGGCTGCGGCGTCGCCTGGCGTCGGCCGGCGCCAGCGCGCATCTGAGGACCGTTCACGGGGTCGGCTACGCCATCACCGGCCGCGGACCCGAGGTCGAGAATGCCTGACCGCGCAAACCCCGCCCGTCCCGGGGGGCCGGGCCTCTACAGCCAGATCGCGGCGACCCTCGGCCTTCTGATCATCGCCTTCGCAATCTTCAACGTCCTGCTGGTGTTGGGGCTCTACGCCGCCGACCGCTCCCAGCTCGCGCGTGACATGGTGCGCATCGAAGCGGCGAGAATCGCCCGGGATCACGACGAAGGGCGTGCGCCGACCCGCCCTCTCGGCGCTACTGGCTGGCGCTGGACCCTGATAGATGCCGGCGGCCATGCGCTTGGATCGGGCGGCGACCAGGCGCTTGGGTCGCCGTCGCCGTTCGGCGCGGTCGACTGGACCAGTTTCGAGGAGATGCCGGGCGGCGTGCGCATCGCCGGCGTAACGAAGATCGAGGGTGGCAAGGATGGCCGGTGGGTCGGCATGGTCATCTCCGCGAAGTCAGACGCGATTTTCGCCAAGGCCATCACGACGGAGCTGCTGGACCATGTCGTGCTCCCCATCGCGCCTCTGGCCGCCCTGCTCCTGGCCTTCAGTCTCTGGCAGGTCCGGCGGCTGACCCGCCCGCTCAGGGAGGCGGCGGCGGAGGTCGATGCGCTCGACCCGGCGATGCTGGAGGGGCGGCTGTCCGAACCCCGGAATCCCCAGGAGGTCCGGGTGCTGGTCGAGGCGATGAACAGGGCGCTCGCCCGCATCGAGGCCGGAACGCGTCTGGTCCGGGAGTTCAACGCCAACGCCGCCCATGAGCTAAGGACCCCACTGTCCATCATGCATCTGGCCATCGACCGGCTTCCACCGTCCGAGGCGACGGACCAGTTGCGCGGGGACGTCACGGGACTGACCCGGATCGTCACCCAGATGCTCGATCTGGCGCAGGCCGACGCCATGATCGCCGGCGCGGACGGCCCGGTGGACCTTGGAGCCCTTGCCGGGGACCTGGTCGCCCAGATGGCGCCCCTGGCCTGGGCCGACAAGCGCGATATCAGGTTCCGCCATGAAGACTCGCCCGTGGTGGACGGGCATGCGGAGGCGATCGCCCGGGCCCTGCGAAACCTCATCGAGAACGCCCTTCGACATACGCCCGAAGGATCGGTGGTCACCGTGACGGTCGGTCCGGGGCCCCTGCTCAGCGTCAGGGACCACGGACCGGGCGTCCCGCCCGGAAGCCGCCAGAGGGTCTTCGAGCGATTCTGGCGCGCCGACCGCGACCGGTCCGACGGCGCGGGCCTTGGACTCGGCATCGTCCAGGCGACGATGGAGGCGCACGGCGGCGAGGCGCGGGTCGAGGACGCCGAGGGTGGTGGCGCGTTGTTCGTGCTGGATTTCGGTCAGGCCGGATAACGGCCCTCAGACATTCGGCGCGCCTTGGCCCATCTGGCCAGAGTCAGAGGCGAGTGCGCTGACGACCGCCTCCACCGCCATGCGCTCCTGGCCGGCATGGTCGGAAGCCTGTGCGGTCGCGTGGTCCCGCTTGATCCGTTTGGCGATCGACCAGCGGTGGACCTCGGAGGGGCCGTCGTAGATGCGGAAGGCGCGGATATCGCGGAATATCTGGTGCACCGGGGTGTCGTCGGTCACGCCCAGGCCGCCCAGCACCTGGACACAGCGATCGGCGATGCGGAACAGGGCTTCGGACACGGCAACCTTGGCGATGCTGGACTCCGGCCCGCCGGCGCCGTGGCCGGCATTGTCGAGCACCCAGGCGCACCAGTCGATCATCAGCTCGGCCTGTTTCAGGTCGATCTCGTTGTCGGCCAGCATGAAGCCGACGCCTTCATGGTCGATCAGCGGCTTGCCAAAGGCGTGGCGCCCGCACGCGTAGGCCGTGGCGATGTCATGGGCCCGTTTCGCCGCCCCCCACCAGCGCATGCAGTGGGTCAGCCGGGCCGGCGCCAGACGCACCTGGGCGTATTTGAAGCCCTGCCCCACCTCGCCCAGCACCGCGTCCGCGGACACGCGCAGGTCGTTCAGCTGAACAATGGCGTGGCCTCCGGGCATGGTCCGGTCGATGGTGTCGAGCACCCGCTCGGTGACGATCGCGGGGTCAGGCATGTCGACCAGAAACAGGGTCGCCCCCTCGTCCGTCTTCGCCATGACGATGCCGACCGTCGCACCATCGGCGCCGGTGATGAAGGCCTTGCGGCCATTGATCACCCAGTGTTTGCCGTCCTGGCGGGCGGTGGTCTTCATCATCGAGGGATCGGAGCCGGCGCCGCCGTCGGGCTCGGTCATGAAGAAGGCCGACCGGGTGCGGCCTTCGGCCAGCGGCCGCAGGAAGTGCTCCTGTTGGGCCGGACTGGCGACCTTTTCCAGCAGGGCCATGTTGCCCTCGTCCGGGGCCATGATGTTCAGGGCGATCGGCCCCAGCATCGAATAACCGGCGGCGCGGAAGACGGTGGCGATTTCCCGATGGTTCAGGCCATGCCCGCCGAACGCCTCTCCGACATGGGGCGATAAAAGCCCCGCGGCCCGGGCATGCGCCTTGAGCTCATAGCAAAGCTCGTCGGACGGCCCGTGTGATCCAATCCGCGGGTCGCCCTCATAGGGGATCACCACATCGCGGACAAAGGCGTCAACCCGGGCCGAAAGGGCAAGCTCACGCGGTCCGCGCGTCAGGTTCAGGCTCATGATTCCGGTCTCCCGATGTCTCTTGCGCGAGGCGATGGTGGCCAATCGCTTGATGGGTCGATTCGTCGATGTACGCCCTGGCCGCGGCGATTGAAGGCCACGCGCGTCCGCCTGGGTCGCCCGGTCCGTCAACCCTCGCGGGGACCGGCCCGTGGAGGCGAGAGCCGCCGCTGGTCACACATCCTGCCGGCCGCGTCGAACCGTGCCCCGTCCACCGGCCAGGATCCATAAGGCGCCGGCGCGAACGCGGCCGCCACCAGCCCCTCGACGGCGGCGACCGCCAGGGCCAGCGGCTGATTGAGTGGCCTCGCCGAATTCATCCCGCCGGCCCGGCGGCAGCCTTGCGGGTGAGCATGAGGATCGCCGCCAGGCTCAGAACCAGCATGACCACCGGCACCAGGAAGGCGCGACCATAGGCCTGCAGGGGTTCCTCCCCGGCGCCGGCGGGCAGGGCGGAGAAGACGGCCAGGGTGATGACCACCCCGATCGACAAGCCGATCTGCTGGGCGGTGAACAACAGGCCCGAGGCCGCGCCCTGGGTCTCCGCCGGCGTCTTTGGCAGCACCAGGCTCATCAAGGCCACGAAGGCGCTGGTGCTGCCGAACACGGCCACGAAGGCCAGGGGCGCCATGACCAGCGCGTACTGGCCAAACGGCGCGCCAGCGCCAGCGCCAGCAGGGCCGCGACCTCCAGGGCGAGACCGCAAAGCGCCAGGGGGCGCAAGTTCAGGCGTTACATCAGCACCGGCGCGCAGGGCCCCGCCGCCATGGTGGCGAGAGAGATCGGCGCCATGCCGAGCCCGGCGACCGTGGCCGAGACGTGGAGCCCGTTCTGAAGATAGAGGCTGGTGAGGACGAAATAGCCGCCGAACCCCGCGATCAGGGCCGTCAGGGCCAGCGTTCCGCCGGTCAGGTTCTCGATCCGGAACACATCCAGCGGCATCAGGGGCGAGGGATGGCGCGCCTGACGCAGGAAGAAACCCGCGAAGCCGGTCAGGGCCGCCGCCAGCAGCCCCAGGCCTCACGGAGAGGAGAGTCCGTGCTCCCCCAGGAACGACAGGGCGTACAGCAGAAGGCCCGTCGAACCGGCGATCAGCAGAGCGCCGACGACATCGTCCAGCGGGCGCGCGTTGGCCGCCGGCCTGGAACGGATCCTTCCCAGGGAGATCGACCTGAGGCGCCGGTTCTGGCTGAGCACCCACCGGGAAGTTGCCGACTCTGCCCGGACCCGGATTGTCCGCGCCTGGCTGTTTGCACTGGTCGCCGCTAACCGGGACAGGATGAATCCGGGCGCTGCCGCATCCTCCGCGGAGGCATTGTCAGAATCCCGGAGGGATGTTGGCGTCTGACGGCCTTCACCCGCCAGGTCCGGCGATAACTTGTTTGCTGGCGGCCAGAGTGGTCGGGCGCTAACCTGCTCCTGCCGAGATTGAACGGGATTGTCGGGTGCTTCAGCGGAAATTGAACACGCTCATGAGGATGACCGGCGCGCGGCGCGCCCTTCTCCTGGAGGCGACGGTCTGGCTGGCCCTGGCGCGTGTGGCGCTGCTGTTGCTCCCCTTCCGCAAGGTCGCCGCGCACCTGGGCGAAGTCTGCCTTCCCGCGGTTGCGGCCAGGAGGATCGAACAGTCGAGCGGCGATCCGGAAGCGGCTGACGACGCCAGGGCCGTGGCGTGGGCGATCCGGATGATGGCGGGCAAGGTCCCGTTCAGGGCAGTCTGCCTGCAACAGGGCGTCGCGGCGAAGATGATGCTGCGGCGGCGTGGAATTGAGAGCGCCCTGCATTTTGGCGTCGCGCCGAATGCCACGGGGCTGGACGCCCACGCCTGGCTCAACACCGCCGACGCAAAAGTCACCGGCTATCCGGTCGGAAAGGAATTTACCGAACTCGCCTGCTGGTACTGACAGGATCATCGCCTGGCGCTTTCCCATGCCGCGCGACACGGCAAGGAACCGGGTCTTCGGCGCCTTACGGTCGTCCACGGTCGCCCGGATTCCGCTTCGGACTCCCGAAAAGCTTCCGCGCCAGCCAGACCGGTCCCCTGAGCGCCACGTGGAGGAACCGAAAGCCTCTCGGCAGCTTGCGTGAAAAGACCAACGGCCAGTCAATCAACCAGCCTCGAACCTCGTGCAGCCAGACCCGCCAGTCGTCGGACAGCATCAGATGGGATAGTCCAACCTGGCTGGAGCCAAACGGCGTCTCGTACGGCGTCCTGGGATCGCTGATCACCCGGAAGGCGAAGCGCGCCAGCCAGAGCACCTTGCGATCAGCCACGAGCGATCGCCTGAGCGATGACGGCAACGGATCGCCAAACACCGCTTCCACCAGAAGCAGGGCCTGGCCCGAAGCGCGGCCGACGCCCCTTTCCTCTGCCGCCGCGTGCAGGGCCGTGAGCTCTGCTTCCGACCGGCCGTTGGTCAAGGCGGCGATATCGGCGAGCCACTTCAGCCTGAACCAGGCGCACAGCGCCCCGTGCAGACAAAGATAGGCGTAGAGCGCTTCGCCATCTGGGGCCGGCAGGCTCGCGCCACCCTGAATGGCGACCTCTCGCCGCGCCCGCCACAGGTCCAGCCCCTGGGTCAGTCGGGGGCTGTTGGTCGCCCGAAAATGCAATTCCAGCGTCAGGGGCGCGGTCCTGTGGCGATAGACGAAGTCCTTGCGCCAGCGCAGCCATTCGGCCAGCTCGATATCGCTGGCAGACGGCGGCGGCTGGATTCGATCGTAGCCGGCCCGTTGGCAGACCTCGCCAGCCTGGATGATGCTTCCGACCGGCACGAGAAGATCCAGATCGCGACTGTGGCGGATCGTCAGATTGCCATAGATCAGCATCATCAGCCCCGGTCCCTTGAGCATCAGGACCTCGATGCCCGCGTCCCGAAGCGCGGGCACGATGCGGAAAGCCTCTCCGGTAAACCTCAGGTTCAGCATGGCGTCCGCGGACGCCGACGCGCGGAAGGAGTCCAGCACATCCGCGGGAGCGGCGGTCGCGCCGGCGGCCTTCAGTCCATCATGCACGAAGCCGGCGACGCGATGTCGCTCGACGGCCAGGGCGGCGCGCGCCCAGTCGAGCTCTGGATTGGCCAAGGCGTCGGCGACGGCAGCGGTTCTGGCCGGCGACGGGGGCCAGCGCATGCAGGCCGTCAGCAGCTGAAGTTCGGGCGAGAGCGCCCGGGCGTCCACTGTCTGTCTCGCCGTGCGCCTGCTCATCCGTAAACCTACCGGGCAAAGCCCGCGCGGTCACGAGGGAGCCAGACTGCGTGACGGATCACATTCGCCGAGACCCGGTGACGCCTGAAAGCGATCGGCGCAAGGGCCTTCCCCGATCAACCGCGCCCCAGAGCCCCAGGGTGGAAGACGGGCGCCGTCAGCCTGTCGGCGCCACCATCGGCGCGCGTCGCCAGGCCGCGAGCGCCGCGCGCCGCGACCTCGCCGATCAGGATCAGCACCGGACCTTGCGGGTCCAGGTCGCCTAGGACCGACGCCAGGCCGTCGAGCGGCGCCTGGACCAGGCGGGCCGTCGGGGCGCCAGCGTTCTCGATCGCCGCTGCAGGCGTATCGGCCGCCAGACCGGCAGCGATCAGTTGCCTCGCCAGCAGGCCGGCGGCGCATTTTCCCATGTAGAGCGACAACGTGGTCTGGCCGTCGGCCAGGCCACCCCAGTCGACATCGACAAGCGCGCCACCCTCGGTCCTGGCGGTGGCGAACACTATCCGGCGGGCCAGACCGCGATGGGTCAGGGGCAGGTCAAACTGGGCGGCGGCGGCGCAGGCGGCGGTGACCCCCGGCACGACCTCGGTCGGCACGCCATTGCGGCGCAGAAAGTCGACCTCCTCGCCGACCCGGCCGAAGATCGACGGGTCGCCGCCCTTCAGCCGGACCACCGTCAGGCCGCGCCTCGCGAGGCGCAGCAGCAGCCGGTTGATCTCGTCCTGCGCCATGCTGGCGCGGCCGGCGCGCTTGCCGGTCTGGATACGGAAACAGCCGGCCGGG
>JACRBD010000125.1 GCA_016234625.1 Caulobacterales bacterium | reverse complement strand
GCGGAGGAGCAAACCGCGTATGTCCTGACCGCCATAAATACCTGTCAGGACCTAGTCGGAGAAATCATCGCCCATGCGGGGGGAATTCCCGATTTCGCGCCGGAATGTTCGCGACTGCCTTGCGTGGTCCAAATCCACGCACTCGAGACGGCCATTCGACTAACGATGGGCGGCCGCAGCGCGGGTGAGACATACGAAGCGCTCGCCACAATTTTCGCTGCCGGCGCTGCGGTAGCCGCGTCCGGCCGGAAATAGGCGTCCAATATGAAGCGGGATGTGGAACTCGTAATCAAGGCTCGGGACGAAGCGTCGCGGGCCGCCAATACGATCGCCGAAACGCTCGACAAGCTGGCCCGGGCGGCGAACCAGGCCGGCACACAGTCGGCGGGCTCCGCCTCCAAGCTCGACGTCATGGGTGCTGCGATCGGTCGGTTGCAGGGCGACTACCGCGCCATCGCCGGCGCCGTGGACGGAGCAACGGCGGCCTACACCCGCCAGAGAAATGCCCTCGCCGAGACCCAGGCGCAGCAGGCCTCCCTGGTACGCCAGACCGAGGCCGCCCGCGCGGCCCTGGCTCGCCTGAAGTCCGAAACCGCAGGGGCCTCGGCTGAGAAGACCGGCGGCGACCTTGGCGGCGCCCGCCTTCTCAGCAACGCGGCGGACATCAAGCGCGTTGAGCAGGCCCTCGCCGGCCTCGAGCGGCAACAGAACCAGGTCACGACCAGCGTCGTGCGCCAGGAAGCGGCGCTCAATGACGCCGGACTGGCGATGCAGCGCCTCGGTTCATCGGCGACTGCCGCCGAGATCGCCGTAGTCGAAGCCGCGATCCAGAAGTCGGCCGCGGCCACGCGGGATCTGACGAGCGCCACGGCGGCGCAGGCCGCGGAGTACGCTCGCATGGCCCGCGAGGCACGCGCCGCCGGGGCCGCCGAAGACGCGCAGCGCAGCTTCAATTCCACCCTTCGCGTTGACGCCATGCCGAGGAAATCGGCAGCCATGTCCGGCGCCGTGTTCGAAGAGCAACTCCGGCTGCAGGAAAAGATGGCCGCCTCGGCGGCCCGCATCCGCGCTCAACTGGACCCGCTCACCGTGGCGCAGGATCGCTACAACGACGAGGTCGCGCAGGCGAACGCGCTGCACCGCGCCGGCATGTTGTCGGCGGACGAACTCGCGCGCCATCTCAAGCACCTGGAAGCCCAGTCGATTGCGACCGGCAAGGCCCTGCGCGTGGGCGGGCGTGGCGACAGTTCGAAAGTGGGAATTTTCGGCCTGAAGCCGTACGAGATCCAGAACCTTACCTACCAAGTCAACGACCTCTTCACGCAGCTCGCCAGCGGCACATCCGTCACCCAAGCGCTCGCGCAACAGGGCGGCCAGATCGTGCAGATTTTCGGCGGCGCTGGCGGGGGCAGGTTCTTTGGCAGCCTTGCGGCGAGCGCCGGCACCGCGATTCCTCTCATCGCAGGCGTGGGCATAGCGTTGTTCACCGTGGGCGACGCGCTGAAGAGGGTCGGCGATCTTGCCTCGTCCGAGCGCGGCTTCGGCGGGCTCCTGGCGGCTACGGCCGATGGCGGGCTGTACAACGCCAGGGATCTCGCGCAGACCGCCCGTGACATCGACATGTTGGGCGGCTCCCTCAAGGACGCCCGCAAAGAGGTCGACGCCCTGGTGAAGGCCGGCGTCTCCGAAGCGTTCCTTGAGCCGGTCGCAATCGGCGCGCAGCGCATGGCGAAGGCGCTCGGAATTGACGTGGTGGAAGCGGCGCGGCTCGCCGGGACGGCCTTCACCGGCAACTTCGAGGCGGTCAAGGAACTCGACAAGGCGACCAACGTCTACACCAAGACCCAACTCGATCACATCGAGGCGCTGTTCAAGGAAGGCAAGGCCTCCGAGGCGCGCACCTACGCCTTCAACGTCTGGTCAGCGAAGATGGAAGAGGGCGCCGGCAAGATGGAAGGCCGCTGGGCGAAGGCCATGCGGACCTTTGGCGGCGTCTGGGACCTGCTGATGCAGAAGATCGGCGATTCCTCGGCCATTCAGGGCATCTTGAAATGGATCGACGATCTGATCTCACGCTTGGACAAGGGACTCGCCAAGCTGGCGAAGCTGCGCGGGGGCAATGCCCTGGTCCGCGCCGAGACTCGCCAAACCGACCTGCAGGCAGAATTGGCCTCGACGCGTGAGGCCAACACGCCCGAGGGTCGAGCGAGGCGTGAACGTCAGGAGCGGGCCACCGCCGGGGCCGCCATGGGCGCCTCCGGGCCGAGCTTGGGCTCTCTGGTCCGCGCGCCTGCCCCCCTGCGCACAGAAGCTCAAATTCGGGCCGACATGACGGCCAACGACGCGCGGATAAAGAAGCTGCGCGGCGAGTCGACCGATCCCCAGGCGCAAGGTGAGGGCAAGGCCAAGGAGGACGCGGACGCCGCTGCGAAGAAGGCTGAAGAGGATCGCAAGAAGGCGGAAGCTGCCAGCCGACGCGCGGAGTCGAAGGCGGAGTCTGATGCTCGGGCCCTTGAGAGCAAGCAGGACAGCATTCGGAGTGCCCTTGAGTCCAGCCTGGCGCAGATCGAGTCGCAGGCCGGCAAGGCTCAGACGGAGTCCCTGGACGCCCGACTTGAGGCCGTCGACAAGGCCTACAACAAGATCAAGCAGTCGCTCGAAGAAGCGCGGACCAACGGCGTCACGACCGTGGACGGCATGACGCTCGCCGACTACGAAGCGAGGGTCGAGGCGGCGAAGGATCTGCTCAAGCAGCAGGTCGAGATGAAGTTCCGCTCCGAGCAAATCGCGGCGCTCGAGGAACAGCGCGCGACCCGACTGAAGGACATCACTGACCGGGTGGCCGACGGCTCGATGACCGCCCTGGAAGCAGTGAAAGCCGCGCAAGAGGTCGATATTGACCTCGCGCCGCAGATGGAGGCCGCGGCGAAGGCCGCGCTCGCCTTCGCCTACAGCCTTCGCACGGCGACTCTGAACCCCGCGCTCGAGGCCTACATCGCCCGCATGGAGCGCGTGATGCGCCGCGAGGCCACGCCCGGCGGGGCCAATTCCGAGGCGGCCGGTACCAAGGCCGGCGCCGTCTCCAGGACGGAGCAGGATATCAACGCCCTCCTGCAGCAGCGGAACGACATCGTCCGCAGCGCGAACGAACTGCTCGAGCAGGGGAGGATCTCCTGGGAGGAGCGCGAGCGGCGCATCGCAGACGCTTACGCCTCGACGACACCGCAGATCGAGGCGCTGACGCAGTCGCTCGTGACCTCTTTGATAGAGATGCGGCAACTCGGCGAGCTTCCAGGTGCCGCCTTCGACGCCTGGATGGCGAAGATCGAAGCGACGCGCGCAGGCCTCGTCGATCTGCACAACCAGGTGCTCAGCGTCGGCGACGCGAACGAGATGCTGGTCGATGCCAGCGTTGGCGCTTGGGACAAGTTCGTCAATGCCGTTCAGGGCGGGCAGAACGCCTTCGCCGCCCTGTTCGACGCGGTGCGGTCCAGCGTCGTGGAACTCCTCACCGACCTGAGCAAGCTGATCATCAAAGCGCTGCTCATGCGCGCCATTATGAAAAGCCCGCTCGGCAAAATGCTGAGTGGGCTGATCAAAGGCGCGTTCGACGCGGACGGGGCCAAGGAGGCAGCCCGCGAGCTTATGGCTGCCGGCGCGGTGCTCAACCTGGCCGCCGCGAACCTCGCAGCAGCGGCCGCCGCCCTGGGCGCGGCCGGCGCGGCCTCAGGGGTACACGCAGGCGCATCTTCGGCGGGCGGAAGCACTGCCTCGAACGCGGGTAGCTTCTTCGCCCGGGTCGCGGCGAGTTTCTTCGGAGGCGGCACATTTCATACGGGCGGCGTCGTTGCCGGCGGACGCCCGGGCCGTATGTTGCCCGCCCAAGTCTGGGCAAACGCGCGGCGATTTCACAATGGCGGGTTGCCGGGCCTTCGCCCCAACGAGGTCGCAACGATCCTGGAGAAGGGCGAGGAAGTCGTTACCAGTGACAACCCGCGGCACGTCGGGAATGGCGGCGGACGTCGGGGCGATGTGAAGGTGGTCAACGTGTTCAATCCGGCCGACGTGCTCGAGCAGGCGCTCGGGACGACCGCTGGCGAGCGGGTCCTGGTCAACTATGTCCGGCAGAACAAGGCGGCCTTCAAAGCCGCGCTGGCCTAACCATGGCGGTGCTTTGGCCCTTTCCGGTGGACTGGTCAGACGGCTACCGGGTGGGTGACGACAGGGTGACGACACGCGAGGGCCGCGCCTCGTCGGACGCAGGTTGCCGCAATAATATATTGTTTTGATAGAGCTTTCTGGAGCGGCCGGCGGGAATCGAACCCGCGACATTCAGCTTGGGAAGCTGACGTTCTACCTCTGAACTACGGCCGCGCTGGGACGCTCTTAGCCGTCCCGGCCGCGGCTCTCAAGCGGCGTTGGCGCTGGATCAGTCCCGCAGCAGCGCGGCGGCGTCGCCGGAACTGGTCGGACGGCCGAAATGGTAGCCCTGCAGGTAGTCGCAGCCGGCGGCGATGAGGATCTGGCGCTGCGGCTCGGTCTCCACGCCCTCGGCGACCACCGCCATGCCCAGCGCCCTGGCCAGGCGGGTGACGGAGGTGACGATCATCGCCGACTGGTGATAGCGGGTGACGTCGTCGACGAACGACTTGTCGATCTTGATGCAGTCGATGTCGAACTTGTGCAGATAGACGAGGCTGGAATAGCCCGTGCCGAAGTCGTCCAGGGCGATCCGCACGCCCGCCGCGCGGAGAACCTTCAGGTTCTCATGGGCCCGCTCGACGTCGTCGATGATCGCTGTCTCGGTCAGCTCGACCTGCAGCTTTTCGGGCGGCAGGTCGCACTCCTGGGCGTAGCGCAGGATGCGCTCGCCGACCTTCTGGTAGAGGAACTGGCGGGCCGAGAGGTTGATCGACACATAGGGGCCGCCCCAGCGTCGGCAGTCCTTCATCGCCTGGCGCATGATCCAGTCGCCCAGCTCGAGAATCACCCCGGTCTCCTCGGCCACGGGGATGAAATCGTCCGGCGCGACACTGCCGAACTCGGGACTGTTCCAGCGAACCAGGGCCTCGAAGCCGAGGATGGCGACGGAATCGGCGTCGACGATCGGCTGGTAGACCATCTCGAACTGGCCGGCGCGCAGGCCCCGCTCCAGCCCGCCCTCGATGGCCAGACGCTTGGTCGAGGATTTCGCCATCTCCTCGTCATGGGCGCGATAGCGGTTGCGGCCCTCGCGCTTGGCCGCGCGGAGCGCCAGGTCGGCCTGACGCAGCAGATCGCCGTTCTCCTGACCCGGTTTCTGGACGCTGACGCCGATGCAGGCGCTGACCTGGACCTCGTGGCCATAGATCCGGCGGGACTGCGCGCAGACCCGCAAGAGCTGATGGCAAACGTCGTCGATGCCCTGTTCGGAGAGGCTTTCGGTAATCACCCCGAATTCGTCGCCGCCGATCCGGGCTAGCAGGCCGCCGGGCGGGACCACGGTGCCAAGGGCCACGCCGATCTTGCGCACCAGGTCGTCGCCCGCCTCATGACCGAGGGTGTCATTGACCAGCTTGAACCGGTCGAGATTGATCAGGAAGATGGTCTGGTTCTGGAAGCCATTGGCGATCCGGGCGGTCAGTTCGCTGGTGAATCCGGCGCGGTTGGGCAGCCGGGTCAGGGTGTCGTGGCGAGCGGCGTGCAGGGCCACGTCCAGCCGGGCCTGGACCTCCATCGCCTCGACGGACAGACGCCGGACATCGCGGTCCCGGCTCTCCAGGTCCGCGTTGGCCCGTCGCTTTGCCCAATAGCGCGCGGACACGGCGCGCAGCGACTTTACCGCGTCCTGCATGTCCAGCGGCTGGATCAGGAAGGTCAGCCGCTCGGGGGCCGGCGTGACCTCCAGGATGTCGGCGGTCACCGCCCGGTCGGCGGCCTCGATCAGCACCACAAGTTCGGCGTCCGGGCAGGCCCGGGCGACCTTCCTGACATGAGACGCCAGGGCGCCGGCCGCGCTGTCGGCGAGATCGAAGCAGCAGACGCCGACGGGCATGCCCGTGGCCGCCCGGGCGATGGTCTCCGCCCCGTTCGGACAGGCTGTCACCACGGAACCCGGAAACGCCATGCGCAGCAAGGCCGCCGTCTTGCTCGCCTGATCGCCCGCCGGTCGAACCAGCACCACCGACAAGGTCTCTGGCGCCGCGCCACCGGTGTCAGCGGCATTGGAGTTTTCGAGGCGGGGTTGGCTGCTGTTCAATTTGGGGGTGGTTTTCTGGCGCGATGGGCGGAATCAGGAGCCGATACTGGCCGCAGGCGGGTCAATATTTCGCTAAGGGTCAATAGAACCGCCGGGTTCCATTGTCACAGGCGGCGCGCGGCCGCCATCGAGCCCGATTGACGCCCGGCCTCCCCTCCCGCACCATCGATTCAAACAGATGTTGGGAGATCAGCCATGGCCGACGGCGCGCACGGATCCGGAGATCGGGCCGGATTCCACTCGATGGTCGAAAGCACCCAGGAGGACTGGGCAAAGATCGCCACCGCCTCGGCCGAATACGGCCGCGAGCTGCCCGGACGGATCGTCGACCACCTGAACCTGCTCAAGGGCGACTGCGGCGGCTTCGTCGTCGACCGGCTGGAGCACAGCCTGCAGACCGCCACCCGCGCCTTCCGGGACGGCCGCGACGAGGAGTATGTCGTCTG
>JACRBD010000117.1 GCA_016234625.1 Caulobacterales bacterium | reverse complement strand
CGCTGGAATGGCTGTTCTGGACCGGCCAGATCACCACCCTGACCCGGCGCGGGTTCGAGCGGGTCTATGACCTGACCGAACGGGCCCTGCCGGCGGCCATCGTCAATCTGCCGACCCCGACCGAGGCCGACGCCCAGCGCGAACTGGTTCGCCGCTCGGCCAGGGCCATGGGCGTCGCCAGCGAGGCGGACCTGCCCGACTCCTACCGCCTGCCGCTGGAGGGCGCCCGCCGGGCGGTGCGCGAGCTGGTCGAGGCCGGCGAGCTGACGCCGGTCAAGGTGCAGGGCTGGGACAAGCCGGGCTATCTGCATCCCGACGCCAAACCCCGGCGGATCAGCGCCCACGCCCTGCTGTCGCCGTTCGACAACCTGATCTGGTTCCGCGACCGCACCGAGCGGCTGTTCGGCATCAGGGTTCGGCTGGAGATCTACACCCCGGCCGAGAAGCGGGTGCACGGCTACTACGTCCTGCCGTTCCTGGAAGGGGAGACGATCACCGCCCGGGTCGACCTGAAGGCCGATCGGCAGGCGAAGGTGCTGCGCGTGCAGGCCGCGCACGCGGAGCCGGAAGCGGGCGCTGGGACGCCAACGGCCCTCGCCGCCGAGCTGGTCCGCATGGCCGGATGGCTGGGCCTGGACGGCGTCGCGGTCGCCGGCAAAGGCGATCTGGCGGGCCGCTTGCAGACAGCGCTGGAAGCGCCCGCTTCCTGACCACTATCGGGAAAGTGAGCGGGTGCGACACAACACCGGGTTCGCACGGGCCGGCGGCTGGGTTAACGAGCCGCCTTCGACCGCGCGGGGGCGCCAAGCGGAGAGACCCAACTTGAGAGAGCTGGACCAACGCCTATCGCGACGTGGCCTGATCGTGGGCCTCGCCGCCCTGACCGCCTCCTGCGCGTCTTCGACGCCGAAGACGGCCCTGGTGGCCCAGTCGACCTTCGCGCCGATCCCCATCGTCCCCCAGCCCCTGACCGTCCCGCCGGCGCCCGTCGCCACCCTGGGTCCGGTCCTCGATCCCGACTACCTGATCCGCCGCCCGCTGATGCACGCGGCGCTGGACGCCCTGAAGCGACATGGCGACCGTGTTCAGAAGCAAGACCGCATCTACATCGTGGATTTCCAGGCCCACTCCAGCGCCGCGCGCCTGTTCCGCCTGGACCTGGCGACCGGCAAGGCGACCGCCTTCCGCACCGCCCACGGCCGCGGCTCGGACCCGGCCCATACCGGCTACGCCCAGCGCTTTTCCAACGTTCCGGAGTCCAACGCCTCCTCGGTCGGCGCCTATCTGACCGCCGGCATGTCGTCGGGCGCCAAGCACGGCCCCAACGTCCTGCTGGATGGGCTCGACCCGACCAATTCCGAGGTCCGCGACCGGGCGATCATCGTCCACGGCGCTGATTACTGCGAGCCGGCCTACCTCGCCGCCAACGGCAAGCTCGGCCGGTCGTTCGGCTGCTTCGCGGTGTCGCAGGCCGACCTGCGGACCCTGCGCCCCGACATGGACGGCGGGCGACTGCTGTTCGCGGGGATTTAGCGGCCGTCAGGGACACGCACTGAAGTGCATGTCCCCGCTTCCGAACCTCAGAACCTCAGGCGCAGGCCGCCCATGACCATGCGCGGGGCGCCGGGGCGGGCGCCGGCCGGGGTGAAGGCGACGTTGTAGACCTCGTCCGTGACGTTCTGGACCTGGAGAAACAGCGCCGCGCCCGGGGTCAGCTCGATCTCGCCCGACAGGTCGAGCAGCGTGCGGGAGTCGATCAGCCGGTTCGCCGGGATGGACCCGGTCCCGGCGACCGAGCGGGCCTCTCCGACGTAGTTGAGCGAGGCGTCGACGCGCCAGCGGTCGCCATGGGCGCCGGCGTTCAGCGTCAGCTGGTTCTTCGGCAGGTAGGGCAGCTCGAAGCCGGCCAGGACATTGCCCCAGGGCTCGTAGCCCGAGACGAAACTGGTCTCGAACTCCGCTTCGGTGAAGGTGAAGACCAGCGAGACAGGCGCGGCGAACGGCAGGCCGATCAGGCCCGCCAGATCGTGGCCGGCGGTCAGCTCCAGGCCCGTGACCTTCACCGCGCCGCCGTCGAACTGGGCCCCGATGGTGCAACCGCCGCCGGTCGAGGCGGTGCAGGTTCCCACCAGGTTGTCGTAGTCGGACAGGAAGACGAAGGCCTCGACCCGGGCGTCGCCGCGCGCGAATCGGAGCCCGGCCTCGTAGTTCCAGCTGGTCTCGGGGTCGGTCGTGGAGCCCGGCGCGGGGTTGCTGAACCCCTTGTGCGCACCGGCGACCAGAGTCAGGTCCGGGGTCAGCTCGAAGGTCAGGCCGACGCCGGGAATCCAGACATCGACTTCCGACCGGTTGACGCTGAGCACCGTGCCGCGCGACGGGTCTCCCAGGACATAGTTGGTGCGTTTCAGGTCGATGGTTTCGTAGCGGACGCCGAGGTTCAGCGTCAGCCGCCCCGCCTTGATGGCATCCTGGGCGAAGAAGGCCGTGGCGTTCGCCTCGCCGACCCGGTTTTCCTGGCTGCCGCGGGCGCCGGCGGTGGTCAGCACCATGCGGCCATCGACCATCTGATAGCGGTCGTCCTCCTGCAGCCGGTCCTCCTCGTCGCGGTGAATCCGGGCGGAGAGATCGAGCCTGTGGCTCAGGGCGCCGGTGTCGAATCGCGCCGTGACCACGGTCTGAATGCCCTCGGCATAGTAGGTCCGGTTGTTGTTGCGCACCCGCAGGGCGTTGGCGGCGCTGGTGTAGCCGGGCGCGCCGACCAGGGTGGCGTAGCCCTGCGCGTAGGTCGTCGGATCGGCCAGGACGGCGGAGACCGAGCGAAGCGAGCCGCCCGACAGCACGTCGTTCAGCTTGTACCAGGCCCGCGACGTCTCGGTGCGATAGGCCAGGGTGGTGACGTCAAGCCAGTCGAACACCTCGATCCGGTGGGTGGCCTGCCAGGTGACGTGCTCGGCGTTCATCACGTCGGCCTGGCTGCCGCGATAGCGCCGGAAGGGGCTGGCGCGGAAATCGGCCAGGGTCAGGCCCACATAGGTCTCGTCGGAGACCTCGTCGTAACGCTGGTGCTTCAGCTCGAACACCTGGGGCTTGGTTGCGCCGGGCGTCGTCCGCAGCGCGACCTTGAACACCATGTCGTCGATCTCGAAGCCGGTGGAGCCGCCTGAGTCGAGGTCCTTGAACCCGTCCGACCGCTCGAACAGACCCTCGATCATGCCGCCGACCTGCACCGGGCCGGCGGAGTCCGCCCAGCCGCCCAGCACGCCATGCGCGCGCAGGCCGCCATAGCTGCCGCCGAGCAGCTCGGCCTGTCCGCCAAACCGTCCTTCTGCGTCGGGCACGGACGTGGAGAAGAACTGCAGCGCCCCGCCGGTGGTCAGGGGGCCGTACTTGATCGCCGCCGGGCCCTTGACCACCTCGACGCCGCTCATGCGGGCCATGCGCGGGAAGTAGTAGGCGGCCGGCGCGGCATAGGGGGCCGGCGCGATCAGCACGCCGTCTTCCATGACGGCGATCCGTCCGGCGCGGTCGGAGCCGGACCCGCGAATGCCGATGTTGGGACGCAGGCCGAAGCCGTCCTCCTCCTGCAGGGTGACGCCCGGAACCTGGCGCAGGATGCGGTTGACGTCGGCGTAGGCGAAGACCTCCAGGGTCTCGTGGTCGAGGAAGGTCGCCGAGCCGGCGACGTCGCGCGCCTGAGCCGCGGAGCCGGTGATGATCACCCCCTCCAGCAGCGCCGGATCGTCCGTGGCGGCGGTCACAACCCCGTCCTCGGCCAGCGCCGACCCGCAGGATCCGATGACGGCGGCGAGCACGGCGAGGCTCGCGGTGAACTTCAGAACTGACATGACATCCCCTCGGCTCCGCTGAATACGCGAAGCATTCTCAATACGGAGAGCCTCTAGCACGCGGGTGGATTGTTGCAAATGCGAAACGCTCGCGAAAAGGAAACGCGCGCCCCGCCGGCCGGCGTTACGCTGTGCCCTCGGCCACCGCCGCCAGTCGCGCGTAGGCGCCGCCGCTCGCCTTCAGTTCGGCGTGGCGGCCTTCCTCGACAATGCGGCCCATGTCGAACACCAGGATGCGGTCGGCGCCGCGAATGGTCGACAGGCGGTGGGCGATGACGATCGTCGTCCGCCCGGCCATCAGCTCCTCCATGGCCGCCTGGACCGACAGCTCGGTCTCCACGTCCAGCGAGCTGGTCGCCTCATCGAACACCAGGATCGGGGCGTCAGCCAGGAAGGCCCGGGCGATCGCCACCCGCTGGCGCTCGCCGCCGCTCAGCTTGACACCCCGCTCCCCGACCAGGGTGTCGTAGCCTTTTGGCAGCTTGTCGATGAACTCCTCGGCCCGGGCCCGTCGGGCCGCCAGGCGGATCTCGTCCAGGGTCGCGCCGGGGCGGGCGTAGCCAATGTTCTCGGCGATGGTCCGGTGGAACAGGGCCGGGTCCTGCGGCACCACGGCTATGGCCCGGCGCAGCTCGCCCTGGGCCACCGTGGCGATATCCTGGCCATCGACGCGGATGGCGCCGGCGTTCAGGTCGTAGAGCCGCTGGATCAGCTTGACGAACGTCGACTTGCCCGCGCCGGTGGGGCCGACCAGCGCCACCCGCTCGCCCGGCGCGATACGCAGGGAAAAGCCGTCGTACAACGGCGCGTCCGCGCTCTTGTAGGCGAAGGTCACCGCGTCGAAGACGATCTCGCCCTCCTCGGCCCGGAACGGCTGGGGATCGGTGGGGTCGGCCACCTGGGCCGACATGCGGGCGTAGTTGGCCACGTCCTCGACGTCGTCGACCCCCTTCTGGAACATGCGCACGTTCTCGCCGATGTTCCGCAGGTAGCCGTTCATCTGCATGAAGGTGGTGATGCCGAACGCGATGTCGCCCGGCGTCGCCCGACCCTGGGTCCACAGCCACACCAGGGTCCCGGTCATCACCGCCTGCAGCAGCATGGTCAGCAGGTTCTGCATCAACCAGATGTCCATGAACCGGCCCCAGGTCTTCTGGACCGCTACGGCCCATTCCTCGGTCAGCCTGCCGAAGCGCGCCTCCTCGCGGGCCTCGGCGCCGAAGCCCTTCACCGTGGGGTTCGAGCTCAGCGCATCGGCCAGCGCTCCGCCGATGCGCGAGTCCAGGGCGTTGGAGCGCAGATTGGCCGGCCGCACCCAGACCTTCACCAGCCACAGATTCAGCCACAGGAAGGCCAGCACAACGAACAGGCACATGGCTCCGACCAGCGGCCACTGCAGGCCGATCAGCACCGACTGGCCGGCCAGCAGCAGCAGGGCCGGACCGAGCCAGATGACCACCGCGTCGGACACCGAGTCGTAGCCCCACATGGCCCGCGACAGCCGCCGCACGGTGGCCCCGGCGAAGGTGTCGGCGTGCCAGTCGGCGGAGAAGGACTGCACCCGGCGGAAGCCCTCGTTGGTCATCTCCTGCATGTTGCGGGCGGCCAGCGGGTTCCAGAACCGGAAGCCGATGTTGCGGGCGATGGCGAAGGACAGATAGGCGCCCACGAACAGGCCCCAGGCGATCCATACCCGGTCCGCCCCGCCGGCGATGGTCACCGCGTTGACCAGGCCCCGCGCCGCCCAGGGCAGGGCCAGCTCGCAGACCATCGACGCCAGGGTCATCCCCGCCGCCCCGAGCAACAGCCATCGCCGCCGCAGCCAGAACCCGGCGATGAAGGCCATGACCTGGCCGTTGGAGAGCACCCGTCCCCGGGTGATCGCCTCGTCTTCGTAGTGCTCGCTCATGGAAAGACCTGTGCGAGGTGTTTAGGCCTGAACGGTGGTCTGCGGGAGGGGCGTGGAGCGGTTTTCGCCAACACGGGCGCGGGCGCCACAACATCTCCGCCGTCATCCTGGGCCTTGTGCCCAGGACCCCTCCGGGCGTGTTCCGAACCGGACAAGCCGGAGCGCCGCACCCGCGGCGGCTCGAAGGGGCCTCGCCACAAGGGCGAGGATGACGACTTCAGTCAGCTGAGCGCGCCGCTCACAAGCGTCGAAAATCCCGCCTCGTCCTCGAACCGGGCCCGGACCGGCCAGACGGCGGCCTTGCCGCGCCAGTCGGCGGGCAGGCGGACCCAGTCCTTTTCAGTGGTCACCAGGCCCGCGCCGTAGCGCCGCGCCACGTCCTCCAGCATCGCCAGATCGGCGGCGCTGTATGCATGGTGGTCGGGAAACCGCACGAAGTCCTTCAGGTCGCAGCCCGCCGCCTCCAGCGACCGCTCGACCTTCCACGGTTTGCCGATGCCGGCGAAGCCGACCACCGGGCCGGAGGGGGGCAGGCCTGAAGGCTCCAGCCGGGCCACGAACACCGGCCCGCCGGCGAACAGGGCCATCAGGTCCGGGTCCGGCCCGTCCATGTCGGCCGGCAGCAGCATGACCACCGCGTCCGCCCGGACCAGGCCCGCGGCCAGCGGCTCGCGCATTGGTCCGGCCGGGAACACCGCGCCGTCGCCGAAGGGCCATTCCCCCTTGCGGGTCTCACCATCGACAACGACCAGCGACAGGGCCTTTTTCAGGGAGGGGTTCTGGTGGCCGTCATCCATGACCAGCACCCGCGCCCCACCTGCTTTCGCTGCCAGGGCGCCGGCGGGACGGTCGGGCGAGATCCACATCGGAAAGTCCCGGGCCAGCATCAGCGGCTCGTCGCCGACGTCGGCGGCGGTGTGAACCGCCGGATCGACCCGCAGCGGCCCCTTCAGCCGACCCCCGTAGCCGCGCGACAGGCCGTGAGCGGCCAGGCCGGCATCTGTCAGCAGGCGCAACAGTTCGCGGACCACCGGCGTCTTGCCCGCGCCGCCGACCGTCAGGTTGCCGACGCAGATTACCGGCAGGCCGGCGTCCGCCGGAACGGTCCGGGCGATGCGGCGGGCGGTGACCGCGGCCCAGACCCACGACACGGGCCGCAGCAGGGCGCGCGTCACCCGACGCGGGGCGCCGTGACGGACGTACCACCAGCGCGGTGTCGACAGCTTCATGGCAGCAGCGGCTCCAGCTGCGCCCACAGGCGATCGAGCACGCCCGACTCCTGCTCGGCCACCTGTTTGGCCGCCAGGCCCATGCGCAAGCGGGCGTCGGGGTCGGCCAGCAGCCGGTTCAGGGCCCCGATCAGCTGGTCCTCGTCCTCGCAGCGGACGCCGCCGGCGCCCATGGCGCCGTAGATGTCGATCCAGTTGGCGTAGTGGTCGCCGAACACCACCGGCCGGCCGAGGCGCGCGGCCTCCAGGGGGTTATGGCCGCCGATGTCGGGCAGGAAGCTGCCGCCCATCACCGCGATGTCGCCCAGGCGGAAGAACAGGCCCAGCTCCCCCAGGGTGTCGGCGATGTAGATGTCGGTCTCGGCGGTCAGCGGCTCGCCGGCCGAGCGCAGGGCGATGATCCGGTTCTGCGCTCGAAGGTCCGTGGCCAGTTTCGGCCCCCGCGCCGGGTGACGCGGCACGATGACCAGCAGCGGGTATCGGCCGGTCGCCTCCACCGCCGCGGCGATCAACGGGTCCTCACCCGGATGGGTGCTGGCGGCGGTGACGATCAGCCGGTCGCCCGCGGCGGCCCTCAGCCGCGTTAGTTCAGCCTTGTCGGCCGGCAGGGCCTCGCCGACCAGCTTGAGATTGGCGTAGCCATCGACCAGGGCCCCCAGGTCCTTCAGTCGGATCCCGGTCCGCACATCCTGCGGCAGGATCAGGTCGAAGGCGCTCAGCACCGTGCGGGCCAGGCCTGGAAAGCGGGTCCAGCCCCTGGCGCTGTCCTCGGTCATCCGGGCGGAGACCAGGGCCAGCTTCGCGCCGCGCGCCCTGGCGCCCAGCAGAAGGTTGGGCCACAGCTCGCTCTCGACGAACATCGCCAGGTCCGGTCGCCAGTGATCGAGGAACCGGCGCGACGCAGCGGGGGTGTCGACCGGCAGGTACTGGTGCACCGCCCCGGCCGGTAGCCGCCGCGCCAGCAGGTCGGCCGAGGTGGTGGTGCCGGAGGTGACCAGGACGGCGATGTCCGGCCGCTCGCGCCGCAGCCGCTCGACCACCGGCAGCAGGGAGACCGTCTCGCCGACGCTGGCGCCGTGCAGCCAGGCCAGCGGCCCGTCCGGGCGGGGCGCGGAGGGATAGCCCAGCCGCTCGCGCAGGCGGGTCGGATCCTCCTTGCCCTTGCGGGCGCGGCCGCGAAGGATGCCGGGGGTGAACGGCGTCAGCAGCCCTGTGGCGGCGCGGTAGAGGGTCAGGGACAGGGGAGCCACCTCGGCTCAGACCACGTCGGCGGGGGCGAGGTGGCAGGCATGGCCGCCGGCGCCGGTCTCGATCTGCAGGGTCGGGTGGCCGATGCGGAACCGTTCGGCCAGGGCATGGGCGGTGTCATGCAGGAAGCTGTCGGCGTCGGCGTTGTCCGGCCGGGTCAGATGCACGGTCAGCGCCGTCTCGGTGGTGCTCATGGCCCAGATATGCAGGTCGTGGACCTCGGTGACCCCGGGACGTTCGGCCAGCCACCGGCGCACCGCGTCCGGATCGATGCCGCGCGGGGCGGCGTCCAGCGCCAGGTCGAGGGAGTCGCGCAGCAGGCCCCAGGTCCCGGCGATGATCACCGCGGCGATGGCCAGGCTGACCGCCGGGTCGATCCAGGTCCACCCGGGCACGAACCAGATGACCAGAGCCGCCAGCACCACCCCCAGCGACACCGCCGCGTCGGCGGCCATGTGCAGGAAGGCCCCGCGGACGTTCAGGTCATGCTGGCCGCGCGTGAACATCATGGCCGTGGCGGTGTTGATCGCCACGCCGATCAGGGCGACGATCATCACCAGACCCGGCTGGATCGGGTGAGGGTCGGCGAAGCGGCGGACGGCTTCCCAGACGATCGCTCCGACCGCCACGAGCAGCAGCCCGGCGTTGGCCAGCGAGGCCAGGATGGTGCCCTTGCGCAGACCGTAGCTGCGGCGCGCCGTGGGCAGCTGCCTGGCCATGGCCGCCGCGCCCCAGGCCATCAGCAGGCCCAGCACATCCGACAGATTGTGGCCGGCGTCCGCGACCAGGGCCAGGGAGCCGGTGATCAGTCCCGCGCTCGCCTCGACCACCACGAAGGCGATGTTCAGGCCCGCGCCGATGGCGAAGGCGCGGCCGAAATCAGCTGGCGCGTGCCCGTGGCCATGCCCGTGGCCGTGGTCATGTCCGTGATCATGATGGTGGTCGGCGTGCGCCATGACGGTCAGAGTCTCACTCCCCGCCCCGGTCGTCCACCAGCGCCTCGGCCCGGCGCTGGACGGCGGTCAGCCGGGCCTCCCAGTCCGCCCGGACCACATCGATGTCGCCGCCCTTGCCGACATGGTGCGGGCCGTCCCAGACCATGGCGCCCCTGGAGAAGGGCAAGGGGATCACGGTCCTGTCCCAGCTGCGGATGCGAATGCACGGACTGGTCGCCAGGCCGCAGAAGATCACCGGCGCGCCGGTGATACGGGCGAGGCTCGGGGTCCCGCCCTGCATCACCTCGGCGGGCCCGCGCGGTCCGTCAGGCGTCACCGCGACGGCCCCGCCGCCCTTGACCCATTTGGCCATGTCGCGGAGCGCCTGCTCGCCGTGCTTGTTCTTGGACGGATCGGACGGCTTCTTGGACGACCCGCGGATCGCCGGGAACCCGATCCACTGGACCGTCAGGGCGATGAACTCGCCGTCGGCCGACCGCGAGATGAGGGCGCGCATGTCCTGCCGGTTCGGCGACTGGGGCCAGCATTGCGGCGCCAGCGGCACCAGGGCGTGCCAGAAGCAGAGGATCGCGCCGCTGTCGGTGGCCCAGACCGCCTCGGCCTTCTCCTGGCCTTCGCGGGTCCAGCGCAGGGTGGCGTAGCAGAGCGACAGCCAGCCGGCGAACAGGGCGGCCAGTGTCTTCTGCACCAGGTCGGACCGGAAGAACGCCTTCACGCCCCCGCCTCCTCCGGCGCCATGTCGAGATCCTGGGCCCGGGCCAGCCGGGCGTAGAGGCCGCGCTTTCGCACCAGGCCGGCATGGGTCCCGGTTTCGACGATCCGGCCCTTGTCGATGACGTAGATCCGGTCGGCGTGCTTCACCGTCGACAGACGGTGGGCGATGACGATGGTCGTGCGGCCGGCCATCAGCCGGTCGAGGGCCATCTGGACCTGGGCCTCGCTCTCGGTGTCGAGAGCGCTGGTGGCCTCGTCGAGCAGCAGGATCGGGGCGTTCTTGAGGAAGGCGCGGGCGATGGCGATGCGCTGGCGCTGGCCGCCGGACAGGCGCGTGGCCGCCTCGCCGACGATGGTGTCGTAGCCGTCCGGCTGCTCCAGGATGAAGTCGTGGGCGGCGGCCCGGCGGGCGGCCTCCTCGATCTCGGCCTCGGTGGCCTCGGGCCGGGCGTAGGCGATGTTGGCGCGGATGGTGTCGTCGAACAGGAACGGCTCCTGGGTGACGAAGGCGATGCGGGCGCGCAGGGACGCGATGGTCACCTCGCGCACATCGGCGCCGTCGACCGTCACCCGGCCGCTGGTGGCGTCGTAGAAGCGCGGAATCAGCGACAGGATGGTGCTCTTGCCGCCGCCGGAGGGCCCGACCAGGGCGACCATCTCGCCCCGGCGGGCTTCGATCGAGGCGCCTTCCAGCGCCGCGTGCCCCCCCTCGTAGGAGAAGCCGACCTTCTCCAACACGATATGGCCATCGCCGCCGGACAGGGTGCGGGCGTCGGGCGCCTCGGCGACCTCGGGCTCGACGTCCAGCGCGGAGAACAGCCGGCGGGCGGCGGTTGTCCCCTCGGCGAACACGGTCTGCAGATTGGCCATCTGCCGCAGGGACCCGCCACCGGTCGTCAGGGCCCCCATGAAGGCGGTGAAGTCGCCTACGTTCATCACGCCGGTCGAGGCCCGCCAGCCGGCGTAGGCGAACACGCCGGCGGTGATCACCATGGTCAGCAGCTCGGTCACCGGCGCCGCCTGGGCCCGGGCGTTGGCGCCCTTGATGATGTGCCGCTGGCGCTCGCGGATCACGTCGGCGACCCGGGCTTCCTCGTAGTCCTCGCGGGTCTCCATCGTG
>JACRBD010000115.1 GCA_016234625.1 Caulobacterales bacterium | reverse complement strand
CCAGTGGTTCGGCGACATCCTCGCCGACGGCCGGCGCGAGACGGTGGTGGGCATGCAGGGGCTGTTCGCCCTCGCCTATGGCCTGGCCCCGGCCGACGCCGACCCGGTGCGCCTGCGCGCCAACCTCGAGGCCCTGATCGCGCCCTTCGGCATCTGCACGGTGGCGCCCGAGGACGCGCGCTTCTGCGAGCGTTTCTTCTGGCGCGGGCCGGTGTGGCCGGCGAGTTGCCTGTACGGTGCCGCCGCCGCCCATCGCTACGCTCCCGACCTGCTGCCGCGCATGGCGGCGGCGACCACCCGCTTCGCCCTCGCCCAGCCCAACATCTGGGAATGCCTGGAGCCGCACAGCGGCCAGGTGGCGCGCTACGACGAGGGCCACGGCGCCATGCCTGGCACCAGCAGCGTGGTCGGCAGCTACGCCATCTGCGCCGCGCTGGAGATCGCCTGTGGCGGGGAGGATCCGTTCGCGCTGTGAGGGAAGCAGGTCTGGCCGACCATCGCCCGGGGGAAACCGCGGACCGCGTCTGCGCGACACCTGCGCTCCTTGACGCTGAAAGACGGATCCTCCAATGAGTGGTCATGTCCCATCCATCCTGGTTGCTGTGCCTCCTCCTGACCGCGGTCATCCCTGCCGAGGAGGCCGGCCTGCCCAGGACCAACGAGGCCAGCGCGCAAATCGCCGAGCTCGACCGGCTGCCGGTGGCGGTGTCCTACCACGAGATCGCGGGCAAGATCAACAGCATCAATGAATCCCACAGGAAACAGCGGCAGGAGCTTGAGGACCAGTTGGATGGGCTGGGGAGATCCCCGGACTTCCTGGCCTACGCACGGAAGCGGGCCGAGCTGGAGAAACGACGGGAGTCAGCGTGGGATGCCGAGCGCAGGCTGATGATCGAGAGCGCAAAGCGGATCTACGCCGCGCGTCATGCCGAGGTCCGCGCGCAGGCGCCGGCTGACATCCCCCAGGCGAGGGCCATGGGCTTCGATGTGCTCAGCTATCCGCGCATCGACGGCTCGACCTCAACCGGGCCGCTGGGCGTGGTCCTGGCCTGCCGCATCCTCGGCGTGCCCTACGAGTGGCTCTATCCGGAGCCGCGGGGCAATCCGTGGCTCAAGCCGGTCGATGTGCGCGACTACTTCATCAGGGACCTGCTGGGCGGCAACCCGCGCGACGACGAGTTCATCCTGGCGACGCTGAAGCTGGTGGCCAAGCCGACGACCAGGGAGCAGGAACGCACGGCACCGATCATCAACAGCCTGCTGGCTGCGCATGCCTCGACCCATGACGCCTACGTGAACCTGATCGAAGGGAGGAAGGACCTGAACCTGACCGCCCGGCCGCCGTCGGCGAGCGAGTTGAAGCTTGCGGCCGAGAAGGGGGTCACCATCCGCACCGAGGCCATCGCCCGTGATGCCCTCGTCTTCATCGTGCATGCCAGGAATCCGGTACACGGCCTGACTCGGCAGCAGGTCCGCGACATCTACGACGATCGGACCACCACCTGGCCGGCGGTCGGTGGCGGCGAGGGCGAGATCCAGGCCTTCCGCCGCAAGCGTGATTCGGGAAGCCGCGAACTGTTCGATCAGCTGGTGGGGGAGGGACGTCCTGCGGTCGACCATCCGCGCCATGACGACCTCTATTCCAGCGGCATGGAAGGACCGTTCAGCCAGGTCACCCAGCATCCGCGCGGAATTGGCTACTCGATCTACTATTACGACCACTTCATGGCGGCCAGCCCGTACACGCGCCGGCTGGCCATCGACGGCGTCGAACCGAACGCGGAGACCATCGCATCCGGCGCCTACCCCTGGGTCGCCCGCGTCCATGTGGCCTACCGGGACGGCGAGGCGGCGGACAGCCCGGCGATGAAGCTGGTGCGCTGGCTGGTCTCGCGCGAAGGGCAGGCGGTGGTGCGCGAGAGCGGCTACGTGCCCGAGCATCCTGCTGGCACCGACCGTCCCTAGGGCGGTCATGATCGATCACCGATGTCCGTCTGGAAGGATGGCTTTATGCTGAATCACGCGTCCCTGGCCGCCGGACTGGTCCTCGGAGCCACCGCGATGGCCGTCGAGCCTGCTCCGCCCGCCTCCCGCGATGACCCCAACCGGCCGCTGGCGGTCACCCCGGCACCGACCCATGCCAATGTCGCCTACGGGGCGCATGAACGCCAGGTCCTGGACGTGTGGCTGCCCCCGGGCCCAGGGCCGCATCCCTGCGTCATGCACATCCACGGAGGCGGATGGCTCCATGGCGACAAGACCCGCTTCAGCCTGCCGGGAGCGCCAGGATCGATCCTGGGCAAAGGCATCGCGCTGGTGTCGATCAACTACCGCTTCCTGCCGCAGACCATCATCGACTCGGGCAGCACGCGCGGCACCGGCCCCATCCGTGCGCGCGGCGACTACCCCGATCCGCCGGTGGCCATCCCGCTGCGCGATGCCGCGCGGGCGCTGCAGTTCGTCCGCAGCCGGGCGGCTGAATGGGGGATCGATGCGCGGCGCATCGGCGTCGCCGGAGGATCGGCCGGCGCCTGCTCGGCGCTCTGGCTCACCTTCCACGATGATCTTGCCGATCCGCGGGCCGAGGATCCGGTCGCCCGCCAATCGACCAAGCCCTTCTGCGCGGCGGTCGAGGGGGCGCAGACCAGCCTGGATCCCGCCCAGGTCCTGGAGTGGATCCCGAACGCGCTCTATGGCGGCCACGCCTTCGGCTACCTGTGGGACCGCAGCGATCCGACCGTCGAGATCCGCAGCTTTCTCGCCGATCGCGCCGCCGTGGCGGACTGGATCGCCGAGTACTCGCCGTATGCGCTCGCCGGCCCTGGCGACCCGCCGGTTTTCCTGGTGTACGGGGATGTCCCCGAGCGGGGCAAGCCCGCCAAGGACCCCACCCACGCCGCCGCCTACGGCGCCCTGCTGGCGGAGAAGCTGGCGCAGGCCGGGGTCGCATTCCACTTCGTCCACCAGGGCAGCGCCGATCCGGCGTACAGGACCGCCACTGATTTCCTGGTCGCGATGCTTGGTCCAGGGCAATGAACTGATCCGGTCGGCACCTCGACTGGTGAAGGAGAGGCATTTCCGGCCGGCTGTTTCCTGAGTGGAAACACCATAGAAAAACGGCAAACAAACCAAATGACAACCGGTTGCATAAGTGACTCCTAAGGTTAGCGTGCGACGAAGGTCACGCCATGTCCCTCCCCGCGAGTCCTCCCGCTGCGTCAGATACGGCTTACGCCTGCGGCCAGGGCCCGGATCCCGCGCCTCTGTCGGTGTGGTTCGGCGGCGGGCGCATCGGCGTGCATGTCCAGCATCCCGGCACCATCAGCGAGCTGGTCTACTACGGCGCCCAGCCGATGGAGCGCGCGTGCTTCCTCTCCACCGGGCAGCACAGCCCCTACCAGAAGCTGTTCTGCCCGTACCTGCTGGTTGGCGGGCGGGCGTGGCGGCTGGAGCCGGGCGAGGCGCGCTTCTATCCCGCCGGCTATGTCAGCCGGCAGTCCATCCCCGCCGAGGGCATCGAGCTGCAGCACTCCCTGGTGGCGCTCGACGATGCGGTGGTCTACCGGGTCGAGGTCCTGGCCAACCGCGACGCCCGGCCGCTGCGCCTGCGCCTGTCGCTGCACGACTACCTGCGCCACCAGGCCGAGGGGCGGACGT
>JACRBD010000127.1 GCA_016234625.1 Caulobacterales bacterium | reverse complement strand
CCGCTACTATCGCAAGGCGGTGACCATCGTCGACGTGGAGCAGCTGGGCGGCGCCCTGGTCGAACAGCTGGCCGGCCTGTTCGAGGAGGAACCCAGGCGGGTGGCCAACATCCGCGGCCTGCTCGCCGCCCCGCCGGTGACCCAGCCTCCGCCGCCGAAGACGGTGACGTTCAAACAGGTGCAGGAAGCGCTGGGATGAAGCTGCGGCGGTGGATGGCGATCCCGGGCGTGCTGGCGGCGGTGGTGCTGAGCCTGGCGGCCTGTTTCACCGCGCGCCCCCAGCTCCCGGCGGCTCCGGTCAGGGTCGGCGCCTCGGTGGCGATTCAGTCCGCGCCGGTGATGCTGGACCCCTCCGATCCAAACCGAACATCAGCGGGTGACTTCACCTACGCGGGCGGGATCACGGTCTCGAGCAGCGAGACCAGTCGCCTCCACGGCCTCTCGGACCTGGTGGTCGATGCCGACGGCCAGGTGCTGTCCGTCTCCGACGACGGCGCGGACCTGTTCACCGGCCGGCTGGCACTGGACGGCAACGGACGCCTGGTCGGCCTGACCGACGGCGCCCTTCGGCCCCTGACCGGCCTTGATGCGCAACCGCTGCAGGGCAAGTTCCAAACCGACGCCGAGGGAATCACCCGTCTGGGCAATGGCGAGATCCTGGTCAGTTTCGAGCGCGAACACCGCGTCTGGCGCTATGCCCCCTCCACCAATCGGCCGCCCAAGCCCGTGGCCATGCCAGACGTCCCCATGGCCGACAATGACGGCATGGAGGGACTGGCCGCCGCTCCGACGGTGGTCGCCGACGGATACTGGGTCGGGGTTCAACCTGGCGGCATCTGGTTCTGCCGGCTGAATCTGTCCTGTGAGGAAAAGACCGGCCTGCCCGCCCCGCCAGCCGGCTATCGCCTGTCCAGCCTGACGACCGGCCCCCGGGGTGAACTGATCATCCTGCATCACAGCTACACCCCCGCGACCGGGTCGCGGATCATCGTCACGGTGGTGCGCGATCCCCTGGGCGCGAAGCGGGTGGTGGGCGGGTTCGCCCTTGTTCCGCCGATGACAGTCGACAACTTCGAGGGCGTCGCCGTGGTCGCCAAACCCGATGGCGACTGGCGGATCTACCTGCTCTCCGACGACAATTTCAGCCCCAGCCAGCGCACCCTGCTGCTGGCCTTCGACTGGACGCCGCCAAAATGAGACCCGCCTGCGTCACCGACTATCGCGAACTGGCGAAGCGTCGCCTGCCCCGGGTGCTGTTCGACTATCTCGACGGCGGCTCCTACGCCGAGGCGACCCTTAGGCGAAACGTCGAGGACTTCGAGGCCCTGGCCCTGCGCCAGCGGGTGATGCGGGACGTGTCGAAGATCTCGCTGGAAACCGAGCTGTTCGGCCAGAAACTGGCCATGCCCATGGTCCTGTCGCCGATCGGCATGGGCGGCATGTACGCCCGTCGGGGCGAGGTCCAGGCGATGAAGGCGGCGCGCGGCGCGGGCATCACCATGTGCCTTTCGTCCCTGTCGATCTGCGATGTGGAAGAGGTCACGAAGGGCGGCGGCCAGCCGCCCTGGTACCAGCTCTACATCATCAAGGACCGCGGCTACATGAAGGAGCTGCTGGCCCGGGTGACCGAGCTGGGCTGCCCGGTGCTGGCCTTTACCGTCGACCTGCCGGTGCCCGGCGCCCGATATCGCGACGTGCGCTCGGGCCTGTTCGGCAACACATCGCCGTTCGCGCCGTTGGAGCGGGCCTGGGACGGCATCACTCACCCGGGCTGGGCCTGGGACGTCATGGCCATGGGCGGGCCGCACAAGTTTGGCAATCTCGCCCCCGCCATTCCCGAAGCCAAGGGGGTGATGGAGTTCTGGCCCTGGGTGACCAAGAACTTCGACCCGACCCTGACCTGGAAGGACCTCGACTGGATTCGCGAGAACTGGAAGGGCCCGCTGGTCATCAAGGGTGTGCTCGACGCCGATGACGCACGGGAGGCCAAGCGCTACGGCGCCGACGGCCTGATCGTCTCCAACCATGGCGGCCGCCAGCTGGACGGGGTGATGAGCGGCATCCGCGCCCTGCCCGCCATCGCCGACGCGGTGGGCGACGACATGACCGTGCTGATGGACGGCGGGGTTCGCTCGGGCCTGGACGTGGTCAAGGCCCTGGCCAGCGGGGCAAAGGGCTGTTTCATCGGCCGGGGCTGGGCCTGGGCCCTCGCCGGGGCCGGCCAGCAGGGCGTGGAGCATGTGCTGCAGATCATGCGCCAGGAGATGCTGATGGCCATGGCGCTGACGGGCTGCACCGATGTGCGGGAGGCGGGGCGGGAGTTGCTGGCGTAGCACCCAGGCGTAGCAACATGATTTAATACAATCTTTACGATTGTTTGTGATCTGCTACTCTGCCGTCATGGACGTGACGCTGGACGAAATTCCACCCCCTGCCGCACCTGTGGGAAGCAAGGCTGGTCGCAACGAACGGCGCAAGCTGCTTGCGACGCTCCTGAACAACCTTTGTGCGGCGTCACTGATCGCGGCGATAGTTCAACCCGCCGTGACGCTGGTGCGTCAGGAGCGGCCGTTCACAACCCTTGAGTTCGTCACCATGTTGGTTTTCGGCCTAGTCGGATTTATATTGCACGGGGTTGGTCGCGCCCTCGTCGCCAGCTTGGAGGACTGACATGCTGCTAGCTGCCTTCTCCATCCTCTGCACTCTGATCATCGGGGTCGGCGGCCCAATCTTCCTCGCCTGGAAGGACGGCCTTTTCAAAAAATAACCGGAGCCCTGACGCCCCAACGCAAACGGCCCGCGGGTTTCCCCGCGGGCCGTCTGTCGTCTTGAAGCTTGTCGCCTTTAGGCGGCGGCGGCTTGTTCGGCCAGCTTCGCCTTGATCTGACGCTTGATCTTCAGGGCGCGGGGCGAGAGGTTTTCGTCCTTGGCCTTGGCCATGAAGGTGTCCAGGCCGCCGCGGAAGTCCAGCGTGCGCAGAGCGGCGTTGGTGATCCGCAGCTTGAAGGACTGACCCAGCACCTCCGACTGGAGCGTGGCGGGGGACAGGGCCGGCAGGAAGCGGCGCTTGGTCTTGATGTTCGAGTGGCTCACGTTGTGCCCGACCATCGGACCGACACCAGTGAGTTCGCAGCGGCGCGACATGTAAGCGACCTTCGCAAAATGAATTTCAGGCGCGCGGAAGGGTCTCCCGCACGGGAGCGGGGGGTATAGGCAGTGAGTCTCCGGGCGTCAAGTTTCGAGAGTCCATCAGGCCTTTTCCGTCGCCCCCTCCGCCGCCCAGCGTTCGGCGAAGTCGTGCAGGGGCAGCAGCGAGTCCAGCAGCGCCCGGCCGAGCGGCGTCAGCGCGTAACCCAGCGTCCGCTGAAGGCTGACCAGATCCGCCTGCCGCAGCTCGGTAAGGCGGGTCTGCAGCACGGTCGGCGAAACGTCGTCGCAGGCCTCCCGCAGAGCCCGCGAGCTCAGGGGTCCGGCGCGCAACTCCCACAGCACCCGCAGCGCCCAGCGCCGGCCGAGCAGGTCCAGCAGCGCCATGATCGGCCGGCCGGTCGTCGAACCGCGCACCGCCTGTCCAGGCCTTGGCGTCACCGATCTTGACTCCGCTATTAATTCCGTAGCGATATGTTGCTACAGAAACCGTAACAAGGAGCCGCGGCCAATGCAAAGGATCAAACCCCTCGACGCCCCCTACGCCCCCGAGATTCAGGCCCATTTCAACGCCGTCATGCCGCCAGGCGCCGATCCGCTGCTGCTGTTCCGCACCATCGCTGTCAGCGACCGGCACTGGCGCCGGTTCCGCGCCGCCTCGCTGCTGGAGAGGGGACCGTTGTCCCTGCGCGAGCGGGAGATCGTCATCGATCGCGCCTGCGCCCGGGCCGGGTCGGAATACGAGTGGGGCGTGCATATCGTCGCCTTCGCGACCGCCGCGCGGCTGACGGCGGAAGAGATCGAGGCCACAGTGCTCGGCGACGCGGATTCACCCTGCTGGTCGCCGGCCGAGCAGGCTCTGGTCCGGGCGGTCGATGCTCTGCACGACCGGGTCACGCGGTCGGAGATGGAATGGTCCGGCCTGCGCGCCCATT
>JACRBD010000126.1 GCA_016234625.1 Caulobacterales bacterium | reverse complement strand
GGGCCCAGCCGGTGGCCGAGGCGCGCACCCGCGCCTCGGACGTCTCGAAGTCCTCCAGGGCGCTCTCGAGACATTGCTGGTGGATCGCCGGCGTCAGGCCTGCGATCGCCGTCCTGGCGAAAGGCACGGCCTTGTACCGCGCCGAGTAGACCACCTTGACCCGGCGCTTCTTCGCCGCCTGGATCACCGCCCCGCGGGTATATGTCCACCCCGTCTTGCGATCCCGGCTGTCGCCGTAGACGAGGGCGCCGGCGACCAACGGGGTCCAGCCGGCGTAGCGGCTGGCCGGCTGGCGCAGCCGCTCTCGGGCGGCCACGAACCGCGCGCGCAACGCTGGCGGCAGACCGGCCTCCAGCGGCGTCTTCGACTTCAGCTGGGCGCGGATCTTCAGCAACGCGGGCAGATCGCGCAGCCCCGCCGTCATCGACGAGCCCATCAACAGGCCATTCGCCCCGGTCAGCCGCCTTTCGACCGTGCGCCTGTCCCAGGTCACGCCAGGGGGCATGGGGCTCTCCGGGGCGCCCAGGATGTAGACGATGGAATCGCCGTCCGAGACCCGCCACCAGGCCGGCCCCGGCTCGACGGCCTGGACCACCAGCGCCTCGACGATGGTGCTTTCCGGGTCCTCCTGGGCCACGGCCCCGCCGGCGAAGGCGAGCACCATGGCCGCGGCGAGCGCGGCGATCCGGATTATCGGCATGTCTGGTCCGCCCCCTTGGCTGTCAGCGCTGCATGCGGGCTGTTTGGGGCTTAAGCTTGACCCGAATCCGGCGCGATCCGGAGCGTTCCCGACCCACCTTCGTTGTAGAGCCATGGCCAAGCCCCTCGTCGTCACCATTCCCCACCAGCTCGGCGTCGCCGAGGCTCGCCGCCGGCTGGAGCACGCCTTCGCGGAAATGACCGCCAAACTGCCAGGCGGCGCGGCGCGGATCGACCAGCGCTGGGACGGCGACGTGCTGCGCTTCGCCGCCCTGATCAGCGGCCAGGAAATCACCGGCTCGATGGCCGTGCTGGCCGACGCGGTCCGGCTGGAGGTGATCCTGCCGGGGATCCTGGGCCTGTTGTCCGGCAAGATCGGCGGACGGCTGAAGGACGAGGGGCAGAAGCTGCTGAAATGTTTGCGTGGTTCGACACGCGCCTTCGGCGCTGCTCACCATGACGTCTATTCTTGAAGCCCACCCATCCACGTCATCCTGAGCAGGCCCGCAAGGGCCGTGTCGAAGGACGCACCCTCCTACACCACCTGCCCCGCCGCCCAGCCGCTCGACCAGGCCCACTGGAAATTGTAGCCGCCGAGCCAGCCCGTAACGTCGACACACTCGCCGATGAAATAGAGGCCGGGGACGTCGTTGGCGGCCATGGTGGTGGAGTTGAGGTCGCGGGTGTCGACTCCGCCCAGGGTGACCTCGGCCGTGCGATAGCCCTCCGACCCCACCGGCTTGACCCGCCAGCCGTTCACGGCCGTGTCCAGGGCCCGCAGGACGGCGTCCGGGGTGTCGGCGAGGTTGCCCCGCGCCCCGGCGTCGTCCGCCAGCTTCTGGGCTAGCCGGGCGGGCAGAAGGCCCCCCAGGGCGGTATGGACCGCCTGGCGTGGGTTGGAGGCCTTGGCGGCCTTGAGCGTGGCGAACACGTCCTGGCCCGGCGCCATGCTGACGGTGATCTCCTGCCCCTCGCGCCAATAGGAGGAAATCTGCAGGATCGCCGGGCCGCTGAGCCCCCGGTGGGTGAACAGCATGGCCTCGGCGAACGTCGTCTTGCCGCAGGCGACCACGGCGTCGACCGCGACGCCGGACAGCGGCTGCCACTTTTCCAGCAAACCGATCTCGAAGGTCAGGGGGACCAGCGCCGGCCGCGTCTCGGTGACCCGCAGGCCGAACTGGCGGGCGAGGTCATAGCCCCACCCCGTCGCGCCCATCTTGGGGATCGACTTGCCGCCGCTGGCGACGACCAGCGAGGCGCAGCTGACCCGCGACCCGGTACTGAGCGTCAGGGCGAACCCCTCCCCTCCGCGGTCGACCCGCTCGACGGCGGTTCCGAGCCGGAGCTCGACCCCGGCCTGTGCCATCTGGTCGGTCAACAGGGTCACGATCTGCATCGCCGAGGCATCGCAGAACAGCTGGCCAAGGGTCTTCTCATGCCAGGCGATGCCGCGCGCATCGACGGCGGCGATGAAGTCTTTGGCCGTGTAGCGGCGCAGGGCCGAGATACAGAAGCGCGGGTTTTGCGACAGGAAGGCCTGCGGTCCGGCGTGGATGTTGGTGAAGTTGCAGCGCCCGCCGCCGGAGATGCGGATCTTTTCCCCCGGCGCTTTCGCGTGGTCGATGATCAGCACCGACCGGCCGCGCCGGCCCGCCTGGACCGCGCACATCCTGCCCGCCGCCCCGGCGCCGACGATGACGACGTCGAAGGATTGCATCAGCGCGCCTTTTCGGCGAGCAGAGCGATCAACGTATCCGCCGCCTTCTCCGACGGATCCGGCCCGCCCCGGCCCATCAGGTCCAGCGCCGCGCTCTGGGCGGCGATCTGGCGCGCGCGCAGGGCCGGGTCGTCCAGCCGCTCGGCGACGGCCCGTTCCAGGTTCTCCGGCGTGCAGTCGGCCTGCAGGAATTCCGGCGCGACAAAGGCCTTGGCGGCGATGTTGAACATCGTCACCCAAGGCGATTTGAAGATCAGCTTGAGGATCGCGTAGGTCATCGCCCCGATCCTGTAGGCCACGACCATCGGCGCGCCGGCCAGGGCCAGTTCGGTGGTCACCGTGCCGCTGCAGGCCAGGGCCACCGTGCCGGCGACGAAGGCGTCGTCCTTCAGCGCCTCGTCCTCGATGACATGGGCGCGGAACGGCCAGCCGGCGACCCTGGCCTTGACCGACTCCAGCACCGTGCCGGCGGCGGGGACCACCACATGCAGGTCGGGTCGTTCGGCCTTGAGCCGTTTCACCGCCTCTTCGAACACCGGCATGACCAGCTTGATCTCGGCCGGCCGGCTGCCGGGCAGGACCAGCAGGATGTCGTCGTCGACGCCGGCCCCGATCGCCGCATGTAGACGGGCCGGGTCGGCGTGCGAGAAGTCCTTGGCCAGAGCCGGGTTGCCGACAAAGGTGGTTTTCAGCCCTTCCTTCTCGAACCAGGGGGCGTCGAAGCTGTGGATCGACAGCAGGTGGTCGACCGAGGCCGCCAGCGTCTTCGCCCGGCCCGGCCGGGTGGCCCAGACCTGCGGCCCGACGTACTTGATCAGCGGCAGGCCCGGAGCGGCCTTGCGCAGGACCTGGGCGACGCGGAGGGTGAAGCCCCAGCTGTCGATCAGCACGGCGACGTCCGGCCGCTCCCGCTGCGCCAGGGCGGCGGTGTCGGCGACCCGCCGCATCACGGTCCGGTAGGCCGCGACGGCTTCGAAGATGCCCAGGATCGACAGGCTGGCGATGTCGAAGGGGCTGTCGACTCCCTCGGCGGCCATTCGCCCGCCGCCAACCCCGACGAAGCGGACCCTGTCGCCCAGCCGGGCCTTCAACGCCCGCGCCAGCCCCGCTCCCAGCGCGTCACCCGAGGCCTCCGCGGCCACCAGCATGACGGTTAGGGGGCGGGTCATTCGTCCTTCGCCTCGACCCCGAGAATGAACAGGCCCAGGTCGTCGGCCATGGCCACGGTTTCCTCGCGGTCGACCACCAGCAGGCGACCGGCCTCGCCGACGATCCCGGCCAGACCGGCCTGGGCCGCGCCGCGGAGGGTGGCCACGCCGATCGTCGGCATGTCGACGTCAGTGGACTGGATCGGCTTGGGCGCCTTGGCCAGCACCCCGGCCATACGGCCCGGCGCGCCGCGGATGGCCTCGGGCAGGCCGCGCACCCGGTGCAGCATGGCGTCGGTGCCCTCCTGGGCCTCCACCGCCAGCACCAGGCCGTTGCAGACCACCGCGCCCTGGCCGATGTCCAGCCGGCCGATGGCCCGGGCCGCGATCAGGGCCCGCTGGATGTCCTCGCGATTGGAATCCGCTGGAGAAATTTTTCCAAGAATTCCAAGCGGCAGGGTCATGGATTCGGCCGCCTCGTGGGCGCCTTCGATCTCGAAACCTTCCTTGCGGAACTCGTCGAGCACGGCGCGCAGCAGGGCGTCGTCGCCCGTGCGGGCGGCGGCGATGATCGACGGCAGGGCGGCCATGCCCCGCAGATCAGGCTTGAGCTTGCCGAATTCAGGCCTGGCGACCGTGCCGGCGAAACAGACGGCCTCGCAATGTTCGGCTCGCAAGGCTTTGAAAACCTTGCCGAGTTCGGCGAGACCGATATCGGTGGACGGGTGGCTTTCCGTGCCCGCGTCGGCGAACCCCTTCAGGCGAACGACGAAGTAGGGCCGGCCGGTGCGGCGGCAACGCTCCGCGATCTCCGCCGGCAGGCCACCGCCCCCGGCCACCAGTCCAAGCTTTTTCACCGTCAGACCTCGCGTTCCGGCAGGCATAGCGGCCGGGTGGCGTCGTCACGGATGAAGGCCACGATTTCCATGATCTCCGCCACGTCCGGATAGGTCTCGGAAACGTCGTCGAGCCGCTCCTGGAAGGTGCCCTCGTCGGCGAACAACAGGCGATAGGCGGCGCGCAGGGTGGCGATCTGCTCGCGAGTGAAGCCCCGGCGCTTCAGCCCGATCAGGTTCAGCCCCTCGAGGTGAGCGTGGTTGCCCCAGACCGAGCCGTAGGGGATGACGTCCTTGGTGACGATGCCGCCGCCGCCGACGAAGGCGTAGCGGCCGACGCGGGTGTACTGATGGATGGCCGCCAGGCCACCGAGGAAGACGAAGTCGCTCACGGTCACATGGCCGCCGACGGCCACGCTGGGGGCCATGATCACCTTGTCGCCGATGATGCAGTCGTGACCGATGTGGGTGTTGACCATGAACAGGCCGTCGGAGCCAACGGTGGTCACCGCCCGGCCGCCGGCGGTGCCGGCGTGCACGGTGACATGCTCGCGGAACACGTTTCGGGGGCCGACGACCACGCGGGTCGGCTCGCCCTTGTGCCCGGTGTGCTGGGGCGGCCCGCCCAGGCAGGCGAAGGGATGCAGGACGCAGTCCTCGCCGACCTCGGTGACGCCCTCGACGATGGCGTGCGACAGCAGCTTCACGCCCTTGCCCAGGGTCGCGCCGGGGCCAACCAGGCAATAGGGGCCGATCTCCACGCTGGAATCGATCTGGGCCGCCTTGTCGACGATGGCCGTCGGATGGATCAGGGTCACTGGGGGTTGTCCGCCTTCATCGCCGCGAATTCGCATTCGGCGGCCAGCTTGCCGTTGACCAGGGCCCGTCCCTTGAATTTGACCACCGGAGCCCGGATTTTCACGACCTCGACGTGCAGCTTGAGCACGTCGCCCGGCCGCACCGGCAGGCGGAAACGCGCGCCGTCGACCGACATGAAGAAGATGGTCGACTTCTCCATGTCCACGTCCCAGGTCTTGGACATCAGCAGGGCGCCGACCTGGGCCAGGGCCTCGACCACCAGCACGCCGGGCATCACCGGATTGCCCGGGAAGTGACCGGGGAAGAAGGGCTCGTTGATGGTCACGCACTTTATGCCGACCAGGGATTCGCCGGCCCGGTAGTCTTCGGCCCGGTCCACCAGCAGGAACGGATAGCGATGAGGCAGGCGCGCGAGGATCTCGCCGATCTCGATCGTCGGGAGGGATGCTTCGCCGTCACTCATGACCAGTCCTTTTCTTCTCGCGGGCCAAGCGT
>JACRBD010000116.1 GCA_016234625.1 Caulobacterales bacterium | reverse complement strand
GGCTGGGCTCCGGCGGAGGCGGACGGTGTGGGTGAAGGAGAGGTAGATGGGATCGGATCGATGGGATCGGCGCCGACGGCGCGGGTGAGGTCGATGCGTGCCTGGGCAGCGCGTTCGCGGGCCTCGGTCAGGGCCGTCTCGGCGCTGAGTTCGGCGCGGCGGGCGTCGATGACTTCCAGCAGGGTCGCGTCGCCAGCCTGGAATGAGGCGAGTTTGAGCTTCAATGCGTCCTGGGCGGCCGGAATCACCTGTTCGGACAAGCCGGCGATCTGCCGGCGTTCGCGCTCGTAGGCACCCCAGGCGGAGACGACCTGGCGCTGCAGCGCGAGCAGTTCCTTGCGCCGCTCGGCCTGGAGGCGGGACAGATCGGCATGGGCCCTGGCAATGCTGCCGTCGTTGCGATTCCAGAGGGGAAGCTCCATGCCGAGCGAGACGCCGAGATCGTTGGTGTCCGTCTCCCGGTTGCCGGAGACCCCGAGCGTCAGATCGGGATACCAGGCGCGCTCCTCGGCGGCGATGGCAGCGACGTTGGCCGATCGCTGGGCGTCGAAGACCGCCAGGCGGGGGTGGGTCGCCACGGCTCGGCGCTGGAGATCCGCCACGGCGACGGCCGTCGGCGCATCAGGCAGGATGCCCACGACGGTGAACTGCTCGGGGAGGGCGTCGCCGCACCATGCCCGCAGGGCAGCGCGGGCGGCAATGCCCTCGGCTTGCGCGGCATCTGCAGCCAGCTGCGCATTCGCCAGATCGACCCGCGCCCGCGCGAGATCGCCGCGATCGGTCTCCCCCGCCCGCATGCGCTGTTCAACGGCAGTGCTCACCTGGGTGCTGAGTTCCACCCCATGCGCCGCCTGGGCCATATGGGCAGCAGCACTGGCCACCGCCAGGGCCGCCAAACGGATCTCAATGTCCAGTCCGAGACGGTCGACGGCAGCCTCGCGCTCGGTGATCGAGCGCTGCGCCTCGGCTGCCGTGACCCGGGCGGAGCGTTTGCCGGGCAACTCGAAACGCTGCTTGAGGTCAATGCCGCCGATGGTGGTTGATGGACGCACGCCATCCTCGTTGGCCTCACGGGCCTTGGCTCGTCCGGCGCTCAGTTCGAGTTCCGGGTTGGCCCAGGCCCCGGCCTGTCGGATGATGGCTGCCGCCGCCGCGCGATTGGCTTCGAGGATCTGCTGATTGGGGTTCGCCTGCGCCGCCAACTCCAGTAGCACCGCGATCGGCACCGCAGCGCCGTCAGCAATGGGCGGCAGAGCAGGTTTGGCAACCGCGACGGGAACCACCGGTGCGGCTTCGTGCGCAGCGGTCGGGACGCTGGGGGAGTCCGCTCGGGATGCGGATGAGCCGCAGCCGGCAAAACCCAGGGCCAGGGCGGCCAGGGTGGCGGTGGATACACGAACGGACATGACGACTCCACGGGATGGGCAGCGTCAGATGGGCTGACGTGCAGGGGCGAACAGGATGAGGATCCTGGGCGCAGCCGGGGAGACGAGCAGGCGGAGGAAACAACACAGCCTGACCCGGATCGCCCGGTGGCGACCAGATGCAACGCATGCCGGGGTCACCGGCAGGCGTCAGTGCAGATCAGACTCGATTGGGCGGCGGATCCGGGACGAACACGGGATCGTCCCGGATCTGTGCCGGCGCGGGGCGCGCGGTATGACGGCTCACCAAAGTGGCCGGAAACCGCATGCCGTGATCAGGGACGATGGCGGCCGGCGCCGTGCAATGGCAGTGGTCGCACTGCTCGGGATCCAGCGGATCACCAAGTCCGGTATCCGGCACGGGCGTGGCGTCGTCGTTCTGGGCAACCGACATCGTCGCTGCAGACGCATCGGCCGTGTTGACGCAGGGCCCGCAGTTGATCGACAACGGGGCCACCAGCACCACCACGATGCCCACCGCCACGAGGGCGTGACGTCCGAGGACGCGCAGCAGATTTAGCCAAGGGCGAAGCATGGTGATGGTCTGATAGACGTCCGGGGGCAGCTTATCTTACCGATCGTTTCAGGGTCAAGGCTCCAGGCGGGCCACCCTCTGGAACGGCAGGGCTCATCCGCTGCGAAGACGTGCGAACGGCCTTCCTCCTCCATTGAAATATACTGGGGTATGGTATATTGGTGGCATGCCGACACCTCCACATGACAAGCGCAAGCTCCTCGCCCGGGTCAGCCGCATCCAGGGCCAGATCGCCGGCATCGCCAAGCTCCTGGAACAGGAGACCGACGACTGCGCGACCGTCATGCAGACCATCGCCGCCACCCGAGGAGCGCTCAACGCCCTCATGGCAGAACTTATGGCCGAGCACATCCGCGCCCATGTCATCCCCGAGGAGGCCAGCGTCAGCCGCGATCAGGCGGAGGCGGCCGAACGGGTGATCGACATCATTAACGCCTACCTGCGCTGAAGGCTCGCCATGACCTCCGCTCCATCCGACGTCGCCCTCACCCTGCAGGTCGCCGGCCTCGATTGCCCGGACGAGGCCGCCATCGTCCGCGATGCGGTCAAGCACCTCCCCGGCGTGCGCGAGGTGACTTTCGATTATACCGCCGGAACGACCTGTGTGCGCTGCTCGGCGGCCGGTGCGACCATGGAGGCCATCGCCCAGGCCATCACCGCCGCCGGCCTCCATGCGCGGCCAGCGGGGGCTGTGGCTGGCCCCGGGGACGATGACCCCGAGGTGGAACTTCGGCGTTCCCGGCATCGCACCATGCTCCTGGCAGGGATCGCTGCGGGTCTGGTCGTGACGGGTGTGGCGATCGAAGCGGTACGGACCGGAGGCATCGCCGCCGTCTTCGCTGCCCATGCCCCGTCGATCGTGGGCCAGGCGTTGTATGCTGCGGCCATCGCCCTGTGCGGGGTGCGCTTGCTGCCCCGGGTCTGGAGCGCGATCCGCGCCGTCCGGGCGGATATGTACCTGCTGATGACCATTGCGGTGGCAGGCGCGCTGGCCCTGGGCGATTGGCTCGAAGGCGCGACGGTCAGCGTCCTGTTCCTGGTCAGCCTGGCCTTGGAAGCCTGGAGCGGTGGTCGTGCCCGCGCCGCCATCGCGGCCCTGATGGGGTTGGCGCCGACCCAGGCCCGGTTGCGGGATGGCGACGGGCGCGAGCGGCTGGTGCCGCCGGAATCGGTCCCCGCGGGTTCGCTGGTGGTCATCAATCCCGGGGATCGGGTGCCTCTGGATGGCACCATCACCGAGGGCACCAGCCATCTCGATGAAGCAGCCATCACCGGCGAGTCGTTGCCCGTGACCCGTCAGACCGGCGATCCGGTTTTCGCCGGCACGGTGAACGGCGAATCGCTGCTGGTCATCCGCACGACCAGCACGGCGGCCGATTCCACCCTCGCGCGCATGGCGCGCCTGGTCGCTGAGTCCCGCCAACGCCGGGGCCGCACCGAACGCTGGGTCGATGCCTTCTCGGCCCGGTATACACCGGCCGTCGTGGTCATCGCCCTGGCGATCGCCCTGGGGCCACCGCTCCTGGCTGGGCAGCCCTGGGATGCCTGGGTGTACCGCGCCCTGGTCCTGCTGGTGATCGCCTGCCCCTGCGCCCTGGTGATCGCCACCCCGGTGGCGACCGTCGCCGCTCTGGCTCGGGCGGCGCACATGGGCGTCCTGATCAAGGGTGGCGAACATCTGGAGACCGCTGCCCGGCTGCGTTCCATCGCGATGGACAAGACGGGCACCTTGACCACCGGGCGTCCGAGTGTGGTGGCGGTGGAACCCGCGGCCGGGGTCGCGGCCGAGCATCTGCTGGCCGTCGCGCTGGCCCTGGAGGGCCGCAGCGGCCATCCGCTGGCTCGGGCCGTGATCGACCATGCTCGGAGCCTGGGCATCTCGCCGGCCGAGTCCGACCAGCACACGGTGATCCCCGGCCGGGGCCTGACCGCCCGATGCAACGGCAACGTCGCCTGGCTGGGATCGCCGCGCTATGCGGTCGAGCGGCTCCCCACCCTGGCTGCTGATGGCTGGCTGTCGTCCGCAACCAAGCCAGGTGGCGTCATCGTGGTTGGCATGGATGACCGGCTGCTGGGCGTCATCCGGGTTGCCGATCGGGTCCGTCCCGAGGCGAAAACGGTCATCGCGGATCTGCGGCGACAGGGCATCCAGGCGGTGGCGATGATGACGGGCGACGACCGCGGGACAGCGCACGCCGTGGCGGGAGAAGTCGGCATCAATGCTGTCCACGCCGAACTGCTGCCCGCCGACAAGGTGGAACGCATCGCCGCCCTGGCAGCGCAGAGCGGTCCGGTGCTCATGGTCGGGGATGGCGTCAACGATGCCCCGGCCCTGGCCCGGGCGGATCTTGGGGTGGCCATGGGTGCCGCCGGTTCGCCTGCCGCCCTGGAGACGGCTGACATCGCCCTCATGCGCGATGACCTAGCCCGCCTGCCATGGCTCATCGACCATGCCCGGCGCACGCGCAGCATCGTCATGCAGAACATCGCCGTCGCCCTGGGC
>JACRBD010000114.1 GCA_016234625.1 Caulobacterales bacterium | reverse complement strand
CCGTGACTGAAGGTCTGCTTGACCACGCCCGCGTTCACCGAGCCCGTGCGGGGCTTCAGGGTGAGGGAGGGCCTGGCGGGCCGGCCGTTGTCGTTCTCGTCGCTCATGCGTCTCGCTTAACTCTCAGCCGGCGGATCCGGCTTCAAAACATTCAGTTCAAACCGCGAAGGGACCGAGGCGGCATCGCCCGGTCCTTTACGGCTCCTCGCGCCAACTCTCTGGGAGAAGCGGACAGAACCCGGTCAGTCTCTGGGCGTCAGTCGTCCAGCGTCCGGAGGCTCGTCCCGCAAGGAAGGCGGTGTGTATCACATTCTCGCCCCCCAAGGCCAAACCCAATTCCTCGGAGGAAAAAAGGCCGAAAACCCTGGGCGGCGAGGGGCTGGAATGGATGGCGCCGAGCAGCTTTCGCCGGCCGTCCGCCGCGCCGTCGGACGCCTCGATCAGCCAGGCGGCCTTGCCGCCCCGGATGGAGGACATGACCTTCTCGAACCCCGAGGTAAGGTCTCCCGAGCGCCGCGCAAGGCCCAGACCGTCCAGAAGCCGCTTCTTCAGCAGCGTCTCGACGGTGTCTGGCAGGCTGGCGGGGGCCAGAAGTTTCGTCCTGGCCGCCCGGGAAAACAGGCCCTTCTTGACCGCCGTCTCAAGGCTGGCCCGGTTGGCGGCGATCCACATGCCCCGGCCCGGCAGCTTGGCCGCCAGGTCAGGCGTCGCCGCGCCATCCGGCCCGGCGACAAACCGGATCAGGGCCTCTTCCGGCATGACCTCGCCGGAGAGAATGTCGCGCCTTTCGCGAGAGGCCTGGGCGTGGGTGGCGGGGGCTCTCATAGGGGTTAGGGACTAGGGACTAGGGGCCAGAAGGAGGGTGGGGGCGGGGTCGGCGCTGGCGCACTAACCCCTAGCCCCTAATCCCTGGCCCCTCGTCTCTAAGCGTCCTGAGCCTCGCCTTCGGCGGTGGCCAGGTCGAGGTCTTCGGGGTTGTCGAGACCCTCGGACTCGTAGTTGGCCTCTTCGTATTCGGGCTCCGGCGGGGCCTCGATCCAGCCCATCACGACGCGGGCGCGCATGATCAGGGCTTCGGCGTCGTCCGGCGACAGGGCGAAGGCTTCCAGGATGCCGGGCTCGCGGACCCGCTCGCCGTCCTTGCTTTCGAACCAGCCGCGCAGGTCGTCCGGCACCAGGCCAGCCAGATCCTCGACGGTCTTCACATCCCCTTCGCCCAGGGCCACGGCCATGGGCAGGGTGACGCCTTCGATCTCCAGCACGCCGTCCTCGACGCCCAGCTCGACGCGACGGGCGTCCTGGGCGGCGGCTTCCGTGTCGAGGAAGTCACGGGCGCGGGCCGGCAGCTCGTCGGCGGTGTCTTCGTCGAAGCCTTCGATGGCCGCGATTTCATGCGGCTCGACATAGGCCACGTCCTCCACCGAGATGAAGCCTTCGGTGGCCAGCAGCTGGGCGATGACCTCGTCCACGTCCAGGGCTTCCTGGAACAGGGCGGTGGTCTCGGCGAACTGCTTCTGACGGCGCTCGCTCTCCTGGGTTTCGGTCATGATGTCGATCTGCCAGCCGGTCAGCTGGGAGGCGAGGCGGACGTTCTGGCCGCGGCGGCCGATGGCCAGCGACAGCTGTTCGTCCGGCACGACCACTTCGACGCGCTCGTCTTCCTCGTCCATGACGACCTTGGACACTTCGGCCGGGGCCAGGGCGTTGACGATGAAGGTCGCCTCGTCCGGGTTCCACTGGATGATGTCGATCTTCTCGCCCTGCAACTCGGCGACCACCGCCTGAACGCGCGAGCCGCGCATGCCGACGCAGGCGCCGACCGGGTCGATGCTGGAGTCGTTGCTGACCACGGCCATCTTGGCGCGGCTGCCCGGGTCGCGGGCCACGGCGCGGATCTCGATGACGCCGTCGTACACTTCCGGCACTTCCTGGGCGAACAGCTTGGCCATGAAGCCGCCGTGGGCGCGGCTGAGCATGATCTGCGGGCCCTTGGTCTCGCGGCGGACGTCGTAGATGTAGCAGCGGATGCGGTCGCCGATGTTGAAGTTCTCGCGCGGGATCGACTGGTCGCGGCGCATGATGCCTTCGCCGCGGCCCAGGTCGACGATGACGTTGCCGTACTCGACGCGTTTGACGCTGCCGTTGACGATCTCACCGACGCGATCCTTGAACTCCTCGAACTGGCGCTCCCGCTCGGCCTCGCGGACCTTTCCAGTCACGACCTGGCGGGCCATCTGGGTCTGCACCCGGCCGAACTCGAACGGCGGCAGCTCCTCGTCGGTCACCTGGCCGACGAAGGCGTCGCGATCGACGGCCAGGGCGTCGGAGAGACGGATGACGCCCAGCGTCTCCTCGTCGATCTCCGCGTCGTCCGGCACCACCGTCAGGTAGCGCTTGATCGAGGTCTCGCCGGTCTTGGGGTCGATCACGACGCGGATGTCGTGCTCGGCGCCGTAGCGGCTGCGGGCCGCCTTCTGGATCGCCTCCTCGATGGAGGCGATGACGATCTCCTTCTCGATGCCCTTTTCGCGGGCGACCGCGTCGGCGATCTGCAGGAGTTCGAGCCGGTTGGCGGAAATGCCGGTGGCCATGGTCAGGGTTCCTACTTAGGTCTCGGGTTCGGTTTGCAGGCGGGCGGCGCGTACGTCCGCCCCGTGTTTCATCAGCTTGTCGTCGAGCACCAGCTTGGCCTCGAGGATCCAGTCGAAGGGGATGTAGAGCGTGGTCTCGGCCTCGCCCTCGATATTGATGCCGACCTGGCCGTCCTCGACGCCCGCCAGCTCGCCCTTGAAGCGCTTGCGGTTGTCGGCCAGGCGGTCGAGCTCGATGCGGGCCTCGAAGCCCTCCCAGGTATCGAAATCCTTCAGCCGCGTCAGCGGCCGGTCGATGCCGGGGCTGGAGACCTCCAGGGTGTATTCGCCGCTGATCGGGTCGGCGGCGTCGAGGATTTCGGAGAAGGCCCGCGAGAGGACGGTGCAGCCCTCGACGGTCATATCGCCGTCCGGGGTCTCGGCCATGATCTGCAGGCGGCGGCGCTCCTTGCCGGCCATCAGGCGCAGGCGGACGATCTCGAACCCGGCCGCCAGGGCGACCGGATCGAGCAGTTCGAGCAGTTGGGCGTCTTCCGACGTCCGTGCGCGCATCTGATCCAGATCCAAACAAAAAGCGGCGACCTCTCGGTCGCCGCTCGAATGCGCCATCCAGCGCGTTCAAACGATGTGGGAAGCCTTATAGGCCTCCTTGTCGCCCTTGTCAGCCCGGTTTCGTCAGACTCAGTTCGGCGCGCCGAGGAAGTCCATCTTGCCCAGCGCCACGCCGTTGGCCCGCAGCAGGGCGTAGGCCATCGAGACGTGGAAGAAGAAGTTCGGCAGGGCGAAGCTGGTCAGGAACTGCGCGCCGGTGAACTTCAGCTCGAGCCCCGGGAACTTCAGCACCACTTCGCGGTCCTCGGACCCGTCGAAGGCCGCGGCGTCGAGGCTTGCGACATAGGCGATGGTCTTCTCGATCCGGGTCTTCAGCTCGGAGAAGGTAGTCTCCGTGTCCGGCATCGACGGGACCTCGGTCCCGGTCAACCGGGCTATGGCGCCCTTGGCGGCGTCCGAGGCCATCTGGATCTGGCGCGGGAAGGGATGCATGTCCGGCGCGAGCCGCGCCTCCAGCAGGGCCGCTTCGTCGGCGCCCCCGGCGATGGCCTTGTCCATCATGGCCGACAGGTTGGTCAGGGCGCGGATGAACACCGGCGCGGAAGCTTCGTGGATGGAGAAGGTCATGGTCTGGGAGGTTCCGGATCAGGTGTGAATTGCTCGAGGCGTTCACATCGGGGTTCGGGGCGGGAAAAGCTAGATGGGGCTGACGGTCGGAACGACCGTGATGCCAATGAGCCCTTTGGCCTTGATGGAATTGGCGCTCTGGCGATCGACTTGCTCAAGGACCGCTTCGCGGCCGCGCAGCAGCGACCCCGGAGGGGTCGTCCTTGACCAAGTCGACCACCAGAGCAAACTGGCCGTCAAGGCATCAGGGCGCAGCCTGCCACGAGGCGGAAGCCAAGCGGCAGCCGGTCAGATCCGCACAAAATCCAGAAACACGGGCGCGCAGTCGCCCAGTCTCTTCTCCTCGTACCGCGTGGTCAGGTGGTCCGCCGGTGGAACCGCCGGGTCGCCCGGCGGCCCCCTGAACAGGCCGCTCGCCGTCACCCGGTCGAGCGTCCAGGCCGCATACTCGGCCCAGTCGGTCGCGAACCGCAGGCCGCCCCCGGGCTTCAGCAGGCGGGCCAGTTCGACCAGGAATTCGCTCTGGATGATCCGCCGCTTGTGGTGCCGCGACTTGGGCCAGGGGTCGGGAAACAGGATGAACACGCGGTCGAGGCAACCGTCCGGCAGCCGGGCGGCCACCTCGCGGGCGTCGCCCTGGTGGATGCGGACGTTGGCCAGTTTGCGGTCGTCCACGTGACGCACGGCGCTGGCGACGCCGTTGAGGAATGGTTCGACGCCGATGATCAGCAGGTCCGGGTCACGCTCCGCCTGCCCGGCCATGTGCTCGCCGCCGCCAAAGCCGATCTCCAGCCATACCTCGCGGGCGTCCGGCCTGAGCGCGCGCGGATCAAACGGCCCCTCGGGGATTTCCACGGTCGGCCCGACGGTCGCCAGGATCTCGGCCTGCCGCGCCTTGATCGGCCGGGCCTTGATCCGGCCATAGCTGCGCAGGGCGCCGTGCGGCTGCTGGGGGGTGAGGGTCATGGGGTGGGGCGGCGGCCGTTGCGTGAAGGGAGTAGCTCTTAGGGAGTAGGGAGTAGCAGGTCGAGACGGGAAGAGCTCCGCTCGACTACTCCCTATTCCCTACGCCCTACTCCCTAAGCGAGCTTCTTCAGCTCCGGAACCAGATCCGTCTTCTCCCAAGAGAACCCGCCCTCGTTGTCCGGCGTGCGGCCAAAGTGACCGTAGGCGGCGGTGCGGGCGTAGATCGGGCGGTTGAGGCCCAGGTGCTCGCGGATGGCGCGGGGGGTCACCCCGTTCATCAGCTCGGGCAGGACCTTTTCCAGCAGCGCCGGATCAACCCGGCCCGTGCCGTGCATGTCCACATGGAACGACACCGGCCGGGCCACGCCGATGGCATAGGCGATCTGGATCGTGCAGCGGTCGGCCAGGCCCGCGGCGACCACGTTCTTGGCCAGATACCGGCAGGCGTAGGCCGCCGAGCGATCGACCTTGGTCGGGTCCTTGCCGCTGAAGGCGCCGCCGCCGTGCGGGGCCGCCCCGCCGTAGGTGTCGACGATGATCTTGCGGCCGGTGACGCCGGCGTCGCCGTCGGGGCCGCCGATCTCGAACCGGCCGGTCGGATTGACCAGCCACTGGGTCTTCTTCGTCACCAGGCCGTCGGGGAAGATCGCCAGGACGTGCGGCTTGATCAGATCCAGCACGCGTTTGCTGGTCGGTGTCTTGCCGTCGATCTTCTTCTTGTGCTGGTGCGAGACCACGATTGAAACCACCCGCACCGGGCGGCCGTCTGAGTCATACTCCAGGGTCACCTGACTCTTGGCGTCCGGCTCCAGCTCATGCAGTTCGCCCGAATGGCGCAGCTCGGCCAGGCGACGCAGGATGTTGTGGCTGTACTGCAGGGTCGCCGGCATGAACTCCGGCGTCTCGGTGCTGGCATAGCCAAACATGATGCCCTGGTCGCCGGCGCCTTCGTCCTTGTTCGCGGTGGCGTCGACGCCCTGGGCGATGTGGGCCGACTGGCCGTGCAGGTAGCAGGCATAGCGAGACTTCTCCCAGTGGAAGCCTTTTTGCTCGTAGCCAATGTCCTTGATCGCGGCGCGCACGCGCGGCTCGAGGGAGGCGATGATGTCCTTCGTGAAGGCCTTATTGGCTTTCGCGTCACCGCCCGGCTTCCCGGCGCGAACCTCGCCGGCGAGAATGATCCGGTTGGTGGTGACCATGGTCTCGCAGGCGACCCGGGCTTCGGGGTCGGCGGTCAGGAAGGTGTCCACCACCGTATCGCTGATCCGGTCGGCGACCTTGTCGGGGTGTCCCTCGGAAACGCTTTCACTGGTGAAGAGGTAGGAGGATCGGCTCACGGGGCGCTCCAGAAAGCAACGAAGCCGCCCCCGGGCTGGAGAGCGGCTTCGCAGATCATATAAAGATGTCCTTATGCCCGCAAGCGGCGCGAGGAGATCAGCCCTCGCCGGTTTCGCTTTCTTCTTCCTCGGCCATGGAGCGGACGAGGTCGAGAATCCGGCGACGGACGCGGCCGCGACGGATCTTGGGGAACAGGGCCGCCAACTCCAGGCCTTCCGGGGTCATCAGGAAGTCATGGATGAAGGGCTCGGCGCCGCTCTCGGCTACCCCTTCAGCGCGGGCGGTCGAAGGATCGACCAGCCCTTCGAAGAAGTAGGCGATCGAAGTCTGCAGCGACTTGGCGATCTCGTAGAGCTTGCTGGCGCTCACACGGTTCGCGCCGCGCTCGTATTTCTGAACCTGCTGGAAGGTCAGGCCCAGATCATCCGCCAGTCTCTCCTGGGAGACGCCCAGCAGCTTGCGGCGCATACGAATGCGGCCGCCAACGTGCAGGTCCACGGGGTTTGGTGAGCGGTCTGTTTCGGTCGTCGTCGTCATGAGGGCCTGATCTGAGGAAATGGCGATTTCACTGTATCGTCCCCCTACTGCGTATTCTGCAATCATTTCAAGCGGCGGGCTACCCGAATACGCAGACCAAACAGGCCCGAAATGAGCAGCATGACAAGAAAGGGCAGGTCTCCGGCTCGCCTGTAAAGGGTGTCGAACCGGCCGTATGGCAACCGTTCGTCGATAACGCCGGTCTCTCCGTGGCGCAAGCTCTGCCCGTACATCCTGCCCGTGCCGTCAATCACCGTCGAGACGCCTGTGGGTGTCGACCGCACGATGGGAATGCCCTCCTCGATGGCCCGATAGCTCGACAGATTGAGGTGCTGCAGCGGTCCGCTGGTCGCGCCGAACCAGGCGTCGTTGGAGACGTTGACGATGAAGGAAGGCCATACACCGGAAGCCTTTGCGCCGGCCCTGGTGAACCCGGGGTAGAGTCCCTCGTAGCAAATGAGCGGCTGATAGGCGTGTCCATCTGGCAGCTTGAGGGGCCGCGGCGGCGGCCCGGCGCTGAAGCCGTCGCCGACGTGCACGAGGGTCTTGATCCCCAGCGCGCCCATCAGGGAATCCAGCGGCAAGAACTCGCCGAACGGCACCAGCCGGTGCTTGTCGTAAAAGCCCGCGGGCTCGACCGATTCGTCTGTCCGGCGAACCGCGACCAGGCTGTTGTAGTAGCGATACCCCCCCTGCGTCGCTTCGACGCGGTAGGCGCCCACCAGCAGGATCTGGCCCGGTTTGAGCGCGCCCTGGATGGCCTCGCGCGTCCAGGTTCCCGGGGCCATGTAGTTGTCGATGGCGTCGGGGATCGCCCCTTCCGGCCACACCACGATGTCGGCGATCTCTCCGCGGGGGTAGGGCCGCGAAGTCAGGGAGACATATTTGTCGACGATCCGTTTGAACTCGGCCGGATCGTACTTGGCGGACTGGTTGATGTCGGCCTGGACGATGCGGACGACCGGCTCGCCAGGATTGCTGTCGAATTGCGTGTGCCAGGTCCGGTAGGCCCCAAAGACGAACAGCCCCGCTAGACAGGTCGTGGCCAGGCCAACGGCGATTCTTCCCGTCCGTCCTTCGCGCCAGACCGCCAGGCTGGCGGTGACAGCGACAGTGATCCAGGTCAGGCCGTAGGCGCCGACCAGCGACGCGGCCTGGGACATCGCCGATCCGGCCTTCCAGGTCTCGCCGGGCAGGTTCCAGGGAAAGCCCGTCAGCACATGGCCGCGCAGCCATTCGCAGGCGGCGAAAATCCCGGCGAAGACCAGGAACCGGGCGACGCCCGTCACGGCCGTCCAGCGGTAGAGCAGGCAGGCCAGGCCCCAGAACAGGGCGATGCCGCCGGCCATCAGGGTCACGGCGAAGGGCGCCATCCAGCCATGGTGGACGATATCAACCAGGAAAGCCTCGGCGATCCACCAGGTTCCCAGGCCGAAATAGGCTGCCCCGGCCAGCCAACCGCGCCAGAAGGCGGACTTCAGGGGCCTGGCCTCGTCGGCCGTGTCGATCAGCCAGAGCAGCAGGGCGTAGCCGGCGAGTCCGGGCAGGAGGCCGAACGGCGGATGGGCCAGCGCCGCGGCAAGGCCGGCGGCGAGCGCCAGGGCCCAACGGGGGACGCGGGCGAGATCCGGCCTCACGTGGCGGGGGCCTCTTCGGCCTGGGTTTCCTCGGGCCGGGGCCGGAAACGGACCCGCTTCACCCGGCGAGGGTCGGCGGCGATGACCTCGATGTCCCAGCCGGCCGGCAGGGGGATCACGTCGCCCCGTCGGGGGACCCGACCGGCGACGAATGTGACCAGGCCGCCGACGGTGTCGATGTCCTCCTCGACGTCGTGCGGGACCAGTTCGTCATTGCCCAGCACCACTTCGAGATCCTCGAGCAGGGCCCGGGCGCTGGCCTCGACCACGCCGCCCTCCAGCACGCGCAGGCCGGTGACGGCGGCCTCGTCGTGTTCGTCGGCGATTTCGCCGACCACGGCCTCGATCAGGTCTTCCAGGGTCACCAGACCCTCGGTGCCGCCGTATTCGTCGATCACCAGGGCCAGGTGGACGCGGGTCTTCTGCATCTGCGCCAGCAGGGTGGCGGCGCGCATGGAGCCGGGCACCCCGGGAGCCGGCCGGCGAAGGCGCTTGAGCACCCCCGCCGGGCGGCGGTTCTTGCCGGCCAGCAGCTTGAACACATCCTTGATGTGCACGAAGCCGATCGGATCATCGAGCGTGCCGCGATAGACCGGCAGGCGGCTGTGTTCGGTCTCGCTGAACTGGGCCACAAGCGCCTCGAAGGTGGCGCCATACTCGACCGCCACGATGTCGGCGCGCGGGGTCATCACGTCATCGACGGTCAGGGCCTGAAAGGCTCTGGCCTGGGCGGCCAGGGTTTCGCCGGCCTGGGTGGTCGCCTCCATCTCCTCCACCGGCTCGCCGGACAGGCCGTTGCGAACGCGGCTGAAGAAGCTCCAGAATCCGCCGCGAGATCGGGGCGTTTCGGGCGGCGGGCTGGCGTCGTCTGAATGGGCCATCTGTTTCAGGCGTAGGGATCAGGAACGTCGAGGCCGGCGAGTATCCGCCGCTCCAGCGCTTCCATCTCCTCGGCTTCGGTCTCCGTCTGGTGATCGTACCCTACAAGATGCAGCACGCCGTGCGCCACCAGGTGTTGCAGGTGATGGGCCAGGGGCTTGCCCTGCTCGGCCGCCTCGCGGGCGCAGACGGCATAGGCCAAGGCGATGTCGCCCAGGTGGTTCTCGGGATTGGCCGGGGCCGGGAAGCTCAGCACATTGGTCGGCCCGGCCTTGTCGCGAAAGCGCTGGTTCAGCTCGGCCACGGTGGCGTCATTGGTCAGCAGGATGGTCAGGCCGCCCTCAGCCGTGGCCGCCTCGGCCGCCTCGAGCGCCAGCTGTTCGGCGTTCGGCAGGGCCTCGCTCCAGGCCGGGTCCTCGATCTCGATGTCGATCATTTGCCGGTGCGTTTGGCGGCGTCGGCGTCATAGGCGCGGACGATGCGGGCGACCATCGGGTGGCGAATAACGTCGTCGGCGGAGAAGCGGGTCACCGACACCCCCTCCACGTCTTCCAGAATGGCCACCGCGTGGGCCAGGCCGGAGTCGGCCGGATTGAGCAGGTCGATCTGGCTGGGGTCGCCGGTCACCGCCATGCGCGAGCCCTCGCCCAGGCGGGTCAGGACCATCTTCATCTGCAGGCGGCTGGTGTTCTGCGCCTCGTCGACGATGACGAAGGCGTGCGCCAGCGTGCGGCCGCGCATGAAGGCGATCGGGGCGACCTCGATCTCGCCCTTGTCCCGGCGGCGGCGCAGCTGGTCGGCGCCCATCAGCTGGGTCAGGGCCTCCCAGACCGGGGCCATGTAAGGGTCGACCTTTTCGGTCAGGTCGCCGGGCAGGAAGCCAAGGCGCTCCCCCGCTTCGACGGCCGGCCGGGTGACGATCAGGCGGTCGATGTCGCCGCGCATCAGCATGCCCGCGCCATGAGCCACGGCCAGAAAGGTCTTGCCGGTGCCGGCGGGACCGAGGCCGAACACCAGATCGTTGGCGCCCAGGGCGGCCATGTAGCGGGCCTGGGTGGCGGTCTTGGGCGAGACCGGGCCGCGACGCACGCCGCCGGGCACGGCCGGCCCGTCGCCGCTGCGGGCGTCGCCGATGGCCACGCGCACGTCACCGTCGGCCACGCTGTCGCCGCCGTCGATCCGTTCGGCCAGGGCCTGGATGGCGCGCTTGGCCTGGCCCCGTCCGCGGGCATCGCCGGCCAGGGAGACCCCGCCGCCGGGGGTTTCCAGCAGCACCTTGAAGGCGTCCTCGATCAGGGCCGCGTGACGGCCGCCGGGGCCGGCAATGGCCCGCACGGCTTCATCTGACAGGGGCAGGAACTCGGGAGGACGACTCATACTGTTTCCAGAACCAGCGAACCGGAAAGGCTGTTCCGCGTCGCGCCATCCAGGCGCACCGGCACGATCTGACCGATCAGCCGCTCTGGGCCCTCGATATGCACCGGCTGCAGCCACGGACTGCGGCCGCCGATCTGGCCCGGGTTGCGGCCCAGCTTCTCGATCAGCACCGGCTCGGTGCGGCCCACAACCGAGCGGTTGAAGGCTTCCTGCTGTTCCTGCAACAGGGCGTTCAGCCGCTGCAGGCGCTCGTCCATCACCTGGGTCGCGACCTGTCCGGGCATGGCGCTGGCCGGGGTGCCGGGGCGGCGGCTGTATTTGAACGAGAAGGCGGAGGCGTAGCCGACCTCGCGGACGAGATTGAGCGTCGCCTCGAAGTCGCTGTCCCGCTCGCCGGGGAAGCCGACGATGAAGTCGCCGGAAAGGGCGATGTCCGGCCGCGCCGCGCGGATCTTCTCGATCAGCCGAACGTAGCTCTCGGCCGTGTGCGCCCGGTTCATGGCCTTGAGGATCCGGTCGCTGCCCGACTGCACGGGCAGGTGCAGGAAGGGCATCAGCTCGGGCACCTCGCCATGGGCGGCGATCAGGGCCTCGTCCATGTCGCGGGGGTGGCTGGTGGTGTAGCGGATGCGATCGATCCCATCGATCTTCGCCAGCTGCCGCGCCAGGTCCGCCAGGCCGCCCTCGCAGCCATCATAGGCGTTGACGTTCTGTCCCAGCAGGGTGACCTCGCGCACGCCCTTGGCGGCCAGCACCCTGGCCTCGGCGACCACGTCGTCGGCCGGCCGCGACCACTCGCCGCCGCGGGTGTAGGGCACCACGCAGAAGGTGCAGAACTTGTCGCAGCCCTCCTGCACCGTGAGGAAGGCGGTCACGCCCGTGACGTGCCGGTCCCGGGGCAGGGCGTCGAACTTGTCGTCGGCGGCGAAATCGGCCGACAGACGCTCGCCCGTGGAGCGGTGGGCGCGGGCGATCAGCTCGGGCAGCTGGTGATAGGCCTGCGGCCCGACCACCAGGTCCACCGCCGGCTGGCGGCGCATGATTTCCTCGCCCTCGGCCTGGGCCACGCAGCCGGCCACGGCGATGGTCATGGTCCCGCCGCCCGCGGCCTTGCGCGACTTCATCAGCTTGATCTGGCCGAGCTCGGAATAAACCTTCTCGGTGGCCTTCTCGCGGATGTGGCAGGTGTTCAGCACCACCAGGTCCGCCCACTCCGGATCGTCGGTCACGCCATAGCCCAGCGGGCGCAGGACATCGGCCATGCGCTCGCTGTCATAGACGTTCATCTGACAGCCGTAGGTCTTGATGTAGAGGCGCTTTGCGGGCGCGGTGTCGGTCATCGAGGGGTTATGGGGGCCGGGGCGCGCTGGATCAAGTTGGTGATCTTCTCGCCTCGCCCAACAACCGTCATGGCCCGGCTTGTCCGGGCCACCCAAGAACACGGTGTTAGACCGGGCGGTCACGACTCTTCAGCGCTCAATCCACAGACGGGCCACGCTTGGGTGGCCCGGACAAGCCGGGCCATGACGGGAAAAAATAATCCGAAAGCGAGGATCACTCTTCCAGCGGCACCCCGTAGAGCTCCAGCCGGTGATCGACGAGCTTGTAACCGAGCTTCCGCGCGATGGCCTGCTGCAGGGCCTCGATCTCCTCGTCGACGAACTCGACCACCTTGCCGGTCTTCATGTCGATCAGGTGGTCGTGGTGGACGTCGGGGGCTTCCTCGTAGCGGCTGCGGCCGTCGCGGAAGTCGTGCCGCTCGATGATCCCCGACTCCTCGAACAATCGCACCGTGCGGTAGACCGTGGCGATGGAGATGTGCGGATCGACCGCGTGGGCCCGGCGGTAGAGCTCTTCCACGTCCGGGTGATCGGCGGCGCCCGACAGCACGCGGGCGATCACGCGCCGCTGGTCGGTCATCCGCATCCCTTTTTCGACGCAGAGTTTTTCGAGGCGGTCCACGGCGAGCTTCTCCAGGCGAGTCGCCGGCAAGATAGGCGCGTCAGGCGCGAGTGTTAAGCGTCCGGCGCATGACGACTGCGTCGGCGCCGCTGGCGTAGTAGGCCTTGCGCAGTCCGGCCGGTTCGAAGGCGGCGCCTGCATAGAGACCAAGCGCCGCGACGTTGTCCGAGGCGACTTCGAGAAACAGGCTATCCGCCCCTCGAGCGTGGGCTGTTTGCGCCGCCGCCTCGACCAGCGCCCGGCCGACGCCGTTGCGGCGGACCAGCGGGGCCACGGCCAGGGTCAGGATCTCCGCCTCGTCGGCCACGGCGCGGCAGAGGATGAAGCCCTGGCCGTCGAGCATCAGCCCGAACACGTTGAAGGTCACCAGCAGGGCCTCGAACGCGGCCTCGTCCCACGGCCGCTCGAACGCCGAGGCGTGCAGCACGGCCAGTTGGCGCGCGTCGGCGGGGGTGATCCGGCGCGGGGTCATATCGGCAGCTTGGCGTCCGGCGCGCGCAGATACAGCGGCCGGGGCGAATGCACGGGCGCGCGGGCGCGCTGTGCCAGACGGGCGACGGCGACGGGATCGGGTCCGTCCGGCGTCAGCACGGTCGCCGACGGCATGGCCGCCGCCAGCAGCGGCGCGCCGGAGCCCATCAGGGTCGCTGGACCGCCGGCGTAGAGTTCGGCCAGCCGGGCCATGGCGTCCTGGGCGGTCAGGGCGTCGGGGGCCATCAGGGCCACGCCGTCGCCGAACATCTGGACGTAGACCTGCTCCCGCCGGGCGTCGATGACGGCGACGACGAAGCCGTCGCGGCCCAGGGCCAGGGCCTCCAGCGCCCCGACTCCGACGCAGGGAATGTTCAGCGCCGCCGACAGCCCCTTGGCGAAGGCCAGGCCGACCCGCAGGCCGGTGAAGCTGCCCGGGCCGACGGTGACGCCGATGCGGGTCAGGGCGGGAAAGCCGACGCCGGCCTCGATCATCAGCTCACGGACCAGCGGCGCCAGGCGCTCCTGGTGCCCGCGCGGCATGGCCTCCGACCGGGCGGCCAGCACCCTTTCGCCGTCGAGGAGGGCGACGGAACAGGCGGTCAGGCAGGTGTCGAGGGCGAGGATCACTAGGTGGGAACCGGAGTCATGAAGAGCGATGCATACCTGATCCGCTCACCCCGGCGAATGCCGGGGCCCAGATCGAAGAGCGCATCAGCGGGCCGGACGGCCAAGGCCGGCAATTGTATCTGGGTCCCAGCGTTCGCCGGGATGAGCGGGTTTACAAGGTCTGCTCGACCCGGGTCACTTCCGGCACATAGTGTTTGAGCATGTTCTCCACCCCGGCCTTCAGGGTCGCCGACGAGGACGGGCAGCCCGAGCAGGCGCCGCGCATGTGCAGATAGACCACGCCGGTTTCGGCCTCGAAGCGGGAGAAGACGATGTCGCCGCCGTCCTGGGCCACCGCCGGGCGGATGCGGCTGTCGAGCAGGTCCTTGATCTCGGCGACGATCTGGGCGGTCTCGCCTTCATAGACCGTGGCGTCGTGGCCGGTCCCGTCGTCGTCGGTGAGGATCGGCGCGCCACTGGTGAAGTGGTCCATGATGGCCGCCAGCACCGGCGCCTTCAGGTGCGACCAGTCGATGTCCTCGCCCTTGGTCACCGTGACGAAGTCGCCGCCAAAGAAGACCCGGGTCACGTCGCCCAGGTCAAACAGGGCTTTCGCCAACGGCGAGGAGGCGGCCTCGGCGGCGTCACGGAACTCGCGGGCGCCCTCGCCGAGCACGTCGCGGCCGGGAAGGAACTTCAGCACCGCCGGATTTGGCGTGGGTTCGGTCTGGATAAACATGAAAACACATGTGGCGCTGCGCGAGGCAGGTGACAAGGGCGTCGTTTTCTGGCGCTATGTAAGCAATGATAAGATAGGCAAGCGCGACGGACCGGGGCCGGCGCGTCAACAGGTGAGGGAGACGGCCATGGCCGACGGAAATTTCGATATCGGCAAGGCGCTGCGGGACAAGGCTGACCGCGACAAGGCGGCGCGCGAACATGCGTATTCCCTGCCCATCGACCAGATCAACGTCGTCGATCCCGAGCTGTGGGTGAATGACACCCACTGGGCCTATTTCGAACGCCTGCGGAAGGAGGACCCGGTCCACTACTGCACGGTCGACGAGGAAACCGGCCCCTACTGGTCGGTGACCAGGTTCAACGACATCATGGAGATCGACACCAGTCACCAGGTGTTCAGCTCCGACGCCCACCTGGGCGGTATCACCCTGCGCGACTTCGACGAGGACTTCGTCCTGCCGATGTTCATCGCCATGGACCCGCCCAAGCACGACGTGCAGCGCAAGACCGTCCAGCCGATCGTCAGCCCGCAGAGCCTGATGCAGCTGGAGCCGATCATCCGTGAGCGGGCCGCCGGGCTGCTGGACAGCCTGCCGATCGGCGAGACCTTCGACTGGGTCGACCGCATCTCGATCGAGCTGACCACCCAGATGCTGGCGACCCTGTTCGACTTCCCGTTCGAGGACCGCCGCAAGCTGACCCGCTGGTCGGACGTGGCCACCGCCGCGCCGGGCATGGGGGTGATCGAGACCGAGGAGCAGCGCCGCGAGGAGCTGTTCGAGTGCCTGGCCTACTTCACCGAGCTGTGGAACCAGCGGGTCAACGCCCCGCCGGCCAACAACCTGATCTCCATGCTGGCCCACGGCGAGGCGACCCGGAACATGGAGCCGATGGAGTATCTCGGGAACCTGATCCTGCTGATCGTCGGCGGCAACGACACCACCCGCAACACCATGACCGGTTCGGTGCTGGCCCTGAACCAGAACCCTGACCAGTACGCCAAGCTGCGCGCCAACCCGGAGCTGATCCCCAGCATGGTCTCCGAGACCATCCGCTGGCAGACGCCCCTGGCGCACATGCGCCGCACGGCGCTCGCCGACTACGAGATCGGCGGCAAGACGATCAAAATGGGCGAGAAGGTCGCCATGTGGTACGTCTCGGGCAACCGCGACGAGACGGCGATCGAGAACCCGAACGCCTACAT
>JACRBD010000119.1 GCA_016234625.1 Caulobacterales bacterium | reverse complement strand
GGATAGGCGGTGGGGTAATTCGCGATCACCGCGCCCAAGCCTCTGAAATCACGGGACTCCAATCTGGCAATCCAGCGGGGCAAAACAATCTGTCCATCACCCTCCGCACCACCCCTATCCTTCACCCATCCCGCCGCACGGGGAGGGCGTCTCGGCCAGGCGATCCGATGCGGCGGCGGGGTGGAGTTCGAGCGGGGTCAGGTGAGCGGGGGTTACGCTCACGGTCCGGGGATGGCGTCGCCGCCACCCGCCCGCCGGGGGTCGATGCGGCTAAGCCTTAAGCGGGCTGCCCACCGCAGCACCCGGAAAACGGACTTCGCGGAGCGTGACGGTCCCGGCCTTCTCAGACTCTCAACCAACAGACACCCGGCTGAGACCGGGGCGCTCCGCACCCTCCCCACCTTCACAAGGCCCCGCCCGTGAGAGGGCGAAGCCGCGCGCGCAGGAGACTCCCATGGTCAAGTCCCGACCCCGCAGGCCCAGGCCCGAACCGATGAGCGCCGAGGAGGCGGCCGAGATCGAGGCCAAGTATCAGGAGATCTACAGGCTCGTTGAGCGCCTCAGGGTGCATGAGGAGGAGGAGGAAGCGCGGCGAGGCGGCGGCGATCCGGATGCTAGCCACCTTTGTGGTGAGCCTGGCTGAGAGGCAGAACGACCGGCTCCGCTGCTGCCCCTCCACCATGCTCCGCATGGTCCCCCGCTGCGCGGAGAGGAGTGCGTTAATTCAACCGCCGCCTGTCCCCCGGCAGGTGCAGCGAGAAGGCCGGGATCTCGACCTCGAAGGCTTCGCCGCGGTCGGTGATCATCTGGTACTCGCCGCGCATGGCGCCGGACGGCGTGGTCAGCGGGCAGCCGGACTGGTAGCGGAAGGCTTCCCTCGGCCCCAGCACCGGGCGTTCGCCGACCACGCCCTCGCCGCGCACCTCTTCCACGCGGTTGCGGCCGTCGGTGATCACCCAGTGGCGCGAGACCAGGGTGACGGTCTCCTTGCCGTGGTTCTCGATCTCGACAGTGTAGATCCAGATCCAGCGGCCGCCCGCCGGGTTGGATTCCTCGGGGACGTAGTTGGGGGAGACCCGCACCAGGATGTCTCCCGTGCGGGCTTCGTAGACCGGACTTTCCGGGCTGCCCCGGCGGTTGATACGCGTCATGGCCCCTACTCAGGCAAGAAGTCTCAGGCGGCGGCGTCGAGCGCCCGTTTGACGTCGCGGCTGAGGTCCTTCACGTCCTCCAGCCCTACCGACATGCGGACGTAGCCTTCGGTCAGACCGATCTCCAGACGATTCGCCTCTGGCATTGCCCGGTGAGTCGTCGTTGACGGGTGTGTGGCCATGGACTTGGCGTCGCCGAGGTTGTTGGAGATGTCGATGATCTCCAGCGCGTCGAGGAACCGCCAGGCGGCCTCGCGCGAGCCCAGGTCGAAGGCGACCAGGTTGGAAAAGCCGCTCATCTGCGCGCGGGCGACGGCCGCCTGGGGGTGGTCGGCGCGGCCGGGATAGAGCACGCGCTTGACCGCCCGGTGGTCGCCGATCAGGTCGGCCAGCACCGCGGCGCTGTCGGTCTGGCGGCGCACCCGCAGGTCCAGGGTCTCCAGGCCCTTGAGCAGCACCCAGGCGTTGAACGGGCTGAGCGCCGGGCCGGTGTGGCGGATGATGTCGCGGTAGGCGTCCTCGAGCAGCGCTTTCGAGCCGAGGATCGCCCCGCCCAGCACCCGGCCCTGGCCGTCGATATGCTTGGTCGCCGAATAGACCACCACGTCGGCGCCCAGCGCGAGCGGCTTCTGGAAGATCGGCGTGGCGAAGACGTTGTCCACCACCACCTTCGCCCCGGCGGCATGGGCGATTTTCACCACCGCGGCGATGTCGGTGATCTCCAGCAGCGGGTTGGCGGGCGATTCCAGCAGCACGACCTTCGTGTTCGGCCGCATGGCCGCTTCCCAGGCGCCGAGGTCCGTGGCGTCGACCAGGGTGGTCTCGACGCCGAACCGCGGCAGCCAGTTCTGGATGATCCAGTTGCACGAGCCGAACAGCGCCCGGCCGGCCACCAGATGGTCGCCGGCCTTGAGCAGGCCCGTCAGCGCGGTGTGCACCGCCGCCATGCCCGAGGCCAGGGCGCGGCAGTATTCGGCCCCCTCCAGCAGGGCCAGGCGCTCCTCGAACATCTGGGTCGTGGGGCTGCCGTAGCGGGCGTAGATGAAGCCCGGATCCTCGCCGGAGAAGCGCCGGTCGGCGGCCGCGGCGCTCTCGTAGGCGAAACTCTGGGTCAGATAGATCGGTTCGGAGATTTCGCCCTGGTTGCTGCGGTTCTCGCCGCCCCGGATCAGGCGGGTCGCGGGGGCCCAGGCGTTGGGGTCTTCGGCCATGGCTACGGCTTTCTCTGTAACGGAGGGCGCATCAACAGGACTGGGCCGGGGGAGGTCAAGAGCGCGGGGACATGTACCGCAGGTACGTGTCCCCTAAACCGGCAGCTCGATTGGGGGACACGTACCTTCGGTACATGTCCCCGAACGCTGTTCGACGGAACTTCGCTGGCCTTCGCGACTTTCGGGATAAGGTTAACGAAGAACCGCACCTTGGGGAGGTTGCCATGATCACGCTTGTCTTTCGGATTTTCGCTGGAATTCTTGGGGCGTTCGGGGCGCTGAACATCGTGCTGGTGGTCCTTGGCGGGGCGCTGGCGCAATATTCGCCGGTCGAACTCCATGCCGCGACCACTCTGACCGAAGCGGTGATGCTGTTCGGGGTCGGGGCAGGGATCTACGTCCTGTCGTCCGGCGGCGCGAAGGCGCACCACTAGAAATCAGGGGGCCGGAGTGATCCGGCCCCTTGCGTTTGTTCCCCCGGGCCATGAGTAATGGCCCAACGATGAACGATGCACAGTCCGCCGGGATACTCCCCTGCCAATCCATCGAGGATCTGATCGCCCAGGAGGCCATCGGATCGCTCACGCCCTTTGATTCCGACCAGGTCCAGCCGGCCAGTCTCGACCTCCGACTGGGCGAGCGCTGCTGGCGGGTGCGCGCCTCCTTCCTGCCCGGGCGGCGGAAGGTCATGGAGCGGCTGCCCGATGTGGCGATGCACGAGCTCGACCTGACCAAGGGCGCGGTGCTCGAACGCGGCTGCGTCTATATCGCCGAGATCCAGGAGCGGCTGGCCCTGCCCAGGGGCGTCTCCGCCCGGGGCAATCCCAAGAGCTCGTCGGGCCGGGTGGACGTGTTCGTGCGGCTGCTGACCGACCACGGCTCGGCCTTCGACGACGTGGCCGAGGGCTACACCGGTCCGCTCTACATCGAGATCGCGCCGCAGACCTTCTCCGTGCTGGTCCGCGCCGGCACGCGGCTGAACCAGCTGCGACTCAAGCGCGGCACGCCGGTGCGCCTGTCCAGCCGCGATGTCGGCGTCGACCTGTCGATCGGCACCGTCGGCTTCCGCGGCCGCCGCCACGCGGGGGTCATCGACCTGGACAAGGAAGACGGCCACGACCCGCGCGACTTCTGGGAGCTGCTGGAATCGCCCAAGGGCGAGCTGCTGCTGGATCCGAACGAGTTCTACATCCTCGCCTCCAAGGACGACATCGAGATCCCGGTGCTGGAAGCGGCCGAGATGACGCCGATCGATCCGGCGGTGGGCGAGTTCCGCGTGCACTACGCAGGCTTCTTCGACCCCGGCTTCGGCACCGACGAGACCAGCTCGCGCGGCTCCAAGGGCGTGCTCGAGGTGCGCAGCCACGAGACCCCGTTCCTGCTGGAGGACGGCCAGACCGTCGCGCGGCTGGTCTACGAACCGCTCACCGCCCGACCCACTCGCCTCTACGGCGAGGACGGTTCGCATTACCTGCGCCAGGGGCTCAAACTGTCCAAGCACTTCCGGGCCTGGAAGTAGCCGGGGGCGGGAGCGGGCGATGAAGCTGTTCAGACGGGCGCTCGCGGGCGCCGCCGCGCTGCTGCTTCTGGCCCTTGCCCAGACGGCCCAGGCCGCGCCGGCCCTGTGGGCGGTGCGGGACCATGACTCGACCATCTATCTGTTCGGCACCATGCACATCCTGTCGCCCGAGACCCGGTGGCGCACGCCCGAGTACGACAAGGCCCTGGCCGATTCCTCGGTGGTCTGGTTCGAGACCGACGTCGAAGCGGACGCGGAAACGGTCGGCCGGGCGATGGCCAGGTACGCTTTCGATTTCAGGCGACCGCTCAAGGACAAGGTCAGTCCGGCGACCATGGCCAAGGTGCGCAAGGCCATGAAAGGCTTTGCGGGCGATCCTCGGATGGTCGAGTACATGCAGCCGTGGATCGTCGCCATGATGGTGCAGGTGGCGCCGGCCGCGCGGAGCGGCCTGACCAGCGTCAATGGGGCCGACATGACCATCAGCCGCGACCTGACCACCGACGACCAGATTGTCCGCTACTTCGAGACGGTCGAGGGCCAGCTGCGCATCCTCGCCGATCTGCCCCAGAATGTGCAGGTCCGGATGCTCGAGGACGCCGTCGCCGGCATCGACGCCGTCGGCCTCGGCGAGGTCGACGCGGAGGACATCGACTTTGGCGAGAGCGCCTGGGTCAATGGTGACATCCAGCTCTATGGCTCGGCCATGGCCATCGCCATGCGCGACAGCCGGCCGGCCCTCTATGAGGCCCTGCTGCGTCGTCGCAACCAGGCCTGGGCAGCCATTCTGGCCCGCGAAATGCGCGGCAGGGGCGTGGAGATGGTCAACGTCGGCGCCCTGCACCTGGTGGGCGAGGAGGGCCTGGTGGCGCTGTTGCGCAAGCGCGGGTTCGTGGTCGAACGGATCCAGTAGGACAAGCCACAACGTCATTGTGCCAAGGTTGCTTGACATGTGGCGCGCGCTGATGTGACAAGCATCATTGTCAGAACGACAAGGGAAATAGACATGCCTTCAACGCGCGCCAAACGACCGGGTCTGCCGGGCGTCGTCCTGTCCGTCCTTGGCGCCGGCCTGCCGGTGTCGATCATCGGCGCCCTGGTCATCGGGTTCGACCTGGCGCCCGGGGCGGTCGTCTACGCGGCGATGGGGCTGTTGCTCGGCGCGGCGGCCCTGTGGCTGAGCTGGCGCTGGTGGGCGACGGCCGACGAAGGGGTGCGCGAGGCCCACAAAACCAGCTGGTACTGGGGCGGATCGGTCGGGCTGGTGGTGGTCAGCGTCATCGCCATGCCGCTGTTCGCGATCAGCGCAGACCTCGCGCCGGCCGCCGCCGGCCTCACCCGCAGCGAGGCGGGCTTCATGCTCGCCGGCATCGTCCTCACCACAGTCCTGCTGCTGGTTGGCTATGTCGTCTGCTGGGCCGGCTGGTGGCTGACACGCGGTCGCTGATCCGTTCACATCAAAAGGAAGGCCGTCATGACCAACCCTGCCAGCCCCGCCGGGCGTCGCTACATCAAACGGTTCATGCCGGTGATGGCGGTCTATGTCGTCACGGTGCTGGGCGTGTCCTGGGCGTTCAACTCCACGGAGCCGACAGGCCCCGTCGCCTGGGCGCTGGCCGCCGCCCCGGCCCTGCCGCTGCTGGGCATAATCTGGGCCATGGGGATGTATCTCCGCGAGGAGGCCGACGAATTCCAGCGCAACGTTTTGATTGAGTCGATTCTCTGGGGTTTGGGCCTGACCATGGCGGGCCTCAGCGTCTGGGGTTTCCTTGAGATCTACGTCGACGCCCCCAAGCTGCCGACCTTCCTGGCCTTCCCGCTGTTCTGCGGCGCCATGGGCATCGCCCAGGCGTTCGTCAGGAGGCGCTACCGGTGAAGAACCGCCTCAAGGTCCTGCGGGCCGAGCGCGACTGGAGCCAGGCGGATCTCGCCGACCGACTGGAGGTGTCGCGCCAGACCATTAACGCCCTGGAAACGGGCAAGTACGATCCCAGCCTGCCCCTGGCCTTCCGCATCGCGCGGCTGTTTGGGCAGTCCATCGAAGCTATTTTTGACGACGGCCAGGGTTGAGCCGTACGTCCGTCACGGAGAGTCCCCAGTGTTCCGAACCATGAAACGCGTTCTCGCCCTGTTGAGCCTGTTCCTGCCCCTGGGCGCCGCCGCCCAGGCCGCCGAGCCGACCCGGTTCACCGTGGAGGTGCGAGGGCGGGGCCCCGACCTCATCCTGATCCCGGGCCTGGCCTCGTCGGCGGCGGTCTGGCGCGACACGGCGGCCCGGCTCGAAGGCCGTTATCGCGTGCACCTGATCCAGGTCGCCGGATTCGCCGGCGCCCCGGTCGCCGGCAACGCCGAGGGGGCCGTGGTCGTCCCGCTGGCCGACGAGATCGTCGCCTACATCGCCGACCGCAGGCTCGACCATCCGGCGGTGATCGGCCATTCCATGGGCGGGTTCACCGCCCTGCTGATCGCCGCCCGCCATCCCGGCGCGGTCGGGCGGGTGATGATCGTCGACGCCCTGCCGTTCTTCAGCGTCCTGATCAATCCGGCGGCCACGGCGGCGGGCATCGAACCCCAGGCGGCCGCCTTCCGCGACGCGGTGCTGGGCCAGTCGCCGGAGGCCTTCGCGGCCGGTCAGGAACGAACCATGATGACACTGGCCAAATCGCCCGCGGGCCGCGCCGACGCCCTGGCCTGGTCCCTCGCCACCGACCGCGGGGTGATGGCCAGGACCACCTATGACGTGATGACCGGCGATCTGCGCGGCGAGCTGGCGGGCATCGACGTTCCGGTGACGGTGGTCTACGCCCGCGACCCGGCGATGGGCTTCTTCTACGGCGTGGCCGATCAGCTCTACGGCGCCAACTACGCCGCCCTGCCGGGCGTCAGGCTGCGCCGCGTCGATGGCGCCTTCCACTTCGTCATGCTCGACCAGCCCGAAGCGTTCGCGGCGGAGGTGGAGACGTTTTTGAAGTGATCCAGAATCCGCCCATCCCGGCGAATGCCGGGATGGGCGGAGCGATCAGACCGCCGCCTCTTCCTTGGGTCGCAGATAGATCGACCGCTTCGGCACGGCCATCACCCGCTGCAGCATCGGGACGAAGGCGTCCAGCGGCATGGACTCGTAGCTCGGGTCAAAGGCCGACTGGTCGTACAGGTGGCAGAACTGGGCGGTGTATTCGAAGTGCGGATGGCCGCGGAACTGCTCGCGCATGTCCCGGTCCAGACCCAGGTGGTGAAAGAAGTAGTATCCCTGAAAAATGCCGTGCTGGGCGACCATGAAGTGGTTGGCCTCGGACACATAGGGCAAATTGGGTATCCCCTCATCTTAGCGAAAAACCCGGCGCAACCCAATAAGTCCGCGCGCTGCCGCCAGCCAGCGCGGTCAGGCGGCCTGCGCATATTCCGCCATAAAAGCGTTTGCCGGGTCGCCCGCCGTC
>JACRBD010000107.1 GCA_016234625.1 Caulobacterales bacterium | reverse complement strand
GGCCGGTCATGTAGCTGGAGTCATCGCAGGCCAGGAACACCGCCACGCGGCCGATCTCGCGCGGCTCGCCGATGCGCCCCAGGGGCGTGCGGGCGAGGACGCCGCGTTTGGCGGCCTCGTCCTTGAACACCCCCTTGAGGATCTCGGTGGCGATGGTCCCCGGGCCGATGGCGTTGACCCGGATGCCGTGAGGAGCCAGGCCCATCGCCATGGTCCTGGTCAGCTGGTTGATGGCCCCCTTGCTGGTCACGTAGGGCAGCTGGCCGGGGATCGCGAGCACGGCGTTGACCGAGCTCATGTTGATGATCGAGCCCGTCTTTCCGGCGGCGACCAGGGCCTGGGCCACGGCCTGGCCGATGACGAACACGGCGCGGACATTGACCGCCAGCACGGCGTCGAAGTCCTCGAGGGTGCTGGTCAGAATATCGCCGGGCTTCAGGATGCCGGCGTTGTTGACCAGGATGTCGATGACGCCGAGCGCCTCGCCGGCCTGTTTCACCGCCGCCCGGGCGGCCTGCGCGTCAGCGACGTTGCAGGCGATCGCGACCGTCTTTCGGCCGGTTTCAGCGGCGATGGCGTCGGCGGCGGCCCTGGCGCCCTCCCCGTCGAGGTCGAGCAGGGCCACGTCCGCCCCTTCCCGCGCCAGCTCCTGGGCGCAGGCCAGGCCGATGCCGCCCGCCGCACCGGTGATCAAGGCGACCCGTCCCGCCAGCCGCATCACCACACTCCGACGTTGGGCATCGAGACCCACGGCTCGGCGGGCGGCAGATTGGGGCCCTTCTGCAGCAGCTCGATGGAGATGTTGTCCGGCGAGCGGACGAAGGCCATGCGGCCGTCGCGCGGCGGCCGGTTGATGGTCACCCCGCCGTCCATCAGCTTCCGGCAGGCGGCGTAGATGTCATCCACCGCATAGGCCAGGTGGCCGAAGTTGCGGCCGCAGTCATAGTCTTCGTCGTCCCAGTTCCAGGTCAGCTCGACGGTCGGGGCCTTCTTCTCCAGGGCCGCCGCCATGTCGTCCGGGGCGGCGAGGAAGACCAGGGTGAAGCGGCCGGCCTCGACATCGACGCGGGAGACCTGGGCCAGGCCCAGCTTGTCGCAATAGAAGTCGAGCGCGGCGTCCAGGTCGCGGACCCGGACCATGGTGTGGAGATACTGCATCAGGGGCCTCGGGTGACGGGTCAGGTGACTTTGGCGCGGTGGCGGAACGCCGGATCGTCATAGGCCCGCGTGCGCACGACTTCCACCAGCAGATCGGCCGCGCGGGCCACTTCGGCATAGCTCAGCGGCAGGGGCGAGAGGCCGAAACGCATCACGTCCGGCTCGCGATAGTCGCCGATGACGCCCCGGGCGATCAGGCACTGGACGATGGCGTGAGCGTCGGTATGACGGAAGGCGACGTGGCCGCCGCGACGGGCGCCGTCGGCGGGGCATTCCAGAGCCAGCGCGTCGCCGACCCGCTGGAGGAACAGGTCGCCCAGGGTCCGCGCCTTCGCCGCCGAGGCGGCCGCTCCGGCCTCCAGCGCCAGCTCGACGCCGCACTCCAGCGCCGTCATGCTGAGGATCGGCGGCGTGCCGCAGGCGAAGCGGGCGACGCCGGGCGCGGGCTCGTAGCCGTCCTCGAAGGCGAACGGCCGGGCATGCCCGAACCAGCCGGACAGGGGCGAGACCAGACTGTCCTGATGGCGCCTGGCGACGAACAGGAAGGCCGGCGCTCCGGGCCCGCCGTTGAGATACTTGTAGCCACAGCCGACGGCCAGGTCGGCGTTGCAGCCGTTCAGGTCGACCTCGACGACGCCCGTGCTATGGCTGAGGTCCCAGAGCACCAGCGCTCCTGCGGCCTGGGCCCTGGCCGTGATCGCCGCCATGTCGCGCACGGCGCCGGTCCGGTAGTGGGTCTGGCAGAGCACCAGCAGGGCGACCTCGCCGGACAGGGCCGGTTCAAGGTCCTCGCCCGACCGCAAATCCAGCCGACGCCGGCCGCCGAGCGATCGCACCGCGCCTTCCAGCATGTAGAGGTCAGTGGGGAAGTCGCCCGGCGCGCTGAGCACCACCGGCCGGTCCGGCCGCGCCTGCATGGCGGCGACCACCAGCTTGTAGAGGTTGGCCGAGGTTGAATCGGCGACCAGCACTTCGTCCGGTTCCGCGCCGATCAGGCCGGCGATCTTGCCGCCGACCCGGGCCGGGGCGCCGATCCAGTCGTGGCTGTTCCAGCCACGCACCAGGCTCTCGCCCCATTCGACCTCGACCACCCGGGCGACCCGCCCGGCCGCCGCCTTCGGCAGAGGACCAAGGGAATTGCCCGCCAGATAAGTCACGCCGCCCGGCCGCGCGAAGGCGTCACGGAATCGCGCCAGGGGGTCGGCGGCGTCCAGGGCGGCGGGATCGGCGGCCGGGGTCATCTGTGTCTTATCAGCCGCCCGAAGCGGCGAAACCAGCCCGCAAACGCGGAACATTTCCGGAATTTCATTTGCGAAGCGCTCGCGAAATCAGCATATGGACACTGTTCAGATAAGCTCCCCGGGGTGGGTAACGGACGCGCTTTGGTGCGCCCGCCCACGGGTTGCGCTCCCGGGGTCGTAGATGAAGCTCAAGCAATCGCACCTGTTCGCTATCGGCATCGCGGCCGCCGTCGGCCTGTTTTTCCTGGTCGGCGGCATCGTCGGGATGTTCGGCGAGAAGGAGAAGTCCGCCGCGACGGCGCCGGCGAAGATCGCCGAACCGCTGGTCCAGGTGAAACTCATCGAGGAGTCGCAACGGCCCTACGTCATCAGCGCGCGCGGCCGGACCGAGGCGAACCGCACGGTGATCGTCCGCGCCGAGACCGCCGGTCCGGTCGCCGCGACGCCGGCGCGTGAAGGGTCGTTCGTGGCCAAGGGAACGGTGCTCTGCCGCATCTCCACCGACGCCCGCCAGGCGACGCTGGACCAGGCCCGGGCCCTGCTGCGGACCCGCCAGCTTGAAAAGGAAGCGTCCGATCGCCTCGCCGAACAGGGCTATCGCTCCCAGACCCAGGTGCTGCAGGCCCAGGCCAACCTCGACGGCGCCACCGCCCAGGTGCGCCAGGCCCAGGTGCTGCTGGACCAGGTCAACATCCGCGCGCCGTTCGCCGGGGTGTTCGACCGTCGCGAGGCCGAGATCGGCTCGTACCTGGCGCCCGGCGGCGCCTGCGGCACCATGATCCAGCTCGATCCGATGGTCATCATCACCGATGTCGCCGAGCGCGACGTCATCGGCATCAGCGTCGGCGCGACGGCGACGGCGACCCTGGTTTCGGGCGAGGTGCTGACCGGCCGCGTGCGGCTGGTCGCTCGTGACGCGGACCCGGCCACGCGGACCTACCGCGTCGAGATCGAGGCGCCCAACCCTGGCGGCCGGTCGCGATCCGGCCTGTCGGCCCAGGTGAGGATCACCACCGGCTCCGGCCCCGCCCATCTGGTTCCGGCCACGGCGCTGGTGCTCGATTCCGCCGGTCGCCAGGGCGTCCGTTATGTCGTCGAGGGCGACCGCGTGGCCTTCGCGCCCGTCGTCGTGCTCGAGGAGACGCCGCAGGGCGTCTGGGTCTCCGGACTGCGCGGCGGCGCCCGGGTGATCGTCGCGGGCCAGTCCTATGTGTCCGAAGGCCAGAAAGTTCGCGCGTCCACGCGCTAGGCGCGTCCGGACGCCAGGAGAAGACGTGAGATGATCGGCGCCCTGATCGACGGAGCCATCAAGCGAAGGAAGGTCGTTCTCGGCATCGCCGCGATCGCGACCATCTTCGGCTTGATCACCTATCTGAACCTGCCGCGGGAATCCGAACCGGATATCACCGTGCCGTTCGTGATGATCCAGGTGCCCTACCCCGGCGTCTCGCCGGAGGACTCCGAACGCCTGCTGGTCAGGCCGATCGAGCGCGAGCTGCAGTCCCTCGAAGGTCTCAAGGAGATGAACGCCGTCGCGATGCAGAACGCGGCGATGATCTATCTCGAGTTCGAGGTGAACTTCGACAAGGACAAGGTCCTGCAGGATGTGCGGGCCCGGGTCGACATGGCGCGCGGCCGCTTCCCGCCGGACGCGGAAGAGCCGGTGATCATGGAGCAGAACATCAGCGATGATCCCTTCATCGGGATCATGCTGTCGGGCGCCGCGCCCGAGCGCACCCTGTTCAAGACCGCCCAGGAACTGCAGGACCGGCTGGAAACCCTGCCCGGCGTGCTGCGCACCGAGCTCTACGGCGGCCGCGAGGAGGTGATGGAGGTCACCATCGATCCCGCGCGCATGGAAGCGGCCAACGTCACCGCCTCCGAGCTGGCGGCGGTGATCTTCCGCAACAACCAGCTGGTTCCCGCCGGAAACCTGCAGACGCGCCAGGGCAAGTTCGCCGTGAAGGTGCCCGGCGTGGTCGAGAACCCCGCCGACATCCTCGGGCTCCCGATCAAGAGGAGCGGCGACCGCCTGATCACCATCGGCGACATCGGCGAGGTGCGCCGCACCTTCAAGGAGCCGACCCGCATCTCGCGCTTCAACGGCCAGCCCGCCTTCGGCGTCGATGTGGTCAAGCGGCCGGGCGCCAACATCCTCGACTCCGTGGTGGACGTCCGCCGCATCGCGGCCGCGGAGCAGGCGCGCTGGAAGGCGCAGGGCCTGAACACCATCGCCGTCGACTTCACCTTCGACGAAAGCGAGTTCATCGAACGCAGCCTGACCATCCTGGAAAGCGGGCTGATCATCGCCACCATCCTGGTGATGATCATCATCGTGGCCAGCCTGGGGGTCCGTCAGGGGATCATGGTCGGGCTGTCGATCCCGCTCTGCTTCATGATCGGCTTCCTGCTGCTGCAGGCCTTTGGCATCACCCTGAACATGATGGTCATGTTCGGCCTGGTGCTGGCGGTCGGCATCCTCGTCGACGGCGGCATCGTGGTGGTTGAATACGCCGACCGGAAGATGGCCGAGGGCATGGACCGCGAGAAGGCCTTCGCCGCCGCCGGCAAGCGCATGTTCTTCCCGGTGCTGAACGGCACCCTGACCACGCTCTGCGCCTTCATCCCCTTCCTGTTCTGGAACTCGATTCCCGGGAAGTTCATGAGCTTCCTGCCGATCACCCTGATCATGGTGCTCAGCGCCTCGATCTTCGTGGCCCTGATCTTCACCCCGGCGCTCGGCTCGATCTTCGGCCGCAAGCAGGGCGTGGACGCCGAGCACCTGGCCGAGATCGAGAAGTCCGAGCGGGGAGACCCCCGCGAAATGAGCGGCTTCATGGGCTGGTACGCCCGGGTCCTGTGGTTCGCCGGCCATCACCCGTTCCGCGTCACGGCCGCGGCGGTGGGCATCATCTTCGTGATCGGCTTCCTGTTCGCCTCCCAGAAGCACCGCGTCGAGTTCTTCCTCGATCAGGACCCCGAGTACGTCGCCATCTACGTCAAGGCCCGCGGCAACCTCGCCGCCCCCGCCGCAGACGAGCTGGTGCGCAAGGTCGAGGTCCGCCTCGCCGGCATCAAGGGCATCGAGTCGATCTACGCCAGTTCGGGCCGCTTCACCGGCGGCGGCAACTTCGGCCCGCCCAACGACACCGTCGGCCGCATCCAGGTCCAGTTCGTCGACTTCGAGGATCGCAAGGCGCTGGGCCTGCGCGGCCAGGACATAGAGGACGCGATCCGCGAACGGGTCGCCGACGTGCCCGGCGTGCTGGTCGAGGTGCGACCGCCGCAGAACGGCCCGCCGCAGGGCAAGGACGTGCAGGTCGAACTGCGCGGCGCCGACCCGGCCGCGCTGAACCGCGCCGCCGAGATGGTCAAGACCCGCATGGCCACCGATCCCCAGCTGATCGAGCAGGAGGACAGCCGCGCCTCGCCCGGCATCGAATGGAACATCAGCGTCGACCGCGAGGCCGCCGGCCGCTACGGCGTCGATGTGCTGAGCGTCGGCCAGGCGATCCAGTTCGTCACCGACGGTGTGCTGGTCGGCCGCTTCCGCCCCGACGACTCCGAGGACGAGCTGGACATCCGCGTCCGCTTCACGCCGGAGTCCCGGAACCTGTCGTCCTTCGCCAACCTGAAGATCATGACGCCGATGGGCCCGGTGCCCGCCAGCTACCTGATCAAGGAGACGCCCGGTCAGCAGGTCACCACGATCCAGCGGCGCGACGGCCAGCGGATGATCACCATCCAGTCCAACGCCGCCCCGGGCGTCGCCGCCAACCAGAAGATCACCGAGATCAAGAAATGGCTGGAGAAGGCGCCGTTCGACCCCTCGGTGCACTGGAAGTTCACCGGCGCCGACGAGGAAGGCGCCGAAGCCGCGGCCTTCTTCGCCACGGCCATGGCCGCCACCCTGTTCATGATGGGCATCATCCTGCTGTGGCAGTTCAACAGCTTCTACGGGATCCTGGTGACGCTCTCGGCGGTGATCCTGTCGGTCGCCGGGGTGCTGCTGGGGGTGGTCGTCAATGTCGCCCACACCTTCGACTACATCTCGGTGATCATGCTCGGGACGGGGGTGATCGCCCTGGCCGGGGTCGTGGTGGGCCACAACATCGTGCTGGTCGACACCTTCTACCAGCTGCGGCGACAGGGCTATCCGGCCGATGAAGCCGCCATGCGGGCGGCGGTCCAGCGGTTCCGGCCGGTGATCCTGACCACCGTCGTGACGGTCGTCGGCCTGTTGCCGCTGATGTTCCAGCTGCACCCGAACTTCCGCGGCGCCCACTTCGAATACAAGGCGCCGGGTTCGGAGTGGTGGGTCCAGCTGTCTGGCGCGGTGGTCTGGGGCCTGAGCTTCTCGACCCTGCTGACCCTGTTCCTGACGCCGGCCGCCCTGGCCGCGCCGAGGACGCTGGCGCGCCGGTTCCGCAACGTCTGGCTGGCCTTGCGCGGCAGGCAGTCGTGGGCGGACCGCCAGCGGGCCGAGGCGGACAGCCCGTCAGCCGTCAACGACCATCAGGCCTACGACCAGGCGGCCCAGTAGGTCACCGCCCGCGCGTCTGGCGCTTCCACAGGGTGGCGTATTCGCCGCCCGCCGCCAGCAGCGCCTCGTGCGCGCCGCGTTCGACGATCCGGCCCTTCTTGAGGACCAGGATCTCGTCGGCGTCGGCGATGGTCGACAGCCGGTGGGCCACCACCAGGGTCGTGCGCCCCTTGCGGGCCCGCCGCAGGGTGTCCTGGATGGCCGCCTCGGTGCGGGAGTCCAGGGCGCTGGTCGCCTCGTCGAGGATCAGCACCCGGGGATCGGCCAGCAGGGCGCGGGCCAGGCCGACCCGCTGACGCTCGCCGCCGGACAGCTTCAACCCCCGCTCGCCGACCTTGGTGGCCATGCCGTCGGGCAGGCCCTCGATGAAGCTCGACAGCTCCGCCGCCTCGGCCGCCGCCGCCACTTCCGCCGGCGATGAGTCCGGTCGGCCGAAGGCGATGTTGACCTCCAGGGTGTCGTTGAACAGGGCCACGTCCTGCGGCACCAGGGCCACCGCCCGGCGCAGGGCGGCCATCTTCAGCTGGCGAAGATCGACGCCGTCGATGGTCACCCGGCCCGACTGCGGATCGATCAGCCGCAGGGCCAGCCGCACCAGGGTGGTCTTGCCGGCGCCCGAAGGGCCCACCAGCGCCACCGTGGTTCCCGGCATGGCGCGGAAGCTGACCTCGGTCAGGCCCTCTGACCGCGCGCCGTGCCGGAAGGAGACCAGGTCGAACACCACCTCCCCGCCCTGCCCGTTCGGGGCCGGCGGCAGGCCCTGGGCGTCCGCCGCCTCGGCCACGTCCGGGGCCTGCCGGCGCAGGTCGAGCATGGCCTCCATGTCGATGAACGACTGGCGGATTTCGCGGTAGGCGAAGCCCAGGATGTTCAGCGGGGCGTAAAGGTTGATCATGATCAGCACGGCGGCGGTGACGTCGCCCGGCCCCATGCGACCCGCCGAGGCCTCGTAGCCGGCCATCACCGCCATCACCGCCAGGCCCAGGCTCATCACCGCCGACTGCACCGCGTTGAGCAGGGTCAGGGAGTTGGTCGCCGTGATCTGGGCGGCGGCGTAGGCGTTGAGGGCGGTGTCGTAATTGGCCACGGCGCGGCTTTCGGCGCCGAAGGTCTTGACCGTCTCGTAGTTGATCAGGGCGTCGACGGCCCGGCCGGCGGCCTCCTGGTCGGCCTCGTTGAGCGCCCGGCGATGGGCGATCCGCCAGTCGGAGACGGCGAAGGTCAGGATCACATAGACCACCACCGTGGCCACGGCGACGGCGGCGAAGCGCCAGTCGTACTTCGCCGCCAGCACGCCGGCGGCGATGAACAGCTCGATAACTGTCGGCGCGAGGTTGAACACCAGCGCCCGCAGCAGGAATTCCATCGACCGCGCGCCCCGGTCGATGACCCGCGAGAGCGAGCCGGTGCGCTTGCTCTGGTGGAAGTCCATCGACAGGGACAGGGCGTGGGCGAAGGTCTCCGACGCCGCACGCGTCTGGGCCGCCTGGGCCACCGGGGTGATGATGGCGTCGCGGGCCTGGGGCGCGGCGCCCGACAGAAAGCGGATCAGGGCCCAGCCCAGGGCCATGCCGGCGAACGCCGCGCCGACCTGGACGCCGGCGGCTTGACCGGCCGCCAGCCTGTTGACCGCCGCCCCCAGCAGCAGCGGCGCGGTGACCCCGGCGATCTTGCCCGCCAGGGTCAGGCCAAAGGCCGCGAACAGCCGCCATTTCAGACCCGGCGCCCGCGAGCGCATCACCAGCCCCGCCAGGTCCTTGAGCGCCTTCAACGGCCGCGCGCGGGGCTCGGCTTCGGGGGACGGCGGCGGCGTTCCGTCAGCGGAGCGGCGCATCTGGGCGGCGGCGGCGGCGCGCATCAGGCGCCCACGCCGGGAGGATCGAACAGGACGGTGGACTGAACGCCCCCGCCGGGAGTCATCCAGTCGATCCGCCAGGCGCCCTGGACTCGTTCGGCCCGGAACGGCTGGCCCAGGGGCGCGGGACGGCCGGCGCTGATCGTCAACACTTGTTCACCGCCCGCGCCGGAGATCTCCAGTACATGCCCGGCGCTGGCCATGGTCCGGACCAGGGCGAACCTGTAGCGGCCCTGGCGGTCGATGGTCGCGCCGCCGGCTGCGGCGCGGTCCAGCCGCAGGCCGATCTCCGCCCCGACCGTGCCGACGCCGGAGACCATCGCCGCGCCGTCCCGGTCGAAGTCGAGGGCCAGGATCAGCGGCCGGCGCGAGGGCGGCGCCAGCACCAGCGCGCCGGCCCCGGCCCGCAGCTGCGCCGCCCGGCCGCCCGGGGTCACGGCCAGGTAGCCCTCCGCCTGCACGGTCCGCGCGCCGACGGTCATCGAGACGCCGAACAGCCGCAGGTCGCCGGAAGGCGGAATGACGATGGTCCAGCGTCCCGTCTCGCTGGCCGAGGCGTAGCGCAGCTCGCCGGTGGGCGTCCCCAGCCGGATCCGGGCGCCGGGCGCCGCGGTACCGGCCAGCGCCAGTCCTCCCCGGACGGGCCGGATCGTCACGACGCGCGGCGCCTGCAGATAGCCGGCCTCGGCGCCCGGTTTCGCCGGTTCGCCCTTCCAGATCGGACGGCCGCCGTCGCCGCAGGCGGACAGGGCCATGAGCGGAAGCAACCCCGCCAACACGCTCAAGCGAACCGACACGTCTCTTGCAACCCTGCCCTCAAAACCCGATCATGCGGATCATATTCCCACGGCGCGCCCGCAAGCGCGCCTTTTTCATCCCCGGAGCCTTCAGGAGATGTCGATCAAGCCCGGCGGCGTGGATTCCGTCTGTGTTTACTGCGGTTCGTCCAACGACGCCGACCCGCAATTCCTCTCCACCGCCTACGCCATCGGCGGCGAAATCGCCCGGGCGGGGCTGAAGTTCGTCTACGGCGGCGGCGGCGTCGGCCTGATGGGCGCCAGCGCCCGCGGCGCCCACGACGCCCAGGGCCGGGTGCTGGGCATCATCCCCGACTTCCTGCAGGACCGCGAGCAGCCGTTCGACGACGTCGAGACCATCGTCGTCAGCTCGATGCACGAGCGGAAGATGATGATGTTCGAGCGGGCTGATTCGTTCGTCGTTCTGCCCGGCGGCATCGGCACCCTGGAGGAGATCGTCGAGCTGTTGTCCTGGCAGCGGCTGGGCCTGCACGCCAAGCCGGTGGTGTTCTACAACCCGCGCGGCTTCTGGGACCCGCTCTTCGAGCTGTTCCACCACACCATCCGCGAGAAGCTCTCGCCGCCGGAGTTCGCCAGGTCCTGGCGCTCGGTGGAGACGGTTGAGGCGGTGGTGCCCGCGGTGCTGGCGATGTACGCCGACCAGGGGGGTGGCGTCACCGATCCCGGCTCGATCAGTTTGACTTAGGCGGTCTCGCCGGACAGGCGGCGGACCGCCTTTTCGCGGCCGATCAGCGGCAGCAGCATGGCCATCTCCGGCCCGTGGTCCAGGCCGGTCAGGGCCCGGCGCAGCGGCATGAACAGGCCACGGCCCTTGGCCCCGGTCTGCTCCTTCACCGCCGTGGTCCACCGGCTCCAGGTGTCGCCGTCGATCATCGCCGGCAGCAGGTCCTTCGCCGCCGCGACGGTGGCGCGATCCTCCTCGGCGATCAGCGGCTCGATCGCGCCGTTAACCACCCGCGACCAGTTCGACACGCCGGCAAACGGGCCCAGGTTCGCCCTGATCGCCAGCCAGAAGGCCTCGCCCAGGTCCGCGCCCAGCTCGGCCAGCCGGGGCTGGGCCTCGGCGTAGCTCATGGCGTGCAGCACCGCTGAATTCAGCCGCGACAGGTCGGCGGGGTCATAGCGGCCCGGATGGCGGGCCATCTTGCCGAAGGTGAAGGCCGCCGCCAGCGCCTCGATGCTCTCGCCGGGCTCCAGCGGGTCGGACGTGCCGATCCGCGCCAGATGCGAGACGATCGCCAGCGGCTCGTAGCCACCCTCGCGCAGCTCCATGATCGACAACGAGCCCAGCCGCTTGGACAGGCCCTCCCCGTCCGCCCCGACCAGCAGGGTGGTGTGGGCGAACTGCGGAGCCCTGGCGCCCAGCGCCTCGAAGATCTCGATCTGGGCGCCGGTGTTGGTCACGTGATCCTCGCCGCGGATCACGTGGGTGATGGCCATGTCGATGTCATCGACCACCGACGGCAGGGTGTAGAGGAACGCCCCGTCCTCGCGGATCAGCACCGGGTCGGACATTGAGGCCGTATCGACCTCGCAGGCGCCGCGGGCCAGGTCGTCCCACTTCACCCGCTTGCCCTCGAGGCGGAACCGCCAGTGCGGCCGGCGGCCTTCAGCCTCCAGCGTCGCGCGCTCGGCGTCGGTCAGCTTCAGCGCCGCGCGGTCATAGACCGGCGGCTGGCCGCGCGACAGCTGCACCTTGCGGCGGCGGTCGAGCTCCTCGCCGGTCTCATAGCAGGCGTACAGGCGCCCGGCGGCCTTCAGCCGCTCCATGGCCTCGCGATAGAGCGGAAAGCGCGCCGACTGGCTGTATTTCTCGTCCCAGGCCATGCCCAGCCAGGCCAGATCGGTCTCGATCCCCTGTTCGTATTCGAGGGTCGACCGCTCCAGGTCGGTGTCGTCGATCCGCAGCACGAACTGGCCGCCCTGGGCGCGGGCGAACAACCAGTTGATCAGGCCGGTGCGAATGTTGCCGACATGCAGCCGCCCGGTGGGCGACGGCGCGAAACGGACCCGAACGGTCATGGGAGGCAGTCCTTCTCAGAGCCGGGCTAGGTCGGCTTTGGGAGGGAGGAAGTCAAGGTGGGGGGCATGGGGAACAGATGTTCCGGCAAAACCGGAGTGTGTCGTGCGCGCTAGCGAGGACTGGACCTTTCGCGTCCGAAAACGATCCTGCGGCCAAGGCCCGCTTCCATTTCCTCAAGCTCCACCGCGCCAGAGTGAAGGCGATAGGGAACGTAACACAAAGCGGGCTCGCACTCGGCGTCATCCACCTCGACTCTGATGGCATCGAACCGTCGCCCGGTGTCCTTTTCGGTGAGCGTCACGTTGGAAACCATCGCCACGGTTTGAAGCACTCCCGTGCGGCCCTCCTTCTCAAGGGTGACCTCGAGGAATTCGCGCGCATCATCTGAAGTAGATCGAGCAGCATCTATCACAGTCTGTACGTGACGCTGTTCGCCCAGCACCGTTCTTACGACCGAAAATGGGTAGAACTCCCCACGCTTTTGGAGAAGATGCACGGCACTCTCGATGCCATCATTTGGCACGGCGTCCATGTCGCTTCGGCTCATCGAACTCGATTTCCTTCGGCACGAAGAACGGGGCGCAGCGTCCCCTTCCCGCCCTTCATCTCATGGCGAGACTATCGCCGGTCGGGTCAGTTTCGTCGAGGCGCCGGCCAGTGGCCGTCGCATACGGCGCGAAGAGCGCGCCGTCTCTCCTCAGCTCAAGGTCGGGCCTGCGGCCCGCCGCGCGCGGTGGCGCGAAGCGCCAAGTCGGTGGACTGACCTGACCCGACCGGCACGCTGGCCTGCATGAGCTTAAGGACATCTCCCTTCCCCCTTGATGGGGGAAGGGTCGGGGATGGGGGTGCTGCGGCGATGCCGGTTGGCCCCGGACCACGTGACGGCCGCCATCCTGGACCGCGCCCTCTCCTGAAACGCACCCCCATCCCAACCCTTCCCCCATGAAGGGGGAAGGGCTTTCAGACCGACAATGCCCGGTCGATGAACCGCTGGTCCTCGTCGTAGACCCAGCATTCGGCCAGCAGGCCGTCCGCCACCCGGTAGACCAGCACCCGCTCGACCTCCCGTGTCTCCCCGCCGGCGGTGATTGATTCTCGGACGATGATCACCGCCCGCCCCGCGTCGGCCATGACGTTGTCGACGGCGACCAGCCGCCGCAAAGTGCGCCGCGTAAATTCCATCAGCGCCTCTACCGCCGCCGCCTTGCCGCACTTCACTCCGGCCAGCGGGTTGTCGCCGAACCAGTGCAGCACGAAGTCGTCGGCATAGGTCGACAGCATGGCCGGGAAGTCGCCCGCCAGCCAGGCGTCGACATAGCGCTGGGCCGCGGCGAGGGTCGCCAGGCGGGCAATGTCAGGAGTTTCGGTCATGCGCTGTCTCCGCCGCCTGCTCAGGCGTGGAGTCTGGCCGACGGCGCGGACGGGCGCAATTGCCCCGCCGGTGGGATGGGGACATGTACCGAAGGTACGTGTCCCCCAATCGCGCGGCGAATTTCGGGGACACGTACCCAAGAGGGTACATGTCCCCTACTGGTCAATCGTCCCGATGGACCCGTTCGCGGCGCTCGTGCCGCTCCTGGGCCTCGACGCTCATGGTCGCGACGGGACGAGCCTCCAGGCGCGCCAGGCCGATGGGTTCCCCCGTCTCTTCGCAATAGCCGTAGGACTGGTCCTCGATGCGGCGCAGGGCCTCGTCGATCTTCGAAATGAGTTTCCGCTGCCGGTCACGGGTGCGGAGCTCAAGAGCCCGATCAGTCTCCGACGTGGCGCGATCGGCCAGGTCAGGATGATTCTCGGTCTCCTTCTGGAGATGGGTGACCGTTTCGCGAGATTCGCGAAGGATCTCATCCTTCCAGTTCATCAGTTTTTGTTTGAAGTATTCGAGCTGTCGCTCATTCATGAACGGCTCGTCGTCCGAAGGACGATACTCAGCCGTTTCAGCTAGAACCGTAGCCGTCGTCATTGACGCCTCACGCCCCCTAAATACGCCACGCTCACAAGAGCGGGGCCTTATAACAAAAGCCGTGCAACGTTCAATGAAGCTCGCGTTGGGCGGGCGTTCATGCCGCAACCCTCGCCTGTTCAAGCTTCGCCAGTTCAACCGCCGCCCGGGTCTCGATCTCGTTCAGTAGGCCTTCCAGCGGACCGTCATCGGTGTTCATGCGCTCCTCGCGCACGGCCCGCAGAAGGCGGTCGAGGTCCTTGCCGGAGACCTCGCCATCGATCAGGGCCAGCTTGACCTCGTCCAGCACGTCCAGAATGCGGCCGGCGCGGCTGACCGCGCGGCGGCGGCGCTCCAGCGGCCCGCCCACGTCCTGCAGGGCGATCAGGGCATCGACCGAGCCGATGCCCGAGACGCCCATGCTGCGCGCGACATCCGACGCCGCGCCGGCCCCACTGACCCTGGGCAGGGAAAAGCCGCCCTGACCGCCCGACGCCCTGGGCGCGCCCTTGGCGCCGCCGAGCGATCCGGCTCCACTGGTACTGGTGACTTTCATGGAGGCGATACGCCGCTCCAAACCCTTGTTCGACGCCGAATGTCGGCCCTCAGGCTTGCGGCATGGTTAATGCCGGGCAATTTCTGCCGTGACCCGGCCAACGCCCGCCCGGATACAGAACAACCCTCTGTTTTCCCTTGGTATTTTTCTGGCGTGGTTCTCGCAAGGACGCGCGGGTTAGTACGGCGTCTCGGCGGGAGCGACATGCGTCCATCCATAGTAGGTAGTCTGGTGCTGGTTCTGGCCTTCGTGACGGCCGGGCCGAGCCTCGCCAAGTCCCGTATCAAGGACGTGGTCGCGTTCGAGGGCGTGCGGGAAAACCAGCTGACCGGCTACGGCCTGGTGGTGGGCCTGAACGGCACCGGCGACAATCTGCGCAACGCCCCGATGACCCGCCAGAGCCTCGAGGCGATGTTCGAGCGGCTGGGCGTCAACGTCCGCGACACCAACCTCAACACCAAGAATGTCGCGGTGGTGATGGTCACGGCCAAGCTGCCGCCCTTCGCCGCCGCCGGCTCGGCCATCGACGTCACGGTCTCCGCCGCCGGCGACGCCAAGAGCCTGCAGGGCGGCACCCTGCTGGTCACCGCCCTGATCGGCGCCGACGGCCAGGTCTACGGTGTGGCCCAGGGCACGGTGCAGACCGGGTCGGTGTCCGCATCCGGCGCCTCGGGCAGCTCGGTCAGCAAGGGCGTGCCCACCGCCGGCCGCATCGCCGGCGGGGCGACCATCGAGCGCGAGACCGGCTTCCAGATGGCGCAGATGGGCCAGATGCGCATGACCCTGCGCAATCCCGACTTCACCACCGCCCAGCGCATCGCCACGGTGATCAATACCCGCTTCCCCGGCACGGCGATCGCCGACAACCCGACCATCGTCACCCTGCGCCCACCCGCCGGCCAGAGCATGGTCGGCTTCATGACCGCGGTGGAGACCCTCGAGGTCGAGCCCGACGCCCCGGCCAAGGTGATCATCGACGAAGTCAGCGGCGTGATCGTCATGGGCGACGCGGTGCGCATCTCCACCGTGGCCATCGCCCAGGGCAACCTGACCATCACCGTCCAGGAAACGCCCGAGGTCAGCCAGCCGGCGCCCTTCAGCCGCGGCGGCGAGACGACAGTGGTCAGCCAGTCCTCGGTGGCCGTCGATGAGGAGACCGGCAAGCAGCTGATCACCCTGAAGAGCGGCGCGTCCCTGGCCAGTCTGGTCGCCGGTCTCAACGCCCTGGGCGTCACGCCGCGGGACATGATCTCCATCCTGCAGGCGATCAAGGCCGCCGGCGCCCTGCAAGCCGATATCGAGGTGATGTGATGGCCTCGCCCGTCGCCATGCCGGCCGACATTCTCATGGGCCAGGCCCAGTCGACCGCCGGCTCGACCGCCGAGCTGGCGCGCAGGCGCAAGATCGAGGAGGCCGCCAGGGCCTTCGAGGCCTCGTTCCTGTCGACCATGCTGCAGCCGATGTTCGAGGGCCTGTCCACCGAGGCGCCCTTCGGCGGCGGCCAGGGCGAGGCGATGTTCAAGTCCTTTCTCACCGACGCCATCGCCAAACAGACGGCCAAACGCGGCGGGCTGGGCGTCGCCGACACCGTCCAGCGTGAAATGCTCAAACTGCAGGCCCTCAGCTAGAAAGACGACCTCCATGGCCCTCGACGCCCGCGACGCGACCGACCGCGTCGACCAACTGATCGTTCTCACCGACCGGCTGACCGCGCTGATGGCGCAGCAGTGCCAGGCCTTCGAACAGCGCCGTCCGCAGGACGCCGCCGCCCAGATGGAGGAACTGTCGAAGCTGGCCAACATCTACCGCCATGAATCGGCGCGGGTGCGCCAGGCGCCGGCCCTGATCGAGGCCGCGCCGCTGGAGCAGCGCAAGCGGCTGATGCAGTCGACTGAGGGATTCGATGCGGTCCTCGCCCGCCAGGGCCGCGCCCTGGAGGCCGCCCGCACGGTCACCGAGGGCCTGGTCCGGGCCATCGCCGAGGAGGTCGCCGCCCAGCGCACCACCGGCGCAGGCTACGGTCCCGGCGCCACGACCCAGGCCGGCGACGCCCGGGCGATCACGCTGAACAAGAGCGCCTGATTGACCGGGGACATGTTCCGGCGATAGCCGGTACGTGTCACCATGCGGGATGGTTGTTCATGCGGGATGGTTGTTCATGTACCTGAAAAGTACGTGTCCCCGTGTCGTCCCCGTTTCTGTTCCCGTTTCAAACTGCTTGGACTGTACGGATCAAGGCCACGATGAGCGAAGTAGCTGAATTCTGCCTTGAGAGTCGCGTTACTCTAGACGCGCTTCGCACTGCCATGCGGAAGGATAATAACATCACAAAAATTCTTCCCCTTGCTGACTATTTTTCTCATGCGGGCGATAACTAATACTATATGAGTATAGAGTTGGTCTACTATCCCCGAGGGTTTCGAACGACAATTCAAGCATTTCTTGATCATTCGGAAAATTTGGCCGACATAATTTCCAATCTAGCGCGTACTTGGGCTTCCGGTTTGAATACTATGGTCGCGATCAGTACAGATCAGATCAGCGATCTTGAGGAAGACACTTACACAGTATGGCGGCCCGATGGCTCAACCTTCCTCGCTTACGATGTTTCCGATGGTAGTGAAGGGTTTGAACCAGCCGAGATCGGTTCTGTCAGGTAAACTACCGTCGGATATGATCAGATACGTAACGGACACGGTAACGGGGACACGTACTTTTCAGGTACATGAACGCCCTGCGCACTGAACGGGGACACGTACGGATTGCTGCGCAATCCGAACATGTCCCTTCGCCGCCCGATTGACCTGAATCACGGACGGGGTCGCCAGAGCACGGTCTGCTGGCGACCATGCCGGTCCCCCGTCCCGCCCCCAGCGACACAGATCCCGACGCGGCCTTCCTCGCCGAGGTGCGGGCCTTTCTCGCCGAGGCGCTGACCCCGGACCTGCGCGAAGCGGGACGCCGGACCCTGGGCGTCCATTCCGACATCGCCGCCTGCCGCCTGTGGCACCAGCGCCTTCACCGCCGGGGCTGGATCGCGCCGGGCTGGCCGACAGCCCACGGCGGGACGGGCTGGACGCCGCGCCAGCGCTTCCTGTTCGACCGCGAGTGCGCTCTCAATGACGCGCCCGTGCTGTTCGCCGGCGGCATCCGCAGCCTGGGGCCGCTGATCATCGAGATGGGGACGCCGCTGCAGCAGGCCCGCTACCTGCCCGGCATTCTGTCGGGCGAGGACCTGTGGGCCCAGGGGTTCTCGGAACCCGGCGCCGGGTCGGACCTGGCGCGGATCGCCACCCGGGCCGAGCGGGTCGGTGACCACTACCGCGTGACCGGCGCCAAGATCTGGACCACCGGCGCGCACCTCTCGAACCGGATGTTCGCCCTGGTCCGCACAGAGACGGCTGAGAAGCCGCAGCAGGGGCTGACCTTCCTGCTGATCGACATGCCCTCCCCCGGCCTGACCGTCTCGCCGATCATCACGATTGACGGGGAGCATGAGCTGAACAGCGTGTTTTTCGACCAGGTCAGCGTGCCCGTGGCCAACCGCATCGGCGAGGAGGGCCAGGGCTGGGCCGTGGCCAAGCGGCTGATGCAGCTGGCCCGGTCGAACAACACCCCCTCGGCCCTCGTGCGGCGCGTCTACCAGCGGGCGCGGGCCGCGGCCCTGGCCGTTCCTGACCTTGAACCCGGCCTGATGGCCCGGCTGGTTTCAGCCGAGATCGAGCTGACCGCCTTCGAGCAAACGGAACTGAGCCTCCTGCCGGCCGGGCGGCTGCGCGAAGGCGACAACACCAGCCCCTCGGCGCTCAAGCTGATCGGCAGCGAGCTGCACCAGCGGGTCGCCGAACTGGCCATGGAGATCGCCGGGACGGCCCGGGGCCTGGCGCTGGCGGCCTTCCACGACGAGACCGGCCCGCTGGCCGACGGCGCCCGCGCCACGGCCAAGCACTTCGCCACCCGCGCGGCCAGCATCTATTCAGGATCGAGCGAGACCCAGCGCAACGTGATCTTTCAGGCGTTGCGGGCTGGAATTCGGTGACAGTTTACGAATTCGCGATCCGATCATTCAGGGGTCACCGAACGCGGGCGAATTCGTAAACTGTCACCGAATTCCGAATTCTACAGCATCATCGGCGCCGGCCGGTCGTCGGCGGAGATGAAGGTCGGGGTGCGCGCGACGGGCCGCTCCTCATGCAACCGCGCCTCCACCCAGGTCCACAGCGCCAGGATCTCGCTGGCGGCGGAGCTCGACGGCTCCATGTCCTGGGCGGTCGAGCCGCCGGCGACGCTGCGCTGGTAGGCCACGCGGGTGCGCAGACCGATGGGCGCCACGGGAAAGCCGAGTTTGCGCAGGGCCGAGACGGCCTCCATCAGCACCGGCGCCTCGATGCTGGCCTGGCGATGCGGGGCCTGGTTGAGCACGAATACCACCGGCTTGTGGAACCGGGCGGCCAGGGCGGCGGACTCGGCCACGGCGCGGATGTCGAAGAAGTTGGGCCGGGCCACCACCAGACAGAGGTCGGCGCAGCGGACGGCCTGTTCCACCTCCTCCTCGATGGAGGGACCGGTGTCGATGATCATCAGGTCGACGCCGGCGCGGGCCGCGTCCTGCTGGCGGGCGAACAGGGCGCCGGGCTTGACCGCCTCGACCACCGGATGGACGTCCTGTCGCTGGCGTCGCCACTCGACGGCCGAGTGCTGCCGGTCCAGATCGGCCAGCAGGGTCACGTGTCCCGACCCGTGCGCGGCCGATGCCAGATGCACGGCCAGGGTGGTTTTTCCGGTCCCGCCTTTGCGGGAAAGTATGGCGACTGTTTTCAACGCCTGTCCCCGAACGATACGCCTCGGGCCCTGCCCAGCAGAAACCATGCCCGAAGCGACCGGTGTTACGGGACCAGCGTGTCAGGTCCGTGGCGGCTTTGTGGAAAGGGGGTTTCGCGGCCGCAAGGATCGGGTGGCCGCGGCCTGTGTCGGGCGCGATCCTGGCGACCTCGGATCAGGAGCTTCCCCATGTCCTTCATCGTCACCGGCCTCCCCGTCGAGCCCTTCGCCGCCCTGTTCGGGCGGGACGAGGCCGCCCTCACCGCCGCCGGCGCCATCCGCTACGCGGTCGACAGCAAGCCCGGCTTTCCCTGCCGCATCACGCTTGAAGACGCCGAGCCCGGCGAGACCGTGCTGCTGCTCAATCACGAGCACCAAGACGCGGCGACGCCCTACCGCTCGCGCCATGCCATCTTTGTCCGCGAAAGCGCCGTGGCGCCCGCCCGTTTCGAGGACGCGCTGCCACCGGCCCTCGTCAGCCGGCTGCTGGCCATCCGCGCCTATGACGCCGACGGCATGATGATCGACGCCGAGGTGATCGAGGGGGCCGAGGCCGTTCCGCTCATCGAGCGGTTCCTCGACAACCCCAAGGCCGCCTATCTGCATGCTCACAACGCCCGGCGCGGCTGCTTCGCGGCGCGGATCGACCGGACCTAGCCGGCCAGCGGCTCGATCTGTCGGCCGGCGATGGCGTCGATGTCGGCGTCCGCCGAAAGCGTTCCGAAGCAACGGCCCCAGCGCCCGCCAAGGCGACTGTCGATGAAGGCGTCGGAAACGGCCGCGGGCGCGTGCTCAAGAAGCAGCACCGCCTGCAGCAGCAGCGCCATATCCTCGACCAGCTGTCGGGCGTCGCCTTCGCCCAGCGGCCGGCTCAGGCGTTCGTGCAGGCGAACGGCGAACTCGACCACTGTCCCGTGAATGCCCGTGTGGCGGCGGATCTCCGCCCAGTAGGCCTCCAGCGCCGCCGGCTCCTTGCGCAGGGTGCGCAGGACATCGAGGGCGATGACGTTGCCTGAGCCTTCCCAGATGGCGTTCAGCGGGCTTTCGCGGAAATAGCGCGGCAGGGGCGTCTCCTCGACGTAGCCGACGCCGCCGTGGCACTCCATGCACTCGTAGACGAAGTTCGGGCAGCGCTTGGTCAGCCAGTATTTTCCGAGCGCCACGGCCAATCGGGCGAAGGCGCGGTCGCTTTCGCCGACGCCGTCGAAGGCCCGGGCGACGCGCATGGTCAGAACAGCGGCGGCCTCGTACTCCAGGGCCAGGTCGGCGATCACCGCCCGCATGGCCGGCTGGTCGGCGAGGGTCTTCTGGAACACCCG
>JACRBD010000111.1 GCA_016234625.1 Caulobacterales bacterium | reverse complement strand
TAAATGTCTCGAGATTCATCAGATCTGGCGCGCGCGCCCCTCCCAGTACGGCGCGCGCACCTTGTTGCGCTGGATCTTGCCGGCTTCGGATCTGGGCAATTCGGTCACGAAGTCGAGGCTCTTTGGCACCTTGAAGCCGGGCAGACTGGCCCTGGCGAAGGCGAGGATCTCGTCGGCCAGCGCCGCGCCCGGCTCGAAGCCGGGCTTCAGCAGGATGACCGCCTTCACCTGTTCGCCCCACTCGTCGTGCGGCGCGCCGATGGTGGCCGAGTCGGCGACGGCGGCGTGCTTGACCAGCTCGTTGTCGATCTCCTGCGGGTAGATGTTGACCCCGCCGGAGATGATCGTCTCGGCGTTGCGGCCGGTCAGGAACAGGTAGTCGTCCTCGTCGAAATAGCCGACGTCGCCCATGGTGAAGAAGTCGTCCACCCGGGACGCCTGGGTCTTGGCCTCGTCCTTGAAGTAGGTGAAGGCCCCGCCGGGCGGCAGCTGCTGGTAGATGCCGCCGGCCTGGCCGTTGGGCAGGTCGCGCCCGGCCTCGTCGAGAATGCGCACCCGCAGCAGCGCCGGCCGCTTGCCCACGCTGCCGGGCTTGCGCAGCCATTCATGGGAGTCGATCAGGAACCCGGCCCCGCCCTCGGAGCCGGCGTAATACTCCGTCAGGACCGGCCCGAACCAGTCGATCATCGCCCGCTTGACCTTGGGCGGGCAGGGCGCGGCCCCGTGGATGATGAAACGGACGTGATCCACCGGATAGTGAGCCTTGACCTCGTCCGGCAGCGCCAGCAGGCGCTGGAACATGATCGGCACCAGGTGGAAATGAGTGACCTTCCGCTCACTGATGGTCCGCAACACGGCCTCGGAGTCCCACCGGTCGATGAACACCAGCGGCGTCCCGCCGGCCATGGCCGCCCTGACATCGAACGCCAGCGGCGCGGCGTGGTAGGCCGGCCCGGCGCACATCTGCACCGAGGTCCGGGGATCGTAGCCGCGCATGAGGTAGGTGGCGTGGGGCGTCACCACCGGAACAGGCCGGAACACGCCCTTCGGCCGGCCGGTGGTGCCGGAGGTGTACATCATGGTGTTGCCGAGCACGGGATCGGCGATGTCCGTTCCATCGAACGGGGCAATCGCCCCAGCGTAGGGCTCGAACCCGTCGATCCGGCCGCCGACCGCCAGCTTGATCTCAAGTCCGGGGCAGCGGGCGACCGCCTCGGGGACCGCGGCGACCCGGGCGTCGGCGATCACCGCCCGCGCCTCGCAGTCCTGGATGATGTAGGCGATCTCGTCGGCTGAAAGGTGCCAGTTCACCGGCGTCAGCCGTATCCCGCTGCGCAGCGCGGCGGCCAGGACCTCGACGAACTCGACGCGGTTGGAACAGACCAGGGCCACGGAGTCGCCGGCGCCGAGGCCGCGATCGCGCAGCAGCCGGACCAGACGGTTGGCGTTGGCGTTGGTCGCCGCGAAGCTGTGCGCCGTCCCGTCTGGGTCCTGGACAGCGACCTGGTCCGGGTGCACGTCCGCCCATACGGCGATCGTCATGCCCAGCATCGCCGCGTCGTCCAGACGCTGGACGAGCCGCAGATCCATCTCGACAGGGTCCATGCAAGTCTCCAGCGGGCGCGAACGCGATCTCGCGGCAAGTCTGGGCCATTTGCAGGGGCTTCCGCAATCGGCGTCCTGGGCCAGCCGAATTCAGGCGGGCCGCTTGTAGATCTCGCAGAGGGTGTCGAGCATGCGGATCGCGGCCGGGTCCTCGAGGCGATAGTGAATCGTCTGGCCATCGCGCCGGGTCGCCACCAGGCCTTCCGCCCGCATCTTGGCCAGGTGCTGGGAGGTGGCCGACTGGGCCAGCCCCACATAGGCGGACAGCTCGCCCACCGAACTTTCCCCTTCGATCAGCTTGCACAGCAGCAGCAGCCGCTGCTCGCTCGCCAGCAGCTTGAGCAGGCGGGCGGCGGCGCTGGCGCTGGCGCCCAGTGCGGCCAGTTCGCTGGCGGAGGGCCGTTCGACGGGAGTGCTGGTCATCTGCCTAATGTAGAAACCACGCATATATGATCAAGCGCGGACCGGGACAAATCGATTGCCGGACTTTCCCGGGCGGGCCGATTCCGCCGGACTGCGCGGGACTGGGAGTTCCAGAGTCTTGGATTCACTGAGGATTTTCCGCGATATCTCGGGGGCAAACCGCGAGTTCACTTCACCCCGCGCCACCGCCCCTATCCTTCCCCTCATCCCGCTGCACGGGGAGGGCGTCTCGGCCAGGCGATCCGATGCGGCGGCGGGATGAGGTTCGAGCGGGAAGCTCGTTGGCGCCAGTCGTGAAGGCGCTCCGTCGCCGCCAGTGGCATCGCGACGGAGCTGGAACCGAACGACCCCTGGCCG
>JACRBD010000113.1 GCA_016234625.1 Caulobacterales bacterium | reverse complement strand
GCCCAGCGTGCCGCCCGGCCAGTTTTCCAAGATCGTGGCGCGCCATGGCGGGCGCGACAACGCCTTCACCTCGTCCGATTACACCGGCTATTTCCAGAACGTCGCCGCCGACCGCCTGGAACTGGTGATGACGATGGAAGCGGACCGCATGCGCAATCTCACGCTGGACGAGAAGGACGTCGTGACCGAGCGCGACGTGGTCCTGGAGGAGCGCCGCTCGCGCACCGACAACAATCCCTCGGCGCTGTTGAACGAGCGGATGGAGGCGGCGCTCTACCTCAACCATCCCTATCGGCGCCCCGTCATCGGCTGGCCGGCCGAGGTGGCCGCCCTGTCGCGCGACGACGCCCTCCTATTCTATCGCCGCTGGTACGCCCCCAACAATGCGGTGCTGGTGGTGGCCGGCGACGTCGACCCGGCCAAGGTGCGCGAGCTGGCCCTGAAACATTACGGTCCGCTGGCCCCCACGCCCGACCTGGCGCCCCGCCACCGGACCGAGGAACCGCCGCCGGTTGGCGAGCGGTCGCTGGTGCTGGCCGATGCAAGGGTGCGTCAGCCGCACTGGAGCCGTTCCTATCTCGCCCCCAGCTACACCAGGGGGCAGGCCGAGATGGCCTATCCGCTGCAGGTGCTGGCCGAGATCGTCGGCGGCGGGGCCACCAGCCGGCTCTATCGCGATCTGGTGGTCGAGAAGGGCCTCGCCGCCGGGGCGGGCGCCTGGTACGACCCCACCCAGCTCGACCTCACCACCTTCGGCATCAGCGTCACGCCGCGTCCGGGCGTGTCGCTCGACAAGGTCGAGGCGCGGGTCGAGGCGGTGCTGGCCAGGATCGCCGCCGAGGGCGTGCCGGCCGCGGAGGTCGATCGCGCCAAGTCGCGGCTGCGGGCCAACGTGGTCTATGCCAGGGATTCGCTGCACACCGGGGCGCGCGTGTTCGGCGAGGCGCTGACCACCGGCCAGGGCGTCGCCGACGTCGAGGCCTGGCCCGAACGCATCCGCCAGGTCAGCGCCGAACAGGTGGCCGCCGCCGCCCGCGCCGTATTCGTGGCCGATGCCTCGGTCACCGGCCGCCTGCTGCCCAAGGCCGACACTCCGCCCGCCGCCCGCCGCGAGGTCCGCAGATGATGCCCTGTCGTCAGATTTCTCCCTCCCCCTGTCATGGCACCAGCCCCCCACCCCGGCCCTCCCCACGAGGGGGAGGGGGGGGATTTGCACGGAAATTTGCATTCCGGCGTCTCGCAGTCCTTTTGGTCTTGGCGCTGCTCCCCGTCCCGGCCGGGGCCGTCACCGTCGAGCGGGTGACCAGCCCCAAGGGCATCGAGGCCTGGCTGGTCCAGGACCATTCCAATCCGATCATCGCCGTGGAGATGTCGTTCGGGGGCGGCGCCTCGGCCGAGAGTGCCGCCAAGGCGGGGCTCGCCAACATGGCCGCCTCGCTGCTCGACGAGGGTGCGGGGCCGCATGATTCGCAGGCGTTCCAGACCAGGCTGGAGGATCTCGCCATCTCGCTGTCGTTCAGCGCCGGCAAGGATTCGCTGCGCGGGCATCTGAGGACGCTCTCCGACAACCGCGACGCGGCCTTCGAGCTGATGCGCCTGGCGCTGACCCGGCCCCGTTTCGACAAGGAACCGGTCGAGCGCATCCGCAGCCAGATCCTCACCAACCTCGCGCGCGAGCTGCAAAGCCCCGAGGCGGTGGCCAGCCGCGAATGGTACCGGCTGGTCTTCGCCGGACATCCCTACGCCATCCCGGTGAAGGGCAGCCCCGAGACGGTCAAGGCGATCACGGCAGCCGACCTCAAGGGCTTCGCCCGCACCGCCATCGCCAGGGACACGATGGTGATCGGCGTCGTCGGCGACATCACGCCCGAGGCGCTGGGGCCGCTGCTCGACAGGACTTTGGGGGCGCTACCCGCCAAGGCGGCGATCCCGGCCGTGTCCGAGACCTCGCCCAAGGCGCCGGGCCGGACGGTGGTGATCCGGCGCGACAATCCCCAAAGCGTGGCCATGTTCGGCGAGGCCGGCCTCAAGCGCGACCATCCCGATTGGTACGCGGCCTTCGTCATGAACTACATCCTGGGCGGCGGCGGCTTCTCGTCGCGCCTGACCGAAGAGGTGCGCGAGAAGCGCGGCCTCGCCTATTC
>JACRBD010000112.1 GCA_016234625.1 Caulobacterales bacterium | reverse complement strand
CCGCCGCCGCGATAGGCCTTTCGGTGGCCGTGCACGTTGCGCTCGGGGCCTATGTGGCCCTCGGCGCCTTTGACATCATCAAGCCGACCTATGACGCGGAGCCGGACCGGAGCAGCTCGGTCATCCAGCTTGAACGCGAACGGCCCAAGCCTGTCATCGACGAGGCCAAGCCGGTCGATCCGAAGCCGCAGACAGCGATCAAAATCCACGACCCGCTGACCACGGCCGTCGCGAACGATGTCGATACCCTGCCGGCCAACCCGTCCCTGGGCGATGAGACTGTGATCGGTCCGATGGCCTCCCTCGATACCGGGCCGATCAGCACCATCGGAGACGGCGTCTCGATCCCGCCCACGCCGGTGATCAGCCACCCCGACTGGATCCGCAAACCCAACTTCGCCCAGATGCAGCGGGTATTCCCCGAACGGGCCATCCGCATGGGCGTCGCTGGCCAGGCCACCCTGGCCTGCATCGTCGCGGCCAACGGCTCGGTGGGCGGCTGTCAGGTGGTTTCCGAGGACCCGGGCGACTACGGCTTCGGCAAGGCCGCGATCAGGCTGCAGCCCTACTTCCGCATGAAGCCGGCCATGGTCGATGGCAAGGCGGTTGACGGCGCGGTGGTCAAGATCCCGGTGCGTTTCGACCTGCCGGAATAGGGCGAACGGGGACAAGAATTCGGTGACAGTTTACGAATTCGCCAAGCACGGCGGCAACTCAATAGCCGGATAGCGAATTCGTAAACTGCCACCGAATTCCCCTGCCGGCAGGAAGGGACACGTACCGAAGGCGGTACATGTCCCCGCGCTAATAGCTCTTCGGCAGGCCCAGCACCTTCTCGGCGATGAAATTGAGGATCATCTCGCGGCTGACCGGCGCGATGCGGGCGATCATGGCTTCGCGGAAGTAGCGCTCGACGTCGTACTCCCTGGCGTAGCCCATGCCGCCGTGGGCCAGCACCGAGGCTTCGCAGGCGCGGAAGCCGGCCTCGGCGCCAAGGTACTTGCCGGCGTTGGCCTCGGCCCCGCAGTCCTTGCCCGCGTCGTAGAGCGCCGCGCCCTTGAAGGCCATCAGATTGGCCGCCTCCAGCTCGGCCCAGCATTTGGCCAGTGGATGCTGCACACCCTGGTTCTGGCCGATCGGCCGGCCGAACACGATCCGCTCGTTGGCGTAGGTCGCCGCCTTGCGCAGCGCCGCGCGACCCAGGCCCACCGCCTCGGCGCCGAACAGCACCCGCTCGGGGTTCAGGCCGCTGATCAGGTACTGGAAGCCCTTGCCCTCCTCGCCGATCAGATCCTCGGCGGGGACCTGCAGGTCCTCGATGAAAAGCATATTACATTCAACAGCCTTGCGGCCCATCTTGGGGATCGGCTTGGCTTCGATCTTCGCGCGATCGAAGTCGGTGTAGAACAGGCTCAGCCCCTGCATCGGTCTGGCCGTCTGCTCCTTGGGCGTGGTGCGGGCGATGATCAGGATCTTGTTGGCCCGCTGGGCCATGGTGGTCCAGATCTTCCGGCCGTTGATGCGATAGCCGTTGCCGTGCTTCTCGGCGCGGGTCTCCAGATTGGCGGTGTCCAGGCCGCTGTTGGGCTCGGTGACCGCGAAACAGGCCTTGTCCTCTCCGGCGATGATCTTCGGCAGGTGGCGCTGCTTCTGCTCGTCGGTGCCGAACTTCACCACCGGCATCAGGCCGAAGATGTTCAGGTGGATGGCGCTGGCGCCGGTGAAGCCAGCGCCCGACTGGGTCACGGTCTGCATCACGTGCGCCGCCTCGGTCAGGCCCAGGCCCGCACCGCCGTATTCCTCGGGCATGGCCACGCCCAGCCAGCCGCCGTCAGCCATGGCCCGGGCGAAAGCCTCGGGGACCTCGCCGGTCTCGTCGGTGCGCCGCCAGTACTCGTCGTCGAAGTCGGCGCAGACACGGCCCACGGCCTCGCGGATGGCTTCCTGCTCCTCGGTCGGCCAGAAACTGCTCATGCGCTCTCTTCCTCGTCATCGAACCGGCGCGGATCGAGCCGCGCGGCATGGGGTCCCGGGTCTTCGCCCGCGAGATACGCGGCGATGCTCCGCGCCACAAGCGGGGCCAGCAGCCAGCCGTTGCGTCGCGCGCCGACGGCGAGGAACACGCCCGGCCGCGCGCTGGGCCCCACCAGCGGCAGCCCGTCGGGCGTCCCGGCCCGCACGCCGGTCTCGGCCCGCGCCCGTAGCGCGGAAATTCCTGGCCATAGGCTTTCGCCCAGACGCAGGAGACCGGCCACCTGGTCCGCTTCGACCCGCAAATCGTCGCGCCCGGCTTCCATGGTCGCGCCCAGCACCGCCGCCGCCGGGTCCGGACAAAGATAGACCCCCTCCCCCCGCAGCACCGGCCCGGACGCCGGACCGCCGGCCACGCGCAGGATGTGGCCCTTGATGGGAGTCAGCCGGTCGAGCTCCGGCGCCAGGACCGCGCCGCCCGCCCCGGTCGCGACCACCAACGACCCGGGCTCCGCGTCTCCAGCCGCGCGGGTCTCGAACCGCACGCCCGCCCGAGCAGCATGGGCGTAGAGCACGGTCATCGCCGCTCCAGGATCGAGCCGCCAGTCCTCGTCCGTGAAGGGCCCTTCAGGCGTGCGCCGCCACTGGGCGCCCAGGGCGTCCAGGCGCGCTTCCATCCCGGCGGCGTCAGGCCCGCGCCACAGGGCGCCTGTGCGGTCCAGGGCGATCGGCGCGAAGTCGGGCCAGGCGTCTCGCGCCGCGCGCAAGAGGTCCAGATGGTCGCCGCTGAGCGGGTCGAGCGCCGCCTCGAACACCGGGGCCAACATGCCGGCTGCGACGCCCGAGGCGTTGTCGCCCGGCCCCGCCGGGTCAAGCACTGTGACCGCGAACCCACGCCGGGACAGCGCCAGGGCGATGCACAGGCCGAGCGCGCCCGCGCCCGCCACCGTCACCTGATCGCCCTGAAAACTCGCCATCAGGCGCAAACACCGCTCCCGGAGGGAAAGGTCAAGGCCGCCAGATCAGGCCGATGCGGATCGTGCGGGGCATGTCGAAGCTCTCCGTGCCGTCCGCCGTCTGGCCGGTCTCGACGTCGGCGT
>JACRBD010000110.1 GCA_016234625.1 Caulobacterales bacterium | reverse complement strand
TGGCCTCCATCGCCCTGCACCGGGCCTTCGGCTTCGAAGTCCAGGGCGTGATGAAGGGCGTCGGCTTCAAGTTCGGCCGCTGGGTCGACATCGTCATGATGCAGCGATCGTTGAACGGCGGCGCGGAGACACTGCCAGACGGTCCCGGTCTTCCGCTGGGCGGGGGATAGCGTCCACCCTGCGTCCTTCGACACGCCGCTTCGCGGCTGCTCAGGATGACGGGCATTGGAATTCGTCATGCTGAGCAGCGCGCAGCGCGTGTCGAAGCACGCACCCGCACGTCGCGCCGGTCATCGGCATGGAGGGAGAAGTGGCTGGGGAACTAGGACTCGAACCTAGAATGACGGTACCAAAAACCGCTGTGTTACCATTACACCATTCCCCAGCAGGAACGGCGCGGCTCTGGAAGCCGGGCGTCGCGAGGGGCGTCAGATAGCGCAGGCGGGACTGGGATGCAACGCCGCGCGAAAGGCTTTCTGATGGTCGCTTGCGGACCTTCCAACTCGTCTCTATAAGCGCCGTCCTTACGTCGGAGTGTAGCTCAGTCTGGTAGAGCACCGTCTTCGGGAGGCGGGGGTCGAAGGTTCGAATCCTTTCACTCCGACCATTTTCCCGCGCCCCGCGAAATCCCAATACAAGAGCCGATTTCGCGGGGAGTGTGTCCGCGTGTTCATTTGACCGCAACGCGCACCCATATAGCCTGAGCACGTTCCATAGCCGGGGTCCCCGATGAAGCAGTTCCTGTTGACCATGGCCGGCGTGTTCGCGGGTCTGTTCCTCTTCTTCGTGCTGATTCCCTTCCTGCTGATCGGATCGCTGATCGGCATGGCCAGCAATCCCAAGGACACGACCCCCGCCCAGGCCGTGCTGGAACTGGACCTGCGCGACGGCCTGACCGACCAGGACCCCAGGAACCCCTTCGCGGCCTTCGGCGGCCCCGGCATGAGCGTGGTCTCGGTGATCGAGGCGATGCGCCACGCCGAGAAGGACGACAAGGTGAAGGCCATCTTCGTGCGCCTGCCCGAGGGCGGCATGGCCCCGGCGGCGGCCGACGAGTTGCGCCTGGCCTTCCTGCACTTCCGCAAGGCCGGCAAGCCGATCTGGGCCCACAGCCAGGGCCTCTACCCTTCCGGCGCGGTGATCTCGACCTACATGCTGGGCGCGGCGACCGACGCCCTGTGGATGCAACCGGACAGCTCGTTCCAGGCTGTCGGCATGGCCAACGAGGACATCTTCTTCAAGCGCTTCTTCGACAAGTACGGCGTGCGCGCCGACTATGAGCAGCGCCGCGAGTACAAGAACGCCGTCAATCCCTACCTCTACAGCGATTACACCCCGGCTCACAAAGAGTCGGAGACGGCCTGGATGAGCTCGATCTACCGCACCGGCGTGCTGACCGCGGCCATCGACCGCAAGAAGGAGCCTGTGGCCTTCGTCCGCGCCATCGAGGCGGGTCCCTACTCCGCCGAGCAGGCCGCAGCCAGGGGCCTGGTCGACAAGGTCGGACAGGTGCGCGAAGCCACCGACGCCCTGATCGCCCGGGTCGGCGGAAAGGCCAAACTGGTCGACTTCGCCGACTACATGGGCCAGGCCGCCCACGCCGATCGCGGCCGGGGCAAGCCGACAATCGCTGTCATCGGCGCCGAGGGCCCGATCATGACCGGGCGCGGCGGCGGCGGTAATCCGTTCTCCGGCGACGACACGGTCTGGTCGGACGACGTCTCCGACGCCTTCTACGAGGCCATCGAGGACAAGGACGTGAAGGCCATCGTCTTCCGCGTCTCCTCCCCCGGCGGGTCGGACACCGCGTCCGAGCAGATCCTGGCGGCCGTCAAGGCGGCCAGGAAGGCCGGCAAGCCGGTGGTGGTCAGCATGGGCACGTACGCGGCCTCCGGCGGCTACTGGATCAGCTCCCAGGCCAACGAGATCGTCGCCCAGCCGACCACCCTGACCGGCTCGATCGGCGTCTATGGCGGCAAGTTCGCCCTCGGCGAGGCCCTGGCCCGCTTTGGCATCGACATGCGCTCCACGGCGGTCGGCGGCGAATACGCCAACACCTTCGGCGCGAGCGGATCCTTCACCCCCACCCAGCGCGTGGCCTTCGCCGCCTGGATGGATCACATCTACGACGGCTTCATCGCCCGGGTGTCGGAGGGCCGCAAGCTGCCCGCCGACCGGGTGCGCGAGATCGCCAAGGGCCGGGTCTGGACCGGCGTCCAGGCGCGCCAGCTGCACCTGGTCGACCAGCTGGGCGGCTACTACGACGCCATCGACCGGGCCAAGGCCCTGGGCGGGATCAGGGGCGAGGCGCGCATCAAGCACATGGATGCGGCGGGTTCGCCCTTCGAGGCCTTCGAGAAGATGTTCGGCGTCAGCGCCGCGAGCTTGCGGACCCTGGCGGCGGCGGGCTGGGTGATGGGCGATCCCCGCGCCTCGGCGATCCTCGACGAGATGGCCGCCGCTCGCCTGCGCGCCACCCCGTCCGGCGCCTCGGTGATGGCCCCGACGCCAATTCATTAGATGGCGCTCCTCTCCCGCGAGGGAGAGGGGGACCACCCGGAGGGTGGTGGAGAGGGAGGCGCGGTGGCAGCGGAGAATCCGCGCCCGCTCATCGCTTCCCGCCCGGATGTAGAGTGGCCCTTTGGCCTTGATGGAATGATCCGCTCCGGACGGTCGTCCTGGTCAAGGACGGGCCCTCTCGGGCCCGCCGCTGCGCGGCCGCCCAAAATGACCGCAAAGCGGTCCTTGAGCAGGCCGGCCGCCGGAGCAAAACTGGCCGTCAAGACATCAGGGCAAGGTCCGCCACTTTCTTTCCTCTCCCGGTGGCCCGGCAGCGCCGGGTCGGAGAGGGATGAACCGCTGTTGAAAGGCCGCCGCTGAACCTGGCCCCCACCGGCGTCTCCCTCGCCACCATGCTCCGCATGGTCCCCCTCTCCCTCGCGGGAGAGGCATGAGGCTAGCCTTCCTTCGCCACCACCCCGCCGGCGACGAGGATGTCGATCATCGGCCCCAGCCTGTCGCCGTACTGCTTCCAGCGGCCGACCGAACTGTCGTAGACCGGCCGGCGCACCTGGACGGCGCTGGGGGTGGCGACGGGGGCGGCGTTTTCGTGGAAGGCCAGGACGGCATCGTCCCAGGCGAGGTCCAGCCAGGCCAGCAGGACCCGGGTCTGGCCCTCCTGATCGGCGACCACATCCTCGTAGGCGATCTCGATGAACCGGTCCGCCGGCAGGGTTTCGCGCCAGTGGGCGACCCGCCGGTCGAAGGCGCGATAGAACCGCGCCGTCGTCTCCAGCCCGAAGGTCCAGTCGTAGTAGGCGAAGCCGGTGGAGAACATCTGGCGGAAGATGGCCAGGCAGCTGTCGACCGGGTGGCGACGCAGGCAGATCATCCGCGCGCCCGGCAGCGCCGCGTTGATCAGGCCCGCGTAGAGGACGTTCAGCGGCAGCTTGTCGACGAACCGCCCCTCGCCCGGAACCCGGGAGCGGATGGCCGCCAGATAGTCCGCGCCCAGGCCGGCCATGTCGGTCAGCCGGGCGGCGCGCAGGGTGGCGCCATCGATCAGCTACCGCGTCGGCGAGCCGGCGCGCCGCCGGACAGTCAGGGCGAAGTCCATCGGCTCCCCCGCGGAGGTCACCGCCGGATGGCTGGAGAGGATCCGCTCCACCAGGGTGGTGCCGCTGCGCGGCAGGCCGAAGACGAAGATGGGGGCGTCGGAGGCGTGGCCCCGGGCTGGTTCCGGCGGCGCGGGCGCGGTCTCCATCGCCGCGGCGAACAGGTCCGACTGCCAGGCGTCAAGGTTTCCGACCCGCGCGGCCCGGGCGGCCTTGCCCCGCTGCAGCCAGTCGAACGCCTCCGCCGGCCGGCCCAGGTCCTCGAGGGTCTTGGCCAGGGCGTGGCCGATGCGCAGCAGCCGGTCCGGATGGCCGGCGGCCCGGTCGAACAGTCTGACGAGTTTGTCGGTGAAATGCCGCTCCGGGGTCTGGGGGACCAGATTGACCAGGGCCAGGATGGCCCGCTCGTTACCCGGATCCAGACGGATGCAGGCCCGCCAGGCGCGCTCGGCCGCCTCGAAGTCGCCCAGGTATTGCTCGGCCCAGCAGAGGTTCAGCAGATAGCCCGGCTGGTCGGGCGCCAGCCGGTTGGCGCCGCGAAAGCACTCCGCCGCCCTGGCCTGCTGGCCCAGACGGCTGAACACCACGCCCAGGGTGTCGAAGCAGTCCGCGTCGGCGGGGCCCCGAGCCAGGGCGGCCTCGGCGGCGGCAAGGGCCGGCGGCTCGCGGTTCAACCCGAGCAGACAGCGGGCCAGGCCGGCGCCGTGGGCGGCGTCGGCGGGATCAAGGGTCCGGGCGCGCTGAAACAGCTCGACGCCCTTGTCGAACGTCCCATGGTCGGCGGCGATGCGCCCGAGCAGGGCATAGGGGGCCGCGGCGCGGGGATCGTCCTTGACGATGGCCAGGCACTGGCCGTGCGCCTCGTGGTAACGCCCCTGGCGATAGCACTGCCAGGCCGCGGCCATGCGGGGATCGGTGGGAGCGGTCATGGTCTGGCCCTACCGGCGGAGGCCGGAAAAGAAAAGGGCGGCGGAGTTTCCCCCGCCGCCCGGTTTCTCAGCCCAGAGGCCTGACTACCACTTCTTGGTCACCTCGAAGAAGGCCCGGCGACCGATCAGGTCGTAGTTGCCGTTGGCCGCGGTGCCGATGCGGAACTGGCCGGTCGACTGCGACGGCGGACGCTCGTCGAAGACGTTGCGAACGCCGGCGAGGAAGGTCCAGTCGTCGTGCTTCCAGCGCACCGACAGGTGGTGGTAGGCGGTGAATTCGGCGTACTGCTTGAAGTAGACGTTCTGCTGGTAGCCTCCCCCCGAGAAGAACACGTCGCCGCCGAAGACCTCGGTGTCCGAACCCTTGCCCAGCAAGACGCTGGTTAGGGTGACCGTCCAGTCCCCCCGGTCGAAGCGGGTGCGGATGTTCCCGGTGAAGTCCGGACCGTCGTAGTTGAAGGTCGTTCCGTTGAAGTCTTCCGTGGCGGCGCCCGACAACAGCTCCACGGTGTCCTCGAACTGCCAGGTGAACTGGCCGTCCAGGGTCAGCCGTCCGAAGTCGAACTCGTGCTGATAGCGGATGGTCAGGTCCATGCCGCGGTTCACTTGCTCGGCCACGTTGACGTAGCTGTTGTTGACCAGCTGGATCGCGTTGACGTTGCCAGCCGACGGCGGGGGTGAGCCGGGGACCGGGTTATAGCCATAGCGGTTGACCAGCGTACAGAACGGCTCGGTGGCGAAGTTCGGCGAGCTGTAGCACTGGTTGACGATGTTGCCGGCGCCGAACTGACGGACCTCGTCGTTGACCAGGATCTCGAAGTAATCCACCGCCACCGACAGGTCGATGAAGTCAGGCGTCCAGATCACGCCCAGGGTCTGGGCCTCGGAGGTTTCGGCCTTGAGGATGCCGAGGCCGCCGCCCGTGACGATGGTCGCGCTGCTGGTGCCCGCGGTGGTGTAGCCCAGTGGCACGCCGGCCGCCGCGCAGTTGAGCTGGATGAACGGGTTGGTGTCGTTCTCCCAGTCGATGCAGGGATCGACGCTGCCCTGGCCCAGGAAGCTGGTCTGGTTGGCGAGATACAGCTCATACAGCGCCGGGGCGCGGAACGAGGTGCCGTCGGTGGCGCGGATGCGCCAGGACGGGGTGATCTGCCAGTTCAGACCGAACTTGTGGGTCGAGTCCGAGCCGTAGCTGTCATAGTCGGTGTAGCGGGCCGAGGCTTGCAGATCGAGGCTTTCGATGCCCGGAAGGCCCTTGATCAGCGGCACATCCAGTTCGCCGAACAGTACCTTCACCGTGTCCGAACAGGCTGAGCGGCCAGAGGAGGTCGAACCCCACAGGTAGCCCGCCCGTTCGTTGGCGCCCGGCGTGTCGTCGATCTCGTCGCGGCGCCAGGCGAAGCCGAAGGCGGCCCCGACCGGGCCGGCCGGCAGGTCGAACAGGTTGCCGGTGACCGAACCTTCCACCGCTTCCTGGGTGTAGGTCGTGTTGCCGTACTCATGCGTGAACAGGAACGCCCGTTCGGCGGCGTTGAAGTCGCCGTTGAGGATCCGTGCGTCGGTCCAGGGAACGCCGCTCGGCAGGTCGGCGCAGCTGAAGCCCGATAGGTTAAGGCTGGCGTGCGGCTGGAAGCACGCCACGTTGGCGGCCGCGCCGTAGGGCGTGGGCAGGGGGAGAACCGCCGGGAAAACCGGGATCGTCGTCGGATCGATGGTGGTTCTGAAGCCGCCGGTCGTGGCCAGCACGCGGTCATTGTAGATGATGTCGGCGCCGTAGTCGGCATCCGAGCTGCTGTACTGGTAAAAGATGTCCCAGTCCCAGCCGGAGAACATGGAGCCGAAGTCGCCCCGGATACCGGCCACGCCGCGCCAGTAGTTGACCTCCTGATCACGATCGGACGCGAGCGGGATGATCGGCACGAAAGTCTGGTTGAGGGGCACGCTGAAGGCAGCCGCCCAGCCCGCCGGGATGTTGGCGTATTGGTCGCCGACAGTGGGGAAGAACTGGCGGGCGCCGTACTGCGTCGACTCACGACGGTTGAACAGCAACTCGCCATAGAGTTCGGTGGTCGGCGTCAGGTCGTATCCGCCGCTGGCGAACACCGTGGTGATCTCCGAGGGGCTGATCGCCGAGGCGCGCGCATAGACTTCGTCGTCCATGTGGGCGTAGGGATAGGTCGCCGCGAAGCCGGCGCGACGCTGGCGGACCAGGCCGAACGGGATTGGCGCGTTGCCGGCGGTGAACGAGTTGCCCTGGGCGGCGGTCGGATAGGTGACGCCGGCGTCCGGATAGATCATGTCGCCGCGGCCGGTGCGCAGAACGCGGGAGAACAGACCATTGCACTTGTAGGTGTCGTCGGCGTAGCTCTGGCCCGGATCGGTGTTCGGGAAGTCGACGCGGGCGGTGCGGCCCGCGTTGAACAGATAGTCGGAAAGGCAGGCGGTATCGTCGCGGTCTTCGCGGCGCAGGACTTCCTGCTTGGCCCAGTCGGCGGACACGTTGACGTAGCCGCGGTCGAAGGTCCGGCCCCAGGAGGCGTTCACCCGGTAGCTTTCGCCGCCCTGTTCGAAGGGCTGGCTGGCGAAGGCGGTGACTTCGAAGCCGTCAAAGTTCGAGCGGGTGATGATGTTCGCCACGCCGGCGACGGCGTCGGAGCCGTAGATCGAGGACGCGCCGTCCTTTAGGATCTCGAAGCGTTCGACGATGGACTGGGGAATGACGTTCAGGTCGACGGGGCCGACGGTGCCGCGCGTACCGGCCGGGCCGACGCGACGGCCGTTGAGCAGGATCAGGGTGCGGTTCGCGCCCAGGCCGCGCAGGGACAGCGTCCTGGCGCCGGGGCCGCCGTCGGTGACGAAGCCGGTCAGCTGGTTGTTCACCTGGAACGAACCGCTGGCCACCGACGAGCCCTGGAGGATTTCGGCGGTGTCGATCAGACCTTCAAGGGTCGACTGCTCGGCGGTGATCACCTGGATCGGCGCGGAGCTGGTGAATTCGCTGCGCTTGATGCGCGAACCGGTGACGACAAGGGCCTCGACCTCGGTGTCGTCATCGTCGTCCGCGGTGGTCGTCGCGGGGGCGGGAGTCGTCTGAGCGAACGACACGGCGGGAACCGCCACGGCCAGCGCGGCGATGCCGGCGATCATGGTGGTGCCCAGGAGAATCTTGCGGTCCAGCATTTGGTTTAAGTCCCCAGTAGCCCGTTGAATAGACGGCCGACGAGCGGCCGCTCACGGGACACACATCCCGCGCGGTGTAGCGAAACTAGCAGCTTCAAGGCCTCCGACAAGAATGATGACGTTTTTTCGCCGCATAGCCGCCTTGGCGTAACAATCGCGCCACAGTTTCACCCCTCACGGGCAATCCCGGCCCCAAACGTAGCCAACAGGTTAAAGGCAAGATCAGCTTGGCGAATTGCCGTTAGCGGTTAGATTGCGCGCCAGAGGTCGTTTGTCGGCCGCGCTCGTCCAAGGATTTGGTTGCCGTTGGGGAATGATTCCCGCGGTCGGCGAGCGAAAACCAGCTTTCGAGGGGTCACCGTGACGCCGCAATTCCGTACCCTTGGCCTGGCCGCTGTCGCACTGGCGATTGTGGCCCTCGCCGTCGCCGCGCCGAGCCTGGCCCGTCAGGCCGCCGCGCCGGCGACTGCCGCCGGCGCCGCCCCGCCCAGCGCCGACGACTTCGGCCGCGAGCCGGCGATCCGGGGCGTCAGCGTTTCGCCTGACGGCAAGCATCTGGCCGCGATCCGGTCGCCGGACGGGGTGAAGGCCTATGTCTCCATCTGGGAGACGGCCAACATGGGCAAGGGCCCGGTGAACCTGCTCTGTGGCGAGCGTTCGCAGTGCCTGAGCGTCCGCTTCCTGAAGAACGACCGCATCGAGGTGCAGGTCCGCCAAACGATTACCCAGGGCGCCATCCGCACGCACCTGTTCCGCTTCTTCACCACCGATCTCGAGGGCAAGGTCTGGCGCAACGCCCTGGGCACCACCGACCAGACGGCCGGCCCTGGCGCCCGGGTGGCCTCCACCCTGCCATCCGACCCGAAGACCATCCTGACCCAGAGCTTCGAGGACGGAAACTACTCCCCGCTCGACCTCTACACGGGCGCGCGGCGGAAGACGTTCACCTTTTCCGACAAGTTCGGCGCCGAGCAGATCGACCTGAAGGGCGAGGTTCGCGCCCGCAAGTCGGTCGATTTCGACAACGGCAAGGTCTACATCGCCCAGTGGATTCGCAACCCGGCCAACGACCAGTGGGAAGAGCACTTCCGCTACTTCGCCGCCGACCGTGAGCCGACCGACATCGTCGGCTTCAGCGAAGACCCCAACATCATCTACGTGCGGGTCACGGCCGGCCGCGACAAGGCGGCCATCCATGAATACGACATCGCAGCCCGCAAGCTCCTTGAGCCGATCTTCGAGATCAAGCTGTTCGACGCTGTCGGCGTGATTCAGTCGGACGCGGCCACCAGCAACGGCAGGCTGATGGGATTCACCTACGACGGCGAAATCCAGAAGACCTACTGGGTCGACGAGCGGATGGCGGCGATCACCAAGGGCCTGCGCCAGGCCCTGGGCGTGACCACCGTGCCGGTGCAGTGGACCGACGCCGCGTCCGGCGAGACGTCGCGCTACGCCACCGCCAACGGCGCCGACGTGACCATCAACAGCTGGTCGGACGACCTCAAGTATGTGGTGGTGGTCAAGTCGGGCCCGAGCCAGCCGCCGCAGTTCTTCCTGCTGACGGACGGGACCAAGCTGACGGCGCTGGGCGACTCGCGGCCCTGGCTGCGGACGGCGTCTCTCGGCGACACCCGCATGGTGCAGTACGCCGCCCGGGACGGTCTGATGATCCCCGCCTTCCTGACCACGCCGAAGAAGGAGATCTACGGACCGGGCCCCTACCCGACCATCATCGTGCCCCATGGCGGCCCCTGGGGCCGCGACAACATGGGCTGGGACGGTTCCGGCTGGGTCCAGTATTTCGCCGCGCGCGGTTACGCGATCCTGCAGCCGCAGTTCCGCGGGTCGGATGGCTGGGGCCAGAAGATCTGGCGCGCCGGCGACGCCCAGTGGGGCATGAAGATGCAGGACGACAAGGACGACGGCGCCAAATGGCTGATCGCCCGGGGCATCGCCGCCCCCGACCGCATCGCCATGCACGGCTACTCCTACGGCGGCTATTCGGCGATGGTGGCCTCGATCAGGCCCAACGGCCTGTATCAATGCGCCGTCGCTGGCGCCGGCGTGGCCTCGGTGGAGAAGTTCCGCGAGGTGGTGAACCGCAGCCGCATCGGCCGCGAGCTTCAGCGACCGACCATCCAGGGTCTCTCGCCGATCGAGCGGGCTTCGGAAGCGTCGATCCCGGTGTTCCTCTATCACGGCAATCGCGACACCACGGTGCCGATCAGCGAGTCGGAGCGTTTCGTCGCCGCCCTCAAGGCGGCCGGAAAGCCCTACAAATACCTGGAGATCGAGGACATGGGCCACCAGTACGTGGTCTGGGAGCCCGGCCAGGCCGCCCAGGTGCTGACCGCCATCGAGGCCTACCTGCGCACCGACTGCGGGCCGGGCGGGCTGTAGCCCTTCCGCCGACCGGCGCGTGACCACGATCAAGGGCGGGGAGCGATCCCCGCCCTTTTTCTTGGATGGAAACACCCATCCTTCCCGCGAAGTCGGGGAGGATTGTCCAGGCATGCGTCTATGTCCTCACGGCTTTCGCCTTGAAGGGTGGGGAGGTGGTGCGGGGCGCTCCGGTCTTGCCCGGATGTCTGTTGGGTAGGCTTTGCAAGATGCAAGAAGGGTAGACCTTCGCGCTCCGCGCTGGTCGTTGTTCAGGAGCGCCGGTAGGCAGCGGTGTTACCGCTTAGCCGGCTAGAGCTCCTGACGGGCGGGCCGTCCCAGCAAGGACAGTCCCGGACCGCGTGCGTTGCCGCCGCACGCCTGCAGCTTCAGTCCGGCCAGGGGTCCCTGGGGCCGCGTGTGTCGCCGGGATGCCCGAAGGCGACGGCGACGGATGGGCCTTCTGACTGGCGCCGGACCGAGCGACCCGCTCGATCAGCCTCCCCGCCGCCGCAAGGTCGCTGGCCATGCGCCCTCCCCGTGCGGTGGGGATGGGTGAAGGATAGGGGCGGTTGGCAGGGGTGTGGTGAATAGCGCGGATACGCCGTGCAAGAACGGGTCTCGGGCTCCACGAAATCAATCACTTACGCGCGGCGATCCGAAATCAATGTCCGGCGGAAAGGACTTTGGCGGACCCGCCCTGATGTCTTGACGGCCAGCTTGCTCCGGCGCTGACCTTGGTCAAGGACGGCCCTTGCAGGGCCGCCGCTTCGCGGCCGCCGAAGGCGGTCCTTGACGAAGGTCAGCGCCCGGAGCGCATCATTCCATCAAGGCCAAAGGGCGGGTGACATCAGGCTGCCGAACGCGTGGAGCCCAGGCCGGCGCTGCCCCTCCACCGCCGTTCCGGCGGTCCCCCTCCCCCTCGCTACGCTCCGGAGAGGAAGGCCGGACAAAGAAAAAGGGCGGCGGACCAGAAGTCCGCCGCCCCGGTTCTCTGAAGGCTTTTGAGGGCCTTAGAAGTCGAGCGTCACACCCATGAACACGTAGCGACCGAAGGAGTCGTACGTCTGCGGGTAGGTGTTGCCGTTACCGGTCGTGCCCACCGAGCGCGACAGTTGCGGGTCGTTGTCGAACAGGTTGTTGACACCGCCGCGAACGTTCACGCCGTCCTTGATTTCCCAGTTGCCCGAGAGGTCGAAGTAGTTCTCGGCCTCGAAGGTGTAGTCGAGCCGGGTCGGCGCGCCATTCTGGATCTGGACTTCACCGATATAGCGCCAGGTCAGCGACAGCGACGCATCCCAGGGGGTTTCCCAGGTCGCGCGGGCGCGGTGACGCCACTCGGGCTTCGGCGTGCCGCAGTCACCGGCGAACTTGCCGGCGCACTCGTCGATCGCTTCGCCGAAGATGCCGGTGTCGGTGTCGTTCTTCTCGAGCCAGGAGCCCACGAAGTTCAACGAGACGCCGCCCATGTCGGACAGGCCCAGAGCGTCGAGATCGAAGCGGTAGTTGGACACCACGTCGACGCCGGACACTTCGAGACCACCGATGTTGACGTTGAAGTCGTCAACGAAGCCGCCGGCCACCCAGAGCTGGCCGCCCGCGCCGCGGTGAATCCGCGAACAGGCAATCGCGTCACCGCCGGTGTAGCAGGCGTTCAGCGAGTTGTTGGCGCCGTAGGTGCTGATCAGGTCGACCACTTCGATGTGGTAGTAGTCCAGCGACAGGCTGAAGCCCGGAATGAAGCCCGGGGTCAGCACCACACCGTAGGTGTAGGTGTCGGCCGTTTCCGGGCTCAGGCTCGTGTTGCCGCCGCCGAGGAGCTGGTACTGGCCGGCGGGGCTGTTCAGGGCGCCGCTGTCGGATTGAGCGCCGGAGACCTGGTAGGCGGCGACGCCGATACAGGAAGCTGGAACGCTGTTGTTCAGCACGCCGTCATCGTTCAGGTCGTCGCAGGGATCGTTGTCGATGTCGAACAGGCCAAGGCCCTGGGCCGTGAACAGTTCGATGACGTTGGGAGCCCGAACGGCGCGCTGGAAGCTGGCGCGGAAGCGAACATCACTGGTCGGAGCCCAGTCACCGGCGATCTTGTAGGTGTCGGTGTTGATGCCGCTGCCGTAGTCGGAGAAGCGGTAGGCCAGTTCCAGGGACAGCAGTTCAGCCATCGGCTTGCCTTCGACGAGCGGGATCACCGCTTCGGCGAAGATGTCGTAGTTCTCGGTGACGCCCGAGAGACCGATGGTCGGGCCGCCCTGACCGGCGAGATCGCCGGTGGAGAAGGCGTTGTCCGTATCGGAGGACAGGCCTTCACGACGGTATTCGACACCGGCCGCGACGGCGACCGGACGATCCGCGTACGGGCTTTGCAGGCCCATGCCGCCCAGATCGCCGTTGACCGCGAAGGTCACGACCTGTTGCGTCGTCCAGGCGGTCTGAATGCCCGGGACCTGCAGGTAGTCCAGGGCGTCCTGGGTCACGCCGCCGATGGTGAAGATGTTGTAGGGCACGCAGTTGGCATCGGTGCCGTTGACCACCGACCGGCAGGTCGGGGTGCCCGCGACATCGACGACGTCCAGGGCGCGGCCAAGGCGTGTGACCGAGAAGTCGTTGCGGTAGATGCGCGACAGTTGCACGCGGCTGTACTGGGCCGCGAAGTCGTAGTTCCAGCCGTCAACCAGGGTCCCCCGGGTGCCGATCACGCCGCGGAACGATTGATAGCGCAGGTCGTCCTGACGACCGCCGCCTTCAACGTTACGACGACCGATGTACATGTCCTTGGTCGCGTCGGCGGCGATCTGGGGCGCGGTACAACCGATCTGGGACTTCTGCGTCGCCGACAGGAGCGGGTTGCCGCAGTTGATCGTCGAGGTGTTGAAGAAGTCACCGGACGGGGCGATCTGGGCGACCGTCGAGTAGTCGGTGAACATCAGCTGGGTGAACACGTCGAAGTGTTCGTTGATCTCGTAGTGACCCATGGCGCCGAGCGAATAACGCTCGTCCGGGCGCTGGTAGTAGTTCAGCGGGCCATAGTTGTACTGGTCGGTCGCAGCGGAGAAGTTGCGGAAGGTGTTCCCGGTCGCCGAGTTGATCGTGTAGTT
>JACRBD010000109.1 GCA_016234625.1 Caulobacterales bacterium | reverse complement strand
TCACGGTGCAGGCCCATCTTCGCGCCCTCGCGGTAGAGGTTGACCAGGCAGGCGTCGGCCGGAACGTCCGCATCGGCCAACTCGGCCCACAGCTCGCGCAGCGCCGTGGGCATCGGCGGCCAGGGCTGGCCCGTCAGCGGATGGCGCGGCTCATAGCGATAGCCGCCGGCGTCGGTGATCCAGCTGAGCGGGCCAAGGCCGGTCATCTCGACGCTCATCGCCTTGCCGCCGGGGGTGGTCTGGTGGTGGAACGGAGCAATCCGCGCCGCCGTTAGCACCGCGTCGACAAGCGCCGACTGGGCCGCCCGGTCCAGTCGCCCGGGGAGCAGGGTGAAACCTGACAAATCCTTCATGACTCAGTCCGCACCGCTTCAGTCTACCTTCCCCGCCGTCTTGGGTGGGAGGCTTTCGATGATCAATCGCATCGGACTGGGTCTGGCTCTGGCGGGCGCTGTCCTGCTGGCCGGTTGCGGCGCTGGCGGCAAGGGCGAGGCGCGGCATGTGCTGCCCACCGACATCACCCCGATCCACTACGACATCGCCGTGCGGCCCGATGCGGCGGCCCTGACCTTCACCGGCTCGGTGGGCGCGGATGTGGAGGTGGGCGCGGCCACCGACACCGTGACCCTCAACGCCGCCGACATGACCTTCGGCAAGGTCCAGCTGGATGGCTCCAACGTCACGCCGACGGTGGCCTTCGACAAGGACGCCCAGACCGCCACCCTGACCTTTGACACGCCCCTGACCCCCGGAAAGCACAGGCTGGCCATCGACTACACCGGCAAGATCAACCAGCAGGCTTTCGGCCTCTTCTCGGTGGACTACGACACGCCCCAGGGCAGCAAACGGCTGCTGGCGACGCAGTTCGAGTCACCCGACGCCCGACGCTTCGCGCCGATGTGGGACGAGCCGGCCCTGAAGGCGACCTTCAAGCTGACCGTCGATGCCCCGTCCGCCGACATGGTGGTGTCCAACACCCCTGTGGAGAAGACCGAGGCGCTTGAGGGCGGGCTGATCCGCACGACCTTTGGCGCGACTCCGAAGATGAGCTCCTACCTGCTGTTCCTGGCGGTCGGGGATTTCGAGCGGGTCAGCCGCAAGGTCGGCGACGTGGACGTCGGCGTGGTGGTCAAGCGCGGCTCGACCGGACAGGCGGGCTTCGCCCTTGATTCCGCCGAGCAGCTGCTGCCCTGGTTCAACGACTATTTCGGTGTCCCCTATCCCCTGCCCAAACTGGACATGGTGGCCCTGCCTGGCGGGGCGGCGGCCTTTTCAGCGATGGAGAACTGGGGCGCCATCTCCTACTTCGAAAAGGCCGTGCTGGTGGACGAGGCCGTCTCCAGCGAGAGCGATCGCCAGGGCGCCTTCGGCACCATCGCCCACGAAATGGCCCACCAGTGGTTCGGCGACCTTGTGACCATGAACTGGTGGGACGACATCTGGCTCAACGAGGGCTTCGCCTCGTGGATGGCCAACAAGGCGACCCACGTCTTCCACCCTGAATGGTCCGCAGACCTGCAGACCATGGCCGGCCGCGACGGGGCCATGAACCTGGACGCCCGCGCCGCCACCCACCCGGTGGTGCAGCCGGTGGCCGACGCCCGCGACACCGCCTTCGACACCATCAGCTACCAGAAGGGCCAGGCGGTCATAAACATGGTCGAGGCCTGGGTCGGCGAGGATCACTTCCGCGACGCCCTGCGCGCCTACATGAAGAAGCACGCCTACGGGAATACCGTCAGCGACGACCTGTGGAGCGCGGTGGAGGCCGCCTCCGGCCAGCCGATCCGCCAGATCGCCGGCGACTTCACCAGCCAGCCGGGCGTGCCGCTGATCAAGGTGACCAGCCTGGGCTCGGCCTGGCGCCTGGCCCAGCGCCGGTTCGGAGTCGATGCGCCCTCGCGCAAGCCCCTGACCTGGTCAACCCCTGTGGCGGCGACCTGGCCCGGCCTGAAGCGCGACTGGCGCGGCCTGGTCTCGATGGGCCAGTCGGTGCGGATCAAGGGTCCGGCCGACGCGCCCTTCCTGGCCAACTACGGCCAGGCCGGCTACTTCCGCACCCTCTATGACGACAAGGCCTTCGGGCGGCTGAAGACCAGTTTCGGGACCCTGGCGCCGGCCGACCAGCTGGGTCTGCTCTATGACTACTGGGCCTTTGGCCAGGAGGGGACCGCGCCGGTCGCCCGCTGGCTCGACCTCGCCGCCAACCTGCCGGCGGACGCCAATCCGGTGGTCTGGATGCAGGTGACCGACGTGCTCGGCCAGATTGACCGCCTGTATGACGCAAATCCCGACCAGACCGCCTGGCGCGGCCGGGCCAGGACCCTGCTGGCCCCGGTCTGGGCCAGGGTTGGCTGGACGCCTGTCGCGGGTGAACCGGCCACCACCGTCCTGCTGCGCGCCAGGCTGATCGAGGCCCTCGGCCGGTTCGACGACCAGACCGTGGTCGCCGAGGCCCGCGCCCGTTTCGCCCGCATGGACCTGCCGGCGGCCATCCGCGAACCGACCCTGACGGTGGTGGCGATGCACGCCGACGCGGCGACCTGGGACCGGCTGCACGACATGGCCCGCACTTCGACCAACGCCCTCGAAAAGCAGCAGCTCTATTCGGTGCTCGGCGAGACCCGCGACAGGGCCCTGGCCCGGCGGACCCTGGAGCTGGCCCTGAGCGACGAACCGCCGACCACGCTGCGACAGAACATCCTGCGCGGGCCATCGGCCAACTTCCCGGCCATGACCTGGACCTACCTCAGGGCCAACAAGACCAGGGCCGATGCCCTGTTCGCGCCGGGCTCGATGGTCGGCATGCTGCAGCGGATCACGGGCGGCTGGGCCGACGAGACGATCGCCAACGACGCCCTGGCCATGGCCAGGGCTGAAGGCGAGGTCCCGCAGCGGCTGAAAGCCTCGCTGTCGGCGGCCGTCTACCGCGCCAGGGTGCGGCGCGAGCGGCTGGATGAGATTGGTGAGTGGGTGAAGGGCGGCTAGACGGCGTCCGTCAAACAGGGCGCCGGGCGGGAGGGGGTCACCCTCCCGCCCGGGGGATCCCCCCGAATCCCTTTGCCTGATCAGTCTTCGGTGTAGCGGTAGGACGAGATCTTGCAGACGTCGACGCGCTGGCGGACCAGGGAGTCGCCATCGTCGAACACCGCTTTGAAGTCGAACAGGCAGTAGCCCGAACCGTCGTCGATGTTGACGGTGACCGACTGGCCCGGCTTCAGCACGTCGCTGCCGAGGATGTCCTCTTCCCACGACGTGGCGTTCACGTTGGACGCATAGAAGCGCACGATGATGTGGCGCGTCTCGTTGATGATCTTCACGCGACGGTCCTCGGCCGAAGCCATGCCGGGCGTGAAAGCGGTGGTCGCCACCATAAGGGCGAGCGCCAGTCCGGCCTTGAGCCGGGTAGATAGAGTGACCATGATTCCCTCCTGAACAGTGTCCCTCGAACACCAGGATACAAGCCATACGGGGCGTCAAGCGCCATGCCCCAAATGGGGGGCGCCTGTGATCTGGGTCAAAAGCCCCCGGTTCGATCGGGGTTTTGCACTTGCGGCATGCGCCCCGCTTCCCATATGGCGGTCTGACAGACGGCTTTCCCTGAACGGAAAGCCTCATCAATTCAGTCCAGAGGATCCAAACGGGGACGGAAGAGAAAAACCGGGGCGCTTTTGAAAAGGCCCTCGTCACCGCCGTCCGCCTGTCAGGGAGCTAGGAGAAACCTCGCATGAGCAAGATTATCGGTATCGACCTGGGAACCACCAATTCCTGCGTCGCCATCATGGACGGCAAGACGCCCAAGGTGCTGGAGAATGCCGAGGGGGCCCGCACCACGCCCTCCGTCGTCGCCTTCCTGGAAGACGGCGAGAAACTGGTCGGCCAGCCGGCCAAGCGTCAGGCGGTGACCAACCCGACCAACACCCTGTTCGCCATCAAGCGCCTGATCGGCCGCTCCTACAGCGACCCGGTGGTAGACAAGGACAAGGGCATGGTGCCCTACGAGATCGTCAAGGGCGGCGCCGGCGACGCCTATGTCCGCGCCGTGGGCAAGGACTACAGCCCGCAGGAGGTCTCCGCCTTCATCCTGATGAAGCTCAAGGAAGACGCCGAGCGTCACCTGGGCGAAAAGGTCACCAAGGCGGTCATCACCGTTCCGGCCTACTTCAACGATGCTCAACGCCAGGCCACCAAGGACGCTGGCCGGATCGCCGGCCTGGAAGTCCTGCGCATCATCAACGAACCGACCGCGGCCGCCCTGGCCTATGGCCTGGACAAGAATGACGGCAAGAAGATTGCCGTCTACGACCTGGGCGGCGGCACCTTCGACGTCTCGATCCTCGAGATCGGCGACGGCGTGTTCGAAGTGAAGGCCACCAACGGCGACACCTTCCTCGGCGGCGAGGACTTTGACCTGCGGATCGTCGACTTCCTGGCGGACGAGTTCAAGAAAGAGACCGCCACCGACCTGCGCAACGACAAGCTGGCCCTGCAGCGCCTGAAGGAAGAGGCCGAAAAGGCCAAGAAGGAGCTGTCGACCACCACCCAGTACGAGATCAACCTGCCGTTCATCAGCATGAACGCCAGCGGTCCGCTGCACCTCAACATCAAGCTCTCGCGCGCCAAGCTCGAGGCCCTGGTCGAAGACCTGATCAACAAGACCATCGGCCCGTGCGAACAGGCCCTGAAGGACGCCGGCCTGAAGAAGGCCGACATCGACGAAGTGATCCTGGTCGGCGGCAT
>JACRBD010000004.1 GCA_016234625.1 Caulobacterales bacterium | reverse complement strand
GATGTGGAAAACGCCTGGGCTTAGGATCCGACCGGCGTCTTGCCGGTGACGCCGAGCGACTTCAGCTTGCGGTGCAGCGCCGAGCGCTCCATGCCGATGAAATTGGCGGTGCGCGAGATGTTGCCGCCGAACCGCAGGATCTGGGCGTTCAGGTACTCGCGCTCGAACAGCTCGCGGGCCTCGCGCAGCGGCAGGGCGATGATCCGCTCGGTGCCAATGGCCCCGCTGTTCGAGGCGCTGGGCGCTTCGGACGGCAGCATGTCGGCGCTGATCGGATCGTTGGGATCGCCCGAGGCCAGGATCATCATCCGCTCGACATTGTTGCGCAGCTGGCGGACGTTGCCGGTCCAGTCGTGCACCTGAAGGGTGGCGATGGCGTCCTCGCCCAGCCGTCGGCGCGGCAGGCCGGTGGCCTCCGCGATGCGCTCTATGAAATAGCTGATCATCTCCGGCACATCGTCGCGGCGTTCGGCCAGGCCGGGCACCCGCACGGGGACCACGTTCAGCCGGTGGAACAGATCCTCGCGGAAGCGACCAGCGGAAATCTCCTCGCGCAGGTCGCGGGAGCTGGACGAGATCACCCGCACATCGACCTGCACGTCGGCGTCGCCGCCGACCCTGCGGAAGCGCTGTTCGACCAGCACCCGCAGGATTCGGCTCTGGGTCTCGCGGGGCATGTCGGCCACCTCGTCGAGATAGAGGGTGCCGCCGTGGGCCCGCTCGAACACGCCGATCTTGCCGGGCCTGCTGCCCTCGCCTTCCTCGCCAAACAGCTCCAGGTCCATCCGCTCGGGGGCCATGCCCGCGGCGCTGATGGCCACGAACTCGCCCTTGGCCCGGGGGCTGGCGGCGTGGATCATCCGCGCGACCATCTCCTTGCCCGACCCGGCCGGCCCGGCGATCAGCACCCGGCTGTTGGCCGGGGCGACCTTGGCGATCATCTGGCGCAACTGCTGCGCGGCCAGCGACCGGCCGATCAGCCCGTCCGGCGTCAGGGCCTGGGTGCGCAGGCGACGGTTCTCCCGGCGCAGGCTGGCGGACTCGATGGCCCGCTCGACCATCAGCAGCAGGCGGTCGGACTTGAACGGCTTTTCGAGAAACTCGTAGGCCCCGCGCTTGATGGCGCTGACCGCGGTCTCGATGTTGCCGTGGCCGGAAATCATGATCACCGGCAGGTCGCCATCGAGCGCCTTGACCAGGTCCAGCAGCTCCAGCCCGTCCATTCCCCCGCCCTGCATCCAGATGTCGAGGACGACCAGGGTCGGCTTGCGGGCGCGGATGGCCAGCAAGGCCTGTTCGGAGTCGGCGGCGGTGCGCACCGCGTAGCCTTCATCGGTGAGAATGCCGGAGACGAGTTCGCGGATGTCCGCTTCGTCATCGACGACCAGAACGTCAGCCGCCATGGGCCGCCTCCTTCACTGCAGGCGCGGTCGTCGTACGCGCGGATGGGAAAATGAGAGTCACCCGGGCTCCGGGCAGGTTGCTGGCGTCCCCCAAGGCCAGCTCGCCCCCGTGGTCCTCGAGAATGCGTTTGACGATGGCCAGGCCCAGGCCCGTGCCCTTTTCGCGGGTGGTGACATAGGGCTCGGTCAGGCGGTCGCGGTCACGCGCCGGCAAGCCCACGCCGTTGTCCTCGATGCTGAAGGTCAGGCCGGCGCCGTCGCTCGTAAGAGCGGCGTGGATCCGGCCCTCCTTGGCCGGGAGGCCCCGGGCCGAGACCGCTTCGGCGGCGTTCTTGAGGATGTTGGCCAGGGCCTGGCCGACCATCCGCTCGTCGCAGATCAGGGCGATTCCGCCGGGCGGCTCGGTCATCTCGACGGTCAGCTCGGGACTGGCCACCCGCTGGGCGAACACCGCCTGGCGCAGCAGCTCGGCCGGATCCACCGATCCGAACCGGGGCGCCGGCATGCGCGCGAAGGACGAAAACTCATCGACCATCCGGCCGATGTCGCCCACCTGGCGGATGATGGTCTCGGTGCAGCGGTCGAAGGTCTCGACGTCCGATTTGATCTCGGCGCGGTACTTGCGCTTCAGCCGCTCGGCGGAGAGCTGGATCGGGGTCAGCGGGTTCTTGATCTCGTGAGCGATACGCCGGGCGACGTCCTTCCAGGCGGCATTGCGCTGGGCGGTGATCAGCCGGGTGATGTCGTCGAAGGTCAGGACCACGCCGTCCGAGGCGCTGCTGGCCCGCACCCGCAGGCGGCGGGTCTCGGCCCCGCGGACCACGTCGACCTCTTCCTCGGCCTCGGAGCCGATCTCCAGCGCCCGTTCGGCCACGGGCACCAGCTCGGGCGCGATCCCGGCCAGGGTCTGGCCGGTCATGGTCGCGGGGTCCACGCCCAGCAGCAGGGCGGCCTGGCGGTTAGCGGCGGAAACGGCCCCGGCCCGGTCAAGACCGATCACCCCGGCGCTCACCCCGAGCAACACGGTCTCGATGAACTGCCGTCGCGATTCCGCGTCGAGCCCGGCGGTCCGCAGGGCCACCTGCTGGACCTGAAGGTCGTGCGTCATGCTGTTGAAAGCCCGGGACAAAACGGCCATTTCTTCAGGTTGATCGCGGGTGTCCACGCGGGCGTTCAGATCGCCGGTGGCCACCTTGCCGGCGGCCTGGACCAGTCGCGCCACCGGGGCGGCGATGGAGTTGGCGGCGGCGATGGCCAGCCAGGCCGCGCCCACCAGCACCAGCAGGGCGGTCTCGATATAGGTCAGCAGGAAGGCGCCCTTGATCCGCTCACGATTGTTGGCCGCCTCGCGCAGGGCCACCAGGGCGCCCTCCGCCTCGCGCAGCTGGCTGATGATCCCGCTGCCGACCGGCCGCACCACGTACAGATAGCCGTCGGCGTAGGATGACAGCTTCGACAGGCCGCGGATGACATCCTCCGACTCGAAGGTCTCCGCCGAGATCAGCCCTTCGTCGGCCACACTGAAACTGGACGCCGGCGGCATGACAAACTCCGGCGCATTGGCCTTCTCGGCCCGGGCCAGGATGCGTCCATCGTGGTCCAGCACGTAGGCGGCCACGAAGGCGCCCGAGGCGTACTGCCCCAGGTAATGGCTGTAGGCGACCGGGGTGTTGCCCACCGATCCGGCGGCGTCGTTGAGCGCCACCGCCACCAGGTTGACGTTCTCCTCGAGGATCCGGTTCTGCTCCTTGACCACCGAGCGGGCGGTTTCGGCGGAGTTCTCCACCAGGGTGCTGATCTTGTCGCCGAACCAGGTCTCGACCCCCGTCAGCACAAACCCGCCGAAGAAGATGGCCACGATGATCGCGGGGGCCACGGCGGCCAGGCCGAACAGGCCCATGAAGCGCAGGTGCAGCCGCGCGCCGGCGTCGACGTTGCGATCGCGCAGCAGCCGGTAGACCTGCCGCCCCACCAGGGTCGCGAGGCCGAGGATTAGGATCAGGTTGAGACCCAGCACCACCAGCATCACCCGCACCGCCGGCCCGATCGGGCCAACGGTCGGCGGACTGGAGACCAGCAGGGCTCCGGTGATGGTCAGCAGGGCGGCGATGGCGTAGCCGCCGCCGACGACGTAGCGGGACTCGATCAGGCGCCGCCACGCCGGAAGCGATGCGTCGCCGCTCGCTGCGGGATCTGACGCGGACAAACTCATCCGCACAACCTAGGGCCAACTGCGCCCTTCCTGCAACAGCCTTGTTGCTGAAGTGCGTCAGCGCTTGCCGCGGGCCATCTTCACCCCGAGGTCCTGGATCTTCTTGCGCAGGGTGTTGCGGTTGAGGCCAAGGATCTCGGCGGCCCGCACCTGGTTGCCCCGGGTGGCCGCCAGGGTCAGCTGAATCAGCGGCCGTTCGACCTCCTCCAGCACCCGGTCATAGAGGCCGGGCGCCGGCACGCCGTCGGGCTGGTCGGCGAATTGGCTGGCCAGATGGCGCTCGACCAGCTGCGACAGGGTCAGGGGGCCACCCTCGCCGACCACCGGGGCCGGATCCTGCAGCTCGCGCTCGATGATCCGCGCCGTGATCTGATCCTCGCCGTAGAGGGCGCAGACCCGGCGGACCAGGTTCTCCAGCTCGCGGACGTTGCCTGGCCAGTCGTGGGTCTTCATCCGGTCGAGCGCCGACTGGTCGATGGTCTTGGACGGCAGCCCCTCGCGGGCGGCGCGCAGCAGGAAGGAGCGGGCGAGATCGGGGATGTCCTCGACCCGGTCGCGCAGCGGCGGCAGGCGCACCGGCGCCTCGTTGAGGCGGAAGAACAGGTCCTCGCGGAACAGGCCCTGCTGGATCAGTCCGCGCAGGTCGCGGTTGGTGGCGGCGATGATGCGGACATTCGGCGCCCGACCCGTGCGCGGGTTGAGGGCCGGCTCGGCCCCGTCGATGACCCGCAGCAGGCGGCTCTGGGCGTCCAGCGGCATGTCGCCGATTTCGTCGAGGAAGAGGGTGCCGCCGTCGGCCTCGACCAGCTTGCCAAGGTCCCCCTCCCCGCGCCCGAACAGCTCGGTCTCGACCCGTTCACGGGGCACGGCGGCCAGGTTGATGACCACGAACTTGCCGTCGCGGCGACGACCCAGGTCGTGCAGCGCCCGGGCGACCAGCTCCTTGCCGGTGCCGGATTCGCCCAGGATCAGCACCTTCAGGTCGGCGCCGACCAGCCGGGCGACCGTGCGATAGACTTCCTGCATCGGGGCCGATCGGCCGATCAGCGGCAGGCGCTCGTCCTTCATCGCCCGGGCCTGGGCCTTGGCCGCCTCGCTGTCGACCGGCCGCGACAGGGCCCGGCGAGCGGCGGCGGTGACGTCGTCCAGGTCGAACGGCTTGCTGAGGTACTCGAACGCCCCGGCGTCGGCGGCGTTGACCGCCGTCAGCAGGGTGTTCTGGGCGCTCATGACGATGATCGGCAGCTTGGGCCGTTCCTTGCGGATCTTCGGCAGGACGTTGAACACGTTCTCGTCCGGCATCATCACGTCGGTGAGGATCAGATCCCCCTCCCCCTCCTGCACCCATTTGAGCAGGGTCGAGGCGTTGCCCGTGGCCCGGACCTGGTAACCCAGGCGCGTGAAGGCCTGGCTGAGGACCAGCCGGATCGAGCTGTCGTCGTCGGCGATGAGGATCTTTTTGGTGGCGGGGTTCATGCGGAGGTCCCGGTGGGCGCGACCGGCAGCAGGACGCGGAAGACCGTCCTGCCCGGCTCGGATTCGAAATCGATGAGGCCGCCGTGGCCGGCGACCAGCTTGGCGACCAGCGCCAGGCCCAGGCCCGCCCCGAAGGACTTGGAGGTGACGAAGGGCTGGAACAGGTGATCGCGCATCAGCGGCGAGACGCCCGGGCCATTGTCCTGGATCCTGACCTCCAGGGGCGCGCCCTTGAGCACATTGCCGTCGGCGCCGCGCACCCGGACACCGGGCCGCCAGGCGGTGGAGATGGTGATCTCCCCGGCCCCGTCGCTGCGCATATGGGCGGCCTCGGCGGCGTTCTTGACCAGGTTGAGGAATATCTGGATCAGCAGGTCCTCGTCGCCCCAGGTCGGCGGCAGGGAGGGGTCGTAGCGTTCCTTGAGCGCCAGGTCCTCGGCCACGCCGTTGGCCACCAGAGCCCGCACCCGGTCCAGCACGCTGTGGATGTTGACCGCCTCGCGCTCCGGCGGGGCGTCGTCGGAGAAGGCCTCCATGCGGTCGACGAGACGGCGGATCCGCTCGGTCTCATCGACGATCAGCTGGGCCAGCGGCTGGTCCTCGGCGGCCGCGCCGGTCTTGAGCAGCTGGGCGGCGCCGCGGATACCGGCCAGAGGGTTCTTGATCTCATGAGCCAGCATGCGGCCCAGACCGACCACCGAGCGCAGGCCGGCGGGGTCATTGGACCGCTCGGCGCCCAGGGCTCCACGCACATGCAGGGTCAGCAGCACCGCGCCGTCGCCCAGCGGCGAGGCGGCGCAGTCGGCCTCGAACCCGGCATGGCCGAACAGGCTGATCTCCACGCCATGCTCGCGGACCCGGACACCCTCGTCGACCGCCCGGGTCAGCAGGGCCATCAGGGGCGACGCCGCCGGCAGGACGCCGCTGATCCGGCCACGGGCCAGCAGGCCGAGGCCCTGACCGAACAGCGCCTCGGCGGCCTCGTTGGCGGCGGCCAGGGCGCCGTCCTTGCCGATTAGCAGAGCCGGTTCGGGGCTGAGGTCGAAGGCGGCGGCCTTCAGGGCGTCGGCCGACGGGCCGGTCAGGGGGAACGGGCGGCCGGTCATGCGGCCAGCCTCTCGGGCGCGCCGGTCCACAGGGCGACCAGGGCGGCCTCGACGGCGGCCGGATCGTCCAGCCGGCACAGGCGCGCGCGGGCCTCGCGGCGATCCTCGGCGCCGGCGGGCGTGGTGGCGTTCTCGATGTAGGCGGCCAGGTGCTTGCGGAAAGTGCGCAGGCCCAGCCGTTGGCCATAGAAGGCGATGCTGTCGCGGAAATGGTCCAGGACGATGTCCAGCCGCTCGGTCATCGGCGGCTCGGCGTCCGCCGCTCCCCGTAGCTGCGCCTCGATGGCCCGGGCGATCCACGGCCGGCCGAGCACGCCGCGGCCGACCATCACGCCGTCGGCGCCGGACTGTTCCAGCGCCCGGGCGGCGGACGCGCCATCGACGATGTCGCCGTTGACCAGCACCGGCACGGAAACGGCCTCCTTGACCGCCCGCACGGCGGACCAGTCGGCGGCGCCCTTGTAGAACTGGCAGCGGGTGCGGCCGTGCACGGTCAGGGCGCGGGCGCCGACGGCCTCGGCCCGGCGGGCGAATTCCGGCGCGTTGCGGCTGGCGTCGTCCCAGCCCAGGCGCATCTTCACCGTCACCGGCACGCTGACCGCCTCGACAGCGGCGGCGACCAGCGATTCGGCCAGGTCGAGATCGCGCATCAGGGCCGAACCGGACTGCACCCCGGTGACCTCGCGGGCCGGGCAGCCGAAGTTGAGGTCGATGATGTGGGCCCCGGCCTGCTCGGCCAGGCGGGCGCCCTCGGCGATCCAGCGGGTCTCGCGGCCGACCAGCTGGACCACCATCAGGGGATGGCCATCGCCGATGGCGGCGCGGCGAACCACGTCAGGCCGATGGCGCGCGAATTCGGCGCAGGCGACCATCTCCGTCGCCGCGTAGGCCGCTCCAAGCCGCCCGGCGGCGCTGCGGAAGGGAAGGTCGGAAATGCCAGTCATTGGCGCGATCCACACGCGCCCGGGCACTTCCACATCTCCGACTGTGAGCGTTGTGCTCATTCTGTAATCACCCCGAACGCTGCCTTTTTAGGCATATTGTGCAGCGCAGTAAAGGTTGGAGTTGCCGCCGCCCGGCCCTAGACAGAGGTCCATGAGTTTTTCAGCCGTCATCGTCGCCGCCGGCGGCGGAACCCGGGCCGGTCCGGGCCTGGCCAAACAATGGCGGGTCGTGGCCGGCAAGCCGGCGCTGCGCTGGTCGGTGGAAGCCCTGCTGCAGGCCGGGGCGCGGGAGATGGTCGTGGTTGTCGCCGAGGCCGGCGAAACCCTGGCCGCGGACGCCCTGGCCGGCCTGACCGGCTGGACCACCGTGCGCGGCGGCGCGACCCGGGCGGCCTCGGTGCAGGCGGGCCTGAACGCCATCGGCGGCCCGGCCGACGAACCGGTGCTGGTGCATGACGCCGCCCGGCCCTTCGTCACCAGCGCCCATGTACGCGGCCTGCTGGTCGCCCTGATCGACGCGGACGGGGCGATCCCCGCCCTGCCCGTCGCCGACACCCTCAAGCGCGACGGCCCCGCCGGCCTGACCACCACGCCCCGCGAGGGCCTCTGGCGGGCCCAGACCCCGCAGGCGTTCCGCCGCGACCGACTGCTGGCGGCCTACGCGGCGTGGAATGGCGGGGAGCCCACCGATGACGCCCAGGTGGTCGAGGCCCACGGCGGACGGGTGGCCATCGCGCCGGGCGATCCCATGCTGCTGAAACTGACGTATCCCGAGGACTTCGAGATGGCCGAACGGCTGGCGGGCGCGGCCCGGGTGACGCGGATCGGCCAGGGCTTCGACGCCCACCGCTGGGGACCCGGCGAGGCGGTCTGGCTGTGCGGCGTGCGGATCGATCATGACCAGACCCTGGTCGGCCACTCCGACGCCGACGCCGGCCTGCACGCCCTGACCGACGCGATCTTGGGGGCCATCGGCGAGGGCGACATCGGCGACCATTTCTCGCCGACCGACCCGCAGTGGAAGGGCGCGTCTTCGGACCTGTTCCTGCAACACGCCGCCGCGCTGGTCACGGCCAGGGGCGGCCGGATCGTCAATGTCGACGTGACCCTGATCTGCGAGCGACCGAAGATCAAACCGCACCGCCAGGCCATGCGCGCGCGGCTGGCG
>JACRBD010000108.1 GCA_016234625.1 Caulobacterales bacterium | reverse complement strand
TCGTCCGCCGCATCGCCGACGGCGCCGTTGTCGCCCGCATCGCGGCCGGCGACCGGAAGCTGCGGGACATCCGCTGGGCCGGCGTGAGCCACCTGATCTACACGGTGTCCCAGACCGCCAAGCCGATGGATTTCAGCGGACCCAGCCGGGAATTCTGGCTGGCCGCGGTCTACGACCTGGCGACCGGCGCCCAGCGGGGCCTGATGGAGGACGCGCCCGGGGCGATGACGAGCGTCTATGGAACGCCGCGCATCCGCACAATCGACGGAGATCTGTACGCCATCGTCGAGGGGGTCGATGTCGTCGACAACCGGGGCCGGCTGTCGCTGTACCAGATCCGCCTGCGCGACGGCCACGGAACCCTGCTGGCGCCGGGCCTGGACGATACCGACGACTGGGCGGTCGATGCCGCGGGCGGCGCCCTGGCCCAGTCGGAATATGACCAGCGCAGCGGCCGCTGGACCCTGCGTCTCCGCAACGGCAAGGACTGGCCGGTCATCGCCACCGCCGTACGGCCGATCGACAGCCCGAACCTTCTCGGCCTCGGCCGGGACGGAAAGAGCCTGCTGGTCGGCGATGTCGATGACGATGGGCGCAGCCTGCTTCGGGAATATCCTCTGGACGGCGGCGCGCCCCGCGACGTGGGGGTCAATGATTTCGACCGCGTGTTCCACGACCCGGTCAGCCGGGCGCTGGTCGGGACCGGCGTGCTGGTCGGGGACGACTTCAAGTACAGCTTCTTCGATCCGCGGGCCGACGCGGCCTGGCGGTCGGTGCAGCTCTCCTTCCCGGGCGCGCCGGCGAGGCTGGTCTCCTGGTCTGACAACTGGCGCCAGCTGATCGTGCTGGTCGAACGCAAGACCCTCGGCCCGGGCTACCTGTTCCTCGACCTCGACGCGAAGAAGGCCGAATGGCTGGGCGATGTCTATGCGGGCATCAAGGCTGGCGACGTCGCCGAGGTCCGGAGCGTGACCTACAAGGCCGCCGACGGCCTGGCCATCACCGGCTACCTGACCCTGCCGCCCGGCCGCGATCCCAAGGGTCTGCCGCTGGTCGTCCTGCCGCACGGCGGCCCGGCCAGCCGCGATACGCCGGGCTTCGACTGGTGGGCCCAGGCGCTGGCGTCGCGTGGCTATGCCGTGCTGCAGCCGAACTTCCGCGGGTCGGACGGCTTTGGGCGTAGCTTCCGCGAAGCCGGTTACGGTCAGTGGGGCCGCAAGATGCAGACCGACCTGTCGGACGGCGTGCGTTACCTGGCCACCCAGGGAACCATCGACCCCGCCCGCGTCTGCATCGTCGGGGCCAGCTACGGCGGCTACGCGGCGCTGGCCGGGGCGACGCTGGACACCGGCGTCTATCGCTGCGCGGCGGCCGTCGCGGGCGTCTCGGACCTCAAGCGCATGCTGGCCGGTCAGCCCGACTACGGCCGCACCTCGACGACCCGGTACTGGTCACGGTTCATGGGCGTGGAGGGCCGCAATGATCCGCAGCTGACGGCCCTGTCGCCAGCTGCCTTCGCCGATCGAGTGACCATCCCGATCCTGCTGGTGCACGGTCTGGACGACACTGTCGTGCGCTACGAGCAGAGCGAGGTGATGGCCAAGGCGCTGCGCCGGGCCGGCAAGCCGGTGGAGTTCGTCACCCTGCCCGGCGAGGACCACTGGCTGTCGCGCGGCGCGACGCGCCTGCGGATGCTCGAGGCCGTCGTGGCCTTCCTGGAGAAGCACAACCCGCCGGGGTGAGCCGGACTGCCCGGGGGTGCTCGCACTCTGTCGACAATCGCCTTGTTGTTCCGCAGTTGGCGAGCGAACGATCCCGCTCAGGACGGTTGTTGATCCATCTGAAAAGTACCGGTCGCCGCTTTTCGCCAGTCCCTTGGTGTTCGACCGGTGCAACGCCTGAAAAAGCGGGTGAACACCGCCGGCTCCGCGTAGCCCAGCACCATCGCTATTTCGGACAACGGGAGGTCGGAGTGCCTCATGAGACGCTGGGCGAGTTCGAGCCGCGTCTCCTCCATCAGGCTCCGGAAAGACCTCCCCTCCCCGGCAAGTCGGCGTTGCAGGGTCCGAAGCGGTATGCCCAGGTCCGCGGCGACACCAGGTTCTCCCTTCCACCGGTCGCCCAGGCCGCGCCAGATCCGGTCACGGACCCGGTCGGTCAGGCCGCCGGCGACGGAGCGGGTCCGCTCTGACAGCCGGGCGTAAAGGATCCGGTTGAGTTCCAGATTGGCGCGCGCCACCGGGAGGTCGAGAAGGCCCGCCTGAAACACGACAGCCGTCGTCTCCTGTCCGAACAGGACCGGAGCGCCGAAAAAGGCTTCGTGCGCGGTGACCGACCGCGGCTTTCGCCGGGTCAGATAGACGGCGTCCGGCGTCCAGTCCGGCCCCGCCAGGCACCTCAACAGACCCACGGCCGCGGCCGCGAGGTGGTCGAGTTGCTGGTCCAACGCCGGCGGGCCCGACAGCACCACCTGGCCGATCAGGATCGCTTCCGGACCATTGCGTTCGATATGCGCCCGGACTCCGCCGTTCTGGATATAGGGCAGCAGCTGGAGAAGCTGTCCGACCGCCTCGCCGACGCTGGCGGCGTTGCGGAGCAGCGAACCGAACTCGCCGAAGGTCTCCAGCGTGCGCCGGCGGGCGAGCGCCAGCCCGAAATCCTCGCGTCCCGTGAGCACGGCGCCGAGCCCAAGGGCGACCTGGAAGGCGTGGGGCACAAAGGCGGCCTCGTCCGACCGCCGGCCCTGCCGCGCCACCGCTGAGCGCAGGGGCGCCGGATCGCCGCCCAGTTCGACCACCAGATCGACAACGGCGTCGAGCGCGGCGCTGAGGGAACGGAGTCGCATCAAGGGGTCTCGCCGGACGTTTGGCGTAAAAAGTCAAGCAGACCAGCAACGTCAAGGTCAAGCTCATGGCGACTGACGCACACTTTCGAACTCACAGGGACCAGCCTCATGACCTTCGATTCAGATCAATCCGGTCGCGCCCGGCGTCGCGCCTGGCGGGTCGCGCTGCTACTGGGCGTGGCGCTGGCCGCGCCGCTCGCCGCGACCTCGAGCGAACCGACCGCGACCCCGACCCTCGCGCCCCGGGACGCCGAGGCCCAGGACGCGGCCGCGCGGGAAGAACTGGCCTACGCCTATGCGCTGCAGGCCTATGTCTTCGCGTTTCCGCTGATCATCACCGAGCGGGAGCGGCTCCGGCGCGAAAAGATGACCGCGCCCGCGGGAATCGAGCCGGCGGCGCCGATCAACCGGCTGGGTCACATGATCCGCCTCGCCACGGCGCAGGGCGACCTGCCCTACAGCCCCAACAACGACACGGTCTACACCGGGGTGGCGCTCGATCTGAGAGCAGGCCCGATCATCCTGCGGATGCCCGACATCCGTGATCGCTATGTCTCCGTCCAGGTGACGGACGCCTACATCGAGAACCAGCCGTACCTCTATTCGACGCGGGTGAACGGCGGTCGGGCGCTCGACATCGCCTTCGTCGGTCCGGGCTGGCAGGGCGACCTGCCGCCGGGCCTGGCCGTCGCCCGGATGCCGACAAACCTGACCTCGATCGCCATCCGGATCGCGGTCCACGGCGAAGCCGACCTGGCCGCCGTTCGCCGCTACCAGGATGCGATGTCGCTGACCGCTCTGGCGGACTGGAAGGACGGACCGTCGGGGACGCCGCCGCCGGCGCCCGCCGTCCGGGCGCGAACGCGCCATGAGGGAGACTTCGCCTATTTCCGGCTGGTCGCCGACCTGATGGCCGAGAACCCGCCGCCCGCCAAACAGGTGGGCATGCTGGCGATGATGCGGCGCATCGGCCTGGTTCCCGGCAAGCCGTTCGATCCCGCCAGACTCGATCCGGCCACCAGGGCCGGCATCCTGCGCGCCGAGATGGAGGGGCCGAAGGTCATCGACCTGATCCGGCGGACACGCGGGACGCCAACCGCCACCGGCTGGACGGCGAACCGGGCCGCGCTGGCCAACGACTTCGACTACCCGACGCGCGCCGGCAACGCCCTGGTCGGTCTGATGGGCAACGACCCCGAGGAGGCGCTGTATTTCAACAACTTCTTCGGCGCGGACGGGCAGGCGCTGCGCGGCGGTCGGACCTATCGGCTGCATTTCAAGGCGGGTGACATTCCCCGGACCGACGCCCTGGGCTTCTGGTCCCTGACGCTCTACGACGCCCGCCGTTTCCAGTTCATTGACAACCCGCTCAATCGCTATGCCCTGGGCAGCCGGGACGATCTGATCCGCAATGCCGACGGCTCGGTCGACATCTATGTGCAGCCCACCGCCCCGGGCGGCGCGCGCGATCGCAACTGGCTGCCCTCCCCGGCGAGCGGCGATTTCAAGCTGACCCTGCGGATCTACATGCCGACGCCCGAGATGGTCGCCGCCTATCGACAGTCCTCGTACCTCGCGCCGCCTGTCGAACCGGCGGACTGACGGGACCCACAACGCCGTCGCGGCGTCGATGCGCCTGGGGCGGAAACAGGCGCATTCCGCGAGGGGACATGTTCCGGCGAAGCCGGTACGTGTCCCCGTCGTGCTTTGCCGGCGGGCGGAACGGGCGTAGACCCACGCCCCTGATGGCCGCCGAACCGACATCCCCCGCCGTTTCGGCGCCCTCCGACCGCAAGGCGCTCTACGTCCTGTTGGCGGTGGTGTTCGTGAACATCGCCGGGTTCGGAGTGATCATTCCGCTGCTGCCGTTCTACGCCAAGTCGTTCGGGGCGCCGGACTGGCAGGTGTTCGTGCTGTTCGCGGCCTATTCGGTGGGCAACTTCTTCGCCGAGCCCTTGTGGGGCCGGCTGTCGGACCGGATCGGGCGGCGGCCGGTGCTGATGATCACCATCTTCGGCAACGCCCTGACCTATGTGATGCTGGCCTTCGCGCCGAACCTGTGGGTCGCCTGCGCCATTCGGCTGGCCGGCGGGGTGCTGACCGGCAACATCTCGACCATCCAGGGCTACATGGCCGACGTGACCCCGCCGGATCGCCGGGCCGGACAGCTGGGGCTGATGGGCGCGGCGTTCAGCCTGGGCTTCCTGACCGGGCCGTCGATCGGCGGGCTGCTGGGGGACGAGAGCCTGGGCACGATCGGCTTCCGCCCGCCCCTGCTGTTCGCCGCCTGCCTGGCCCTGGCCGCAGGGATCGGCATCACCCTGTTCGTGCGCGAGACCCGGCACGCGCACCAGGACGCCCCCCGCCGGGGCCGGCTTGACGGCCTGAAGGACGCCGTGGCCCATCCGGTGATCTGGCGCACCCTGATCGTGACCCTGATCGCCATGGCCGGCTTCGCGGGGATGGAGGCGACCTTCGGCCTGTGGGCCCACGCCGAGTTCGGCTGGGGCAAGAAGGAGATCGGTTTCTGCTTCCTCGCAATCGCCGTCACCGCCGTCTTCGCCCAGGGCCTGCTGACCGGCTGGCTGGCCCGCCGCATCGGCGAGACCACCACGGTGATGATCGGCCTGACGCTGATCATGGTCGGCTTCGGGGTTCAGCCGCTGGTGCATGTCTGGCCGCTGGCGGTGGTCGCCATGATGGTCGTGGCCCTGGGCAATTCGCTGGCCTTCCCCAACATCGGGGCGATAATTTCCAAATCCTCGTCGCCCGAGCGGCAGGGGGAGATGATGGGCCTCAACACCGCCGCCGGCGCCCTGGCGCGGATCATCGGCCCGCTGATGGCCGCGCCGCTGTTCGTCCTGGTCGGCCCCAGCGCGCCCTTCGCCGTGGCGGCCGGCCTGTGCGCGCCGGCGCTGTTCATGGCCTGGCGGGTGAGCAAGGCGGTGCGGCGGTCGGCGTGACATCACACGCCGTCATGGCCCGGCTCGTCCGGGCCACCCAAGCAGGCGGTCTCTCCGAAGGATCCGGGACGGTCGCGGTCAATCTGTTTGGTCGGTGTTCTTGGGTGGCCCGAACAAGTCGGGCCATGACGGGTTTGATGATGAACGAGAGGAGTCCCTGCACTCTTGCTCTCCCGCCCCCTTTCACGTATTAGCCCCGCCTTCCTGAACCGCCAGGCCAACGGCATGCCTTGGCGGTTCTATTGCGTCTCTAAGAGGACAGGGCTTCGGCCCTGAGCAAAATGCCCAAACTGAAGACCAAGTCTGGCGCCAAGAAGCGCTTCAAGATCACGGCCACCGGCAAGCTGAAGGCCGGCGTCGCCGGCAAGCGCCACCGCCTGATCAGCCACAACGGCAAGTACATCCGCCAGCAGCGCGGCACGAAGGTCATGAGCGCTTCGGATTCGAAGACGATCAAGTCCTATCTGCCCTACGGCCTGTAAGAAGGAGCGCTGAGAAATGGCTCGCGTAAAACGGGGCGTCACCGCCCACGCCAAGCACAAAAAGGTTCTTGAACAGGCCAAGGGTTTCTATGGCCGTCGCAAGAACACCATCCGTACGGCCAAGGCCGCTGTCGACAAGGCCGGCCAGTACGCCTACCGCGACCGCAAGGTCCGCAAGCGCAGCTTCCGCAGCCTGTGGATCCAGCGCATCAACGCCGCGGCGCGTCTGGAAGGCTTCACCTACTCGCAGTTTATCCACGGCCTTGATCAGGCCGGGGTCGAGATCGACCGCAAGGTTCTTGCGGACATCGCCGGCCAGGACCCGACCGCGTTCAAGGCCATCGCCGACAAGGTTCGCGCCGCGCTGGCTTGAGGTTGCGGGACGATAAGTCCCTGGAACTTGAAAGGCCCTCCGGTGTGAGCCGGGGGGCCTTTTGTCTGCCGTGCGTGCTTCGACACGCGCTCTTCGAGCGCTGCTCAGCATGACGAATACAGATGCACGTCATCCTGAGCAGGCCCGAAGGGCCGTGTCGAAGGACGCAAACTGGTTCAGCCCCCCCATTTCGCCCCCATCCCGAATGCTCTAGACCACAGCCTCTCATGACCGATCTCACCACGTTAGAAGCCGAACTTTCGGCCAGTATCGCCGGGGCGGCCGACGCCGCCGCCATCGAGGCGATCCGCGTCGCCGCCCTGGGCAAGTCCGGCTCGATCTCCGGCCTGCTCAAGACCCTGGGCTCCATGAGCCCCGACGAGCGCCGCGAGGCCGGGCCAGCGATCAATGGCCTGCGCGACCGCGTGGCCGCCCTGCTGGCCGACCGCAAGGCGGCCCTGGAGGCCGCCGAGCTCGACGCCCGCCTGGCCGCCGAAACCCTCGACCTGACCCTGCCCGCCCCGCCCCGCCGCAAGGGCTCGGTGCATCCGACCATGCAGGTGATGGAGGAGATGACGACCATCTTCGCCGAGATGGGCTTCCAGGTCGCCGAAGGCCCGGACATCGAGGACGACTTCCACAACTTCACCGCCCTGAACTTCCCCGAGAAGCACCCGGCGCGGGAGATGCACGACACCTTCTTCTTCAATCCGGGACTGGATGGCGTGCGCAAGCTGCTACGCACCCACACCAGCCCGGTGCAGGTGCGGGCCATGCAGCGGACCAACCAGCCGCCGGCCGCGCCGTGGATCGCCGGGGCCATCGAGCCGCCGATCCGGATCATCGTGCCCGGCCGCACCTATCGCTGCGACAGCGACGCGACCCACACCCCGATGTTCCACCAGATGGAAGGCCTGGTGATCGACAAGGGCATCCACATGGGCCACCTGAAATGGACCCTGGAGACCTTCATCGCCCGCTTCTTCGAGGTCGCGGGCGTGGTCAGCCGGTTCCGGCCGCACCACTTCCCCTTCACCGAGCCCAGCGCCGAGATGGACATCGGCTGCGACCGCTCCGGCGGCGAGGTGAAGATCGGCACGGGCGACGACTGGCTGGAGATCCTCGGCTGCGGGATGGTCCATCCCAACGTGCTGCGCCAGTGCGGCATCGACCCCGACGTCTACCAGGGCTTCGCCTTCGGCCTCGGCATCGACCGCCTGGGGATGCTGAAGTACGGCATGCCCGACCTGCGAGACATGTTTGAAAGCGATACGCGCTGGCTGAGCCACTATGGCTTCTCGGCCTTCGCCGCCCCCAACCCCGCGACAGGACTGAGCTGATGTCTGACCTCCAAAAAACGCCCTGGGCGCCGGCCAAGGACCTGTCGGCGACCGCGTTCAAGGGCGAGGCCCTGTCGCTGTTCGAGCTGTATCGCGAGGTGGTGCGCTCCGGCCAGACCATCATCGAGAACCGCACCTTCACCGACTGCCGGCTCGAGGGGCCGGCGGTGGTCGCGGTGCTGGGCGGAGTCAATTTCGACGCCACCGATTTCGGCTACAACGGCGGCGACATCGGACGGCTGGTCTGGCGCACGGCCTCGACCTCCGGCGTGGTCGGCGCGATCCCGTTCCGCAGCTGCCAGTTCATCGGGTGCTCGTTCTTCGCCACCGGCTTCACCGGCCCCGAAGCCTTCCTGCAGCAAATCCTGGCGCTGAAGACCGCGCCATGAAGTTCACCCTTTCCTGGCTCAAGGACCACCTCGATACCGACGCCACCACCGCCAGGGTGGTGGAGGCCATGACCATGGCCGGTCTCGAAGTCGAGCACGTCATCGACCCGGCGACGAAACTGGCTCCGTTCACGGTGGCCAGGATCGTTGAGGCTGTGCAGCACCCCAACGCCGACCGCCTGCGGGTCTGTCAGGTCGACACCGTCGATGGCCGCAAGGAAATCGTCTGCGGCGCGCCCAACGCCCGGGCCGGCCTGACGACCATCTACGCCCCGATCGGCAGCTATGTGCCGGGCCTGGGCGTGACCCTGGTCGAGAAGCCGGTTCGCGGCGTGGTCAGCAACGGCATGCTCTGTTCGGCCGCCGAGATGGAGACCGCCGAGGAGTCCGACGGTATCCTCGAACTGTCGGACGATCTCCCCGTGGGCGCCCCAGCCGCGACCGCGCTGGGCCTGGAGTCGGTCATCGACTTCGAGGTCACCCCCAACCGGCCTGACTGGCTGGGCGTCGCCGGCATCGCCCGCGACCTCTCGGCCGCAGGGCTGGGCAAGCTGCGCGACCTGTCGGCGACCCCGGTTCCCGGCCGGTTCGCCTCGCCCATCATGGTCAGCGTCGACGGCGAGGCCTGCCGCCAGTTCTCCGGCCGCTTCATCCGCGGTGTGAAGAACGGCCCATCCCCCGCCTGGCTGCAGGCGCGGCTGAAGGCCATCGGCCTGCGGCCGATCAACACCCTGGTCGATATCACCAACCTGATCACCCACGACCGGGCCCGGCCGCTGCACGTCTATGACGCGGCCAAGCTGGTCGGGACGCGGATCATCGCCCGGCTGGGCCGCCATGGCCTGAACGGCGACGAGCACCTGATCGCGCTCGACGGCAAGACCTACGAGCTGACTCCGGACATGAGCGTCATCTCCGACGCCGACGGCGAACGGCCGGTGGGCATCGGCGGCGTCATGGGCGGCGAGAGCACTGGCTGTTCGGACGACACGACCGACGTCTTCCTCGAAAGCGCCTGGTTCGATCCGATCCGCACGGCCCAGACCGGCCGCGTGGCGGGGATCACGTCGGACGCCCAGTACCGCTTCGCCCGCGGGGTCGACACCCACTTCCTGGTCGGCGGGCTGGAGCTGGCGACGACGCTGATCCTCGAGCTCTGCGGCGGCGAGCCGTCCGAGGTGGTGGTGGCCGGCGAAAGCCTGACCGCGCCGGCTCCGGTCGCCTTCGATCCGGCCTATGTGAAGCAGCTGGCGGGCCTTGAGATTCCGCCGGAGAAATCGGCCGAAATCCTGGAGAAACTCGGCTTCCGGATCGAGACATCCGGAAATCCCTGGCAAGTCACCCCGCCCACCTGGCGCCGGGACGTCGAGGGCAAGGCCGATCTGGTCGAGGAGATCGCCCGCATCGCCGGCTACGACGCCCTGCCGGCCACGCCGCTGCCCGAAACGCCCCGCCCGGCCGGCGGCGTGCTGACCGTCCGCCAGGACCGCGCCCGCACTGCCCGCCGGGCCCTGGCGGCGGCCGGCTACAACGAGGCGATCACCTGGTCGTTCACCCGCAACGCCATCGCCCGGATGTTCGGCGGCGGCGCGGACGCGCTGGTGCTGGCCAACCCGATGTCGGCCGACATCGACACCATGCGGCCCTCGGTGCTGCCAAACCTGATCGAGGCCGCCGGCCGCAACGCCCGCCGGGGCTTCCCGGACGTGGCGTTGTTCGAGGTCGGGCCGGTGTTCGGCGGCGACCAGCCGCAGGACCAGCGGCTGGCCATCGCCGCCGTGCTGGCCCCGCACGCCCCGCGCGGCTGGGACAAGCGCCCACAGGACGACCTGTTCACCCTCAAGGCCGACCTGCTGGCCCTGCTGGAAGAGCTGGGCGCGCCCGTCGCGTCGCTGCAGACCGCCCAGGGCGCCGCCTCGTCCTGGTGGCATCCCGGCCGCTCGGCCCGGCTGCAGCTGGGGCCCAAGGCGGTGCTGGCCGAGTTCGGCGAGCTGCATCCGGCCGTGCTCAAGGCGCTCGACGTCGACGGGCCGGTCTACGGCTTCGAGATCTGGGTCGAGGCCATTCCCGAGCCCAAGCGGAAGGGCAAGACGCGGCCCGCCGCCGACCTGCCCGCCCTGATGCCGCTCGGCCGCGACTTCGCCTTCCTGGTGGACGCGGCCAGGCCGGCCGGCGACCTGGCGAAGGCCGTGGCCGGCGCCGACAAGGCGCTGATCGCCTCGGCGCGGGTGTTCGACGTCTACCAGGGCGCCGGCGTGCCGGACGGCCACAAGTCGATCGCCCTGGAAGTCGCCATCCAGCCCCGCGAGAAGACGCTCACCGACGCCGAGATAGAGGCCCTGTCGGCCCGGATCGTCGCGGCGGCGGAGAAGGCGGGCGGAAGGTTGCGGGGGTAGTAAATGGGGACAGTCACTCTTTTCGCGGCGCGAAAAGAGTGACTGTCCCCATTTACGTGCTATCCCTCCCCCCGACATGAGCATCCGCCTCACCATCGCCGGCCGCCAGACCGCCCCCGCCGGGGCGATGACGGCCCGCGCGCTCATGTCGATGACCAGCAAAATTATCACCGATCCTTCCGGACCGGAGCTTTGCCGCGCGACCTGACATCGCCGGCAGATCGCAAGATCAAAAAGCCCCGCTCCGGAAACGGCAGCGGGGTTTTTGTTGTGCGGTCGGCCGGTTCCTTTCAGCCAAGGACCACCATCATGCCCCTCTCAAGCTCTCTCGATCTCTCCGACAATCCCGACGCCCGCCACGTGCTGCGGTTCACAGCCGATGACGTGGCCCAGGCGCTGGACGCCGCCCGCCTGAGCCTGGCCGCCAGTTCGGCCGAGGTCTGCACCCTGTCCATCTCCACCGTCGGCCGGCTGGTCGAGGGGGTGCTGCGCGTCCGCCGCCTGGACGAGGCCGGCGCCGTCAGTCTGGCCGACCGCCTCGCCGAGCGCCCGGGCGTGCGCTCCTCGCGGGTCGAGCACCTGTGGGGTGTAATTGGTGTAATTGGGGACAGTCACTCATTTCGCGGAGTGAAATGAGTGACTGTCCCCAATTACAAACGGCGGCTGTTCCTGGTCGGCGCCGCGGACGAGCCGGACGCCCTGGTCCGGGTGCTGAACGTCGTCACCGTGCAGCAGGCGCGCCTGCGCCGCATCGAGGCGGAACCCGCCGACGGGGGCCTGGCTATCCGGCTGGAGATCGACGACGCCGGTGATCACAAGGCCGAGGCTCTCGCCCGACGGCTGGAAGCCTGCCCGGTTGTGACCGGCCTGGCCTTCGGCTGGCGCGGAAGCCTTGCGCCCGCCGCCGGGACCACTAGGTAGGACGTTCGCAAGGAGGCGGCATGTCCGACAAACCGACGATCGAACGCATTCTGGAACGGGGCCTGTTCGCCTCCCGCTGGCTGATGGCCCCGATGTATCTGGGCCTGGTCCTGGCGCTGGGCGCCCTGATCGTGATCTTCGGCCAGGAGCTGCTGCACGCCTTCCCGGTGATGGTCTCGGGCCACGCCAAGGCCGAGGACGCGATCCTGCTGGCCCTGTCGCTGATCGACCTGTCGCTGGCCGGCAATCTGGTGCTGATCGTGATCTTCTCGGGCTACGAGAACTTCGTCTCCAAGATGGACATCGGCGACCAGGTCGACCGGCCCAGCTGGATGGGCACGGTCGACTTCTCCGGCCTGAAGATGAAGCTGGTGGCCTCGATCGTGGCCATCTCGGCCATCGCCCTGCTGAAAGCCTTCCTGCAGGCCACCGAGGCCGATGTGCCGATCGACCAGACGCGGATGCTCTGGCTGGTGGTCATCCACCTGGCGTTCGTCGTCTCCGGCGTGCTGCTGGCCCTGATGGACTGGCTGGCCAGCCTGACCGACAAGCATTAGCGATAAAGGGGGGACAGGC
>JACRBD010000106.1 GCA_016234625.1 Caulobacterales bacterium | reverse complement strand
GCTGCAGCATCACTTCGGACAGCCACACCCGGTAAGGATCGGCCCGCTCCGCCGCGCCCGGCCTGGCGCGCCACGGCAGGTCGCGGGCGTTGGCGTCGTACCATGCGAGCAGGGCTGCGCGGAGGGCGGAGGTGGTCATCTGTGATGATCGATACCCCCTTCCCCCTGGAGGGGGGAAGGGCCGGGGATGGGGGTGGACGTCGTTGAGCGACCCACTCAACTCGTCATCCTGAGCAGGCCCGCAGGGCCGGGTCGAAGGACGCACGAGCAGCTTGCGTGGTTCGACACGCGGTCTTCGACCGCTGCTCACCATGACGTCATTCTTACTGGCCGAACCTTCACCACCCCCATCCCAACCCTTCCCCCCTCCAGGGGGACGGGCTTAGATGTACACATGCCGCCCCGCCGCCCCCTGCCCACCGCGCAAGAGACCGCCGAGATCCTCTCGCGGCGGCGGAGCAAGCCGATGCCCAGGGCCGCGCCGCCGGCCGGTCGCGCGCTTGGCCCGGTGCTCAGGGCGCTCGAGGAGCGGTTCGGCCAGGGGCCAGGCCAGCTGCAGGCCAAGTGGGCGGAAATCGTCGGCGAGACCCTCGCCCGGCACACCGAGCCGCTGAAGCTGACCAAGGCCCGCGGCAATGCGCCCGGCGTGCTGGAGTTGCGGGTCGCCGGCCCGGCCGCGGCCATCGTCCAGCACCAGGCGCCGGAGATCCTGGCGCGGGTGTCGATGATTCTGGGCGAAGGGACCGTCGGCAAGCTGCGCATCATCCAGGGCGCCGTCCGCCCCAGGCCCGGCCGGGCCGCCCCCCGCCGCCGTCCGCGCGGGCCGCTGGACGCCGCCGCCGAACAGGCCCTGGCCGAAGGTCTCGCCGACCAGCCTGACGGCCCCCTGCGCGAGGCCCTCATCCGCCTGGGCCGCGAGACCCTGCGCGGTCGTGGCGGTTGACAATGGCCTGACGGGCGGGCTGTTGCGCCGCAGAAACGCCGCCTTCTTAAAGCCTGTGGAATCGGGCTCTAATCACCGTTCGACATTCTGGGGGACATCCCGCTATGCGCCTTGATCGCCGTTCCATCATCGCCGCCGCCGCGGCCATCGCCACCCTCGCCCTGGCCGCCTGTGGCGGCGGCGGCGGCGCCGTCACCGCCGACGACATGAGCCTGGGCAAGGCCGACGCCCCGGTGACCGTCATCGAATACGCCTCGCTGGCCTGCAGCCACTGCGCCAAGTGGAACAAGGAGGTCTTCCCCGCCTTCAAGACCAAGTACATCGACACCGGCAAGGTCCATTACGTGTTCCGCGAGTTCGCCACGGCGCCGCAGGAACTGGCCGCCGCCGGCGCCCTGCTGGCCCGCTGCTCGGGCAAGGACAAGTATTTCACCGTGGTCGACGCGGTGTTCCATGCCCAGGACGAGATCTTCACCACCGGCGACATCCGCGGCCCGCTGCTGCGCATCGCCCAGACCGCCGGCATGAACGAAGACCAGTTCAACAAGTGCGTCAGCGACGAAAAGGCCTTCGAGGCCTTCAACGCCCGCTGGCAGAAGTACGCCAAGGACGCCAACATCGAAGGCACCCCGACCTTCTTCTTCGGGACCGACAAGTACGACAAGGGCGAACTGTCGATGGCCGAGATCGACGCCGCCTACGCCAAGGCCCTGGCGGCGAAGAAGTAGGCAGGGAAGGCCCACACGCGCCGTGCACTTCCAGAGGCTCCGCCTTTCCGGGTTCAAGTCCTTCGTCGATCCGACCGAGTTCCGGATCGAGCCCGGACTCACGGGCATCGTGGGGCCGAACGGCTGCGGCAAGTCGAACCTGCTGGAAGCCCTGCGCTGGGTGATGGGGGCCAACTCCGTCAAGGCCATGCGGGCCGACAGCATGGACGAGGTGATCTTCAACGGCGCGGGGGCGCGGCCCGCCCGCAACCACGCCGAAGTCACCCTGACCATCGACAACGCCGATCACACGGCGCCGGCGCAGTTCAACCAGCATGCCGTCATCGAGGTGGTCCGCCGCATCGACCGGGGCGAGGGCTCGACCTATCGGGTCAACGGCCGCGAGGTGCGGGCCCGCGACGTGCAGCTGCTGTTCGCCGACGCCTCGACCGGGGCCAACTCCCCGGCCCTGGTCCGTCAGGGCCAGATCAGCGAGCTGATCGCCGCCAAGCCGCAGAACCGCCGCCGCATCCTGGAAGAGGCCGGTGGCGTTTCCGGCCTGCACACCCGTCGGCACGAGGCCGAGCTGCGGCTGCGGGCGGCCGAGACCAACCTCAGCCGGCTGGACGACGTCATCCGCGAGCTGGACACCTCGCTGGCCCGCCTGCGTCGCGAAGCCCGCCAGGCGGAGCGCTACAAGAAGCTGTCGGCCGAGATCCGCGCCGTCCAGGGGGCGGTGATGTTCGCCCGCTGGAGCGAGGCCCGCGACACCCTGCTGCGGGTCGAGGAAGAGTCGACCAACTCCGGCCGCCTGGTCGAGGACACCGCCCGCGCCGCCGCCGCCGCGACCACCGAGG
>JACRBD010000105.1 GCA_016234625.1 Caulobacterales bacterium | reverse complement strand
TCTCGCGGAAGCGCTTGAAGTCGATGGCCCGGCCATAGGCCGACCCACCGGCGATGATCAGCTTGGGCTTCTCGCGCTCGGCGACCTCGGCGACGTTGTCGTAGTCGATGAACTGGGTGTCCTTGCGGACCGTGTAGGCCACTGGCTTGAACCACTTGCCGGACTGGTTGGCCGGGCTGCCGTGGGTCAGGTGGCCGCCGGCCGCCAGGTCCATGCCCATGAAGGTGTCACCGGGCTGCAGCAGGGCCATGAACACCGCCTGGTTGGCCTGGGCGCCCGAGTGCGGCTGGACGTTGGCGAAGCCGGCGCCGAACAGTTGCTTGGCCCGTTCGATGGCCAGGGTTTCGAGCACATCGATGTACTCGCAGCCGCCGTAGTAGCGCTTGCCCGGGTAACCCTCGGCGTACTTGTTGGTCAGGATCGAGCCCTGGGCTTCGAGCACCGCGCGGGAAACGATGTTCTCCGAGGCGATCAGCTCGATCTGGTTCCGCTGGCGCGTCAGTTCGTGGGCGATAGCCTCGGCAATGGCGGGATCGGCCGTGGCGAGGTCCGCGCCGAAGAAGGCGGGTCGGATAGGGGTGGAGGCGTTCATGGGCTTACTCCCGGCTGGCTACGGCGCACTGGCGCGCCCTCGTTAGCGATCATGTCGTGGCGATCAATCGGAACCCGGCTCGGCCGGAGCGCGTTGCGCATCAAACCCGCCGGTCCTGAACGGCCGGGCGGGGTGTTGATGCGTCTTTGAGTGAGGAGCGCCCGCAATGGCAGACGACGCGACGATCCACGACCTGTCCGACGCTGACCTGCTGGCGTGCTCCGCTGAAATCGTGGCGGCCTATGTGAGACGAAACCCGGTAGGCGCGATCGCCCTCCCCGATCTGATCCGCACTGTGCATGGCTCATTGACCGGCCTGTCCGGCGCGCCGGCGTCCGCGCCGCGTGAAAAGCAGAAGCCGGCCGTGCCGATCTCGCGCTCGGTGCAGCGGGACTACATTGTCTGCCTGGAAGACGGGGCGCAGCTGAAGATGCTGAAGCGCTACCTGCGCTCGCGGTTCGACCTGTCGCCCGAAGAGTATCGCCGCAAGTGGGGCCTGCCGGCCGACTATCCCATGGTCGCGCCGGCCTATGCCGAGCGACGGTCTGATTTCGCCAAGAGGATCGGACTGGGGAAAGGCGTGCGGCGGCGGTCTTAGGTCCTTCTAGGCGGCGTATCCGCCCACGCGGGCAATATTGCAGTGGGCCCACAGATTCTCAAGCGCCCGCACCAGGTCGCGCATCATCGCGTCGGTGTGGAACGGCGTGGGGGTGAAGCGCAGCCGCTCGGTGCCGCGCGGCACGGTGGGGAAGTTGATCGGCTGGACGTAGATGCCGTGGTCCTCGAGCAGCATGTCCGAGACCATCTTGCAGTGGACCGCGTCGCCGACCATCACCGGCACGATGTGGCTGACCGAGCTTTCCATCACCGGCAGGCCGGCCGCCTTCATCATCGCCTTGAGGGTCGCGGCGCGTTCCTGATGCTGCTCGCGGACCTCGTTGTGTTCCTTGAGCCAACGCACGGACGCCAGGGCGCCCGCCGTCAGCGCCGGCGGCAGCGAGGTGGTGAAGATGAAGCCCGAGGCGTAGGAGCGGATGGCGTCGACGATCACCGCGTCGGCGGCGATGTAGCCGCCCATCACGCCAATGGCCTTGCCCAGGGTCGCCTCGATGATGTCGATCTCGGACGCGATGTCGTCGCGCTCGGACACGCCGCCGCCGCGCTGACCGTAGAGGCCGACGGCGTGGACTTCGTCGATGTAGGTCATGGCGCCGTACTTCTTCGACAGCGCGACCGTGCCGCGAATGTCGGAGATGTCGCCGTCCATGGAATAGACGCTCTCGAACGCCACCAGCTTGGGGGCGTCCGGGTCGGCCTGGGCCAGCAGCTCTTCGAGATGCGCCAGGTCGTTGTGGCGGAAGATCACCCGCTTGCCGCCGCCGTTGCGGATGCCGCTGATCATCGAGGCGTGGTTCAGCTCGTCGGAGAAGATGATCAGCCCCGGCAGGATCTTGTACAGCGTCGCCAGGGTCGCCTCGTTGGAGACGTAGCCCGAGGTGAACAGCAGCGCCGATTCCTTGCCGTGCAGGTCGGCCAGTTCGCGCTCGAGTTCGACATGGAAGTGAGTCGTGCCGGAGATGTTGCGGGTGCCGCCCGAGCCCGTGCCATTGGCGTCGATGGCCGCGTGCATGGCGTCGGCGACGACCGGGTTCTGGCCCTGACCGAGGTAGTCGTTGGAACACCAGACGATGACTTCGGACTCACTGCCGTCGTCGCGGGTCCAGGTGGCGCGCGGAAAGTCGCCGCGGTGGCGCTTGAGGTCGGCGAACACGCGGTAGCGGCCTTCGCCACGCACCTGCTCGACTGCGGTCTCGAATGCGGCCTGGTAGTCCATCGACAGCGCCCCCGGTCCTCTAGCGGCGGATTGCCCCGCCCGACCGGCTCCTTGTTCCTGATCGGCGGGCCTATTCGCACCGCCGAAACCCCTTGTCCACTTACAGGAGTTTCATCTGGCAACCTATTACGTGAAACGTCGCGGGTCATGCGCGAACGGCTCTCAGGTAATGGCGGTCAGCATGCCGCGCCAGATCAACCGGTGAATTGATCCAGCGCAACTGAACGCCGCACGCGTCAGGTTTTCAGTTCATCCAGCCTTCCGCGGAACATCTGCAGCATGGCCGAGAAGTCCTTCTGGCCGTAACCCAGGCCGTCGAACAGGGCGTAAAGGGCCTCGGCCTGGGCGCCCATGGGGGTGGAGGCGCCGGCCCGGGCCGCCGCTTCCTGGGCCAGTTTGAGGTCCTTGAGCATCAGGGCGCTGAGGAATCCGCCGTCGTAGTTGCGGTTGGACGGCGCGGTCTCCACCGGGCCCGGCCAGGGGCAGTAGGTGGTCAGGGACCAGCACTGGCCGGAGGATTTGGAGCCGATCTCGTAGAATCGCTCCGGGTCGAGGCCCAGCTTCTCGGCCAGGGCGAAGGCCTCGCACACGCCGATCATCGAGATGCCCAACAGCATGTTGTTGCAGATCTTGGCCGCCTGGCCCGATCCCGCGGCGCCGGCGTGGAACACCACCCGGGCCATCGGCTGGAGAATCGCCTCGAAGGCGGCGTAGTCGTCGGTCTCGCAGCCAACCATGAAGGCCAGGGTGCCCGCCTCGGCGGCCATGATGCCGCCGCTGACAGGGGCGTCGGCGAATTTGTAGCCCCTGGCCCTGGCCTGCTCACCGACGGCGCGGGCGCTGTCGATGTCGATGGTCGAGCAGTCGATCAGCAGGGCCGATGTCGGCGCGGCGCTAAGCACCTGCTCGCCGTAGACGCTGCGGACATGCGGCCCGGCGGGCAACATGGTGATCACCGCGTCGGCGCCCTCGACCGCCTCGGCGACCGTGGCGGCGGCGCGGCAGCCGGCGGCCACCGCCTTGTCGACCGCCGCCTGCGACAGGTCGAAGGCCATGACCTCATGGCCGGCCTTCACCTGGTTGGCGGCCATGCCGGCCCCCATGTTGCCGAGGCCGATGAAAGCAATACGGGTCATGGGGTCAGGCCGGCTTACGGAACTTCAGAACGAACTGGTCGGTCTTGCCACGCAGCTCCGGGGCAAAAACACTGGCGGTTCGCGGGTCGGACGGGTTGCGCAGGACATCGCTCTCGGCTTCGAGCACAAAGCCGACCGCGGCCAGCTCGCTCTTGACCGTGGCGATGTCGATCCGGTGCAGCTTGTTGCTCAGGGTGTCGCCCGTGCCGTCGATCGCATAATGGTCCACCACGATCAGCACGCCACCCGGCTTCAGCGCGGCGAAGATCTGCCGGTTGATCGCCGCGATCTGCTCGGGCGTGGCGCGGCCCAGATGCAGGTCGTGATAGTTCTGGGCGGTGAACATCACGTCCAGCGGCTCGGGGAAGGTGAACCCGCCCAGCGAGGCGCGCACGGGCGCGATGTTTGGCGCGAAGGCGACCGTCTCGTCCTGCCACTTGGCGTAGTCGCCCTGGAAGCTGATGAACTCGGCCGCCTGATAGCCGTAAACCTTGCCGGTCGGGCCGACCGCGCCCGAGAAAATGCGGGTGAAGTAGCCGCCGCCCATCAGGAAGTCGCCGACCTTGTCGCCCGGTTTGACCCCGGCGAAGGCCAGCAGCTCGGCCGGGCGGCGAGTCGCGTCGCGCTCACGCTGGGCGGCGGGCCGGGCCGGATTGTCGATGCCGGCGGCGATGATCCC
>JACRBD010000102.1 GCA_016234625.1 Caulobacterales bacterium | reverse complement strand
GCCGCCGAAACAACCCGCGACAACCTCTGGGGCCGGATCGGTCAGGTCCTCGACACCTTCACACCCAACGAATGCGCCAACTACTTCCAGCATGCAGGATATGATGCAGACTGATCGGAAAATGCTCTAGCCAGCGGCGTCGAAGGGGTGAATTGACTCTGGCTACTTCGGTCTGGTGGTCCGGTTTGTCGGACTGAAGTGCGGACGCACGCAAGACCGACGAGGCGCTAGGGTCCGGACCCTAGGTGTCGAAGCTACGAAGGTCGTTCACCCGGAGAGTGTCTTTAACGAAGCTGGGGTTGCGACACTCCACTTCTGTCGGAGCTCCCCGGATGAACGTTCACAAGAATGCCCGTCTGGCGCCGTCTGGTCGAGCCGTGCTGGCTGACCGTGTTGCTGGCGGCCGGACGGTAGGGGCCGCCGCTGGGGCGACCGGCGTATCCAGACGGACGGCCCACAAGTGGCTGACCCGGCATCGGCTCGGGGGCGAGCGAAGGCATCTCGATCCGGCGCAACTGCTTGTCTGTCGACCAGAACAGGTCTCTCATGGCAGGCTCCTCCCGCCGGAAGTGAATCAGGTCAGCGATCCGCTGTGAATTCCGTTATTGGGTCCTGAGCCTAGTCGACAACAGATGCGAAGCCCTTCAGATCATTCACTAGTTCGTGCGGTCGCACCCGGAGTTCAAATGAAGGACAACGTACCGTTGAACCACATCTTGGGTAGATTGGTTTTCAACCCTCGCCGAGGCGGACGGGAAACGCATGATCGTAACGCCGCGGGCGGCGGACGGCTAATACCGGCCATTTGCCGATGAACGTTGATCCAACAACCTGGAAACGGCATCGCATAGAAGCATAGAAAACGAGCCCATGACGCTATTTGCTGAAGGCTGCCCATGATCCGGAACATTCAGGCGCTGCGGGCGCTTGCGGCCTATTTCGTTGTAGTCGTCCATCTCGATGCGTTGATCCTGCTGGCCGGTGGGCCAAAGTTCGGCAACGGCGGCGTGGACGTATTCTTCGTCATAAGCGGATACATTATGGTTCACGTCACCCGGGCCGGTCAGGCGTCGCCGGGCGGGTTCCTGCTCAATCGTATCGCCAGGGTGGCGCCCCTGTACTGGGTGCTGACCGTGGCGGTGTTCGTGATCGCGGCCGTCGCGCCGAGCATGTTCAAGAACACCTCGGCCGATCCCGTTCAACTGTTGATGTCGCTGTTCTTCATCCCCTTCCAGAAGGCGGCGACCGGCGGCCCACAGCCGATCCTGTTCGTCGGCTGGACCCTGAACTACGAAATTTTCTTCTACGGCCTGTTTGCTCTGGGCCTGTTCGCGCGAAAGCGGGAGCACGGAACCCTCGCCGTGATCGGCGTGCTACTGGCGCTGGTCGCCGCCGGGCTGGTCGCAAGGCCGACAGCAACGCTGCCGGCCTTCTACAGCAGCCCGCTGATCCTCGAGTTCGCGGCCGGAATGGCGCTCGCGCTCGCCCTGCCGCACATGCCCGAAACGGTCGGCCGCTTGGGACAGGCGGTGGTGCTGGTGATCGGGGCTCTGGCGCTGCTGATGCTGGTCAACGCGCCGCCCTGGAGGGCGACCCACGCCCTGGTCTACGGACCGCCTTCGACGGTCCTCGTGGCGGCCGCGCTGCTGCTGGAACGATGGGGCCGGTCCCTCGACAACCGCCTGGTCCGACTTCTCGGGGACGCCAGCTATTCAGTTTACCTGACCCATGTATTCGTGACGATCGCGGCCACCCGGTTGAGCCTGCAAATGGGGGTCAGCGGCTGGACGGCGGCGGCGGCGTTCCTCGTCGCTCTGCTCGGCGTCACGGGTCTGGGCTTGGCGACCCACCTGCTGGTCGAGAAGCCCGTTACCCGGCTGGCCCGACGTCTGCTTCGCATTCGGCATGCCGGCGACCGGTTGGCCGCCGCACCGGTCAGGCCGTCCTGATGCCGACAAGTCCGCCCGTCAGGGTGTCGGCCCGCCCGTTCCCCGAGGCCCCGCGGGCCGGGCGATCGTAATGCGAGTGATCCAGATTGTCGCTTCGGTCGCGGACGAGGCCGCCGGACCGTCCTATTCGGTGCCGCGGCTGGCTTCGGCCGTGGCAAGGTCCGGGGCCGAGGTCGCTCTTTACGCCCTGGGGGAGACCGGCGCCGCGGGTCCCTTCGCCCCTGGTGTCGCGTTCCAGCCCTTTCGCCAGACGGCGGCCGGCGTTCCGGGGCTGGGGCAGCTGCGCATCTCGAAAGATCTCGATCAGGCGTTGCGGGCCGCGGTCCCCGCCGTCGACATCGTCCACACCCATGGCCTGTGGTTGATGCCCAATATCACCCCCGCCGCGATCGCCCGGCGAGCGGGCAAGGCCTTCGTCCTGTCGCCGAGAGGTATGCTCGGTCCGCCGGCGATGCAGTTCTCCAGACGCCGCAAGCAGCTGGTCTGGGCCCTGATGCAGAGACGAGCGGCGGCCTCCGCCGCGATGCTGCACGCCACCAGCGAGGAGGAATGCGAGGAGATCCGGGCGATGGGGCTGACCAGCCCCGTGGCGGTGATCCCCAATGGCATCGATGTGCCGGCCCTCGAACGCCCGGGGCCGGGGGGCGTCCGCACGGTTCTGTCGCTCGGCCGGGTTCACCCAAAGAAGGGCCTCGACCGGCTGATCCGGGCCTGGAGCCGGCTGGGGCCCGCGGCCGCCGGTTGGCGGCTGCGCATCGTCGGACCAAGCGAAGGGGGGTGTGCGGACGATCTGCGCCGTCTGGTCGGCGAACTTGGCCTGGCGACGGTCGATATCGATGGCTCGCTGTTCGGCGATGCCAAGCTGGCGGCCTATCGCCAGGCGGATCTGTTCGTTCTGCCGACTCTGAACGAGAATTTCGCCATGACCGTGGCCGAGGCCCTGGCCGCCGGCACGCCGGTGATCTCGACCAGGGGCGCGCCTTGGGCGGGGCTGGCGACGGAAGGCTGCGGCTGGTGGATTGACCATGGCGAGGCGGCGATGAGCGCGGCCTTGACGGCCGCCATGATGCGTCCGAGGGAAGAGCTCGCGGCCATGGGCGAGAAGGGGAGGGCCTGGATGCAGCGGGACTTCTCCTGGGACCGGATCGGCCAGGACATGATGGACGCCTACCGTTGGGTCGGCATGGGCGGCGATCGCCCGGACTCTGTGCGTCTGTGAGCGGCGATCTCGACATCGCGGCCAACCGGCGGGCCCGCAAGTGGACGGGCCGTGAACTCGCGGTCAGGGCGGTGTGGGAGCTGGCCCAGCCGCTGTTCAGGTTCAGTCCGCGGGTGTGCTGGGGTTGGCGGCGAGGCATGCTGAGGCTGTTCGGGGCCAGCATCGGCCGAAACGTACACATCCACCCGACCGCCCAGGTCACCATTCCCTGGAACCTGCGGGTCGAGGATTTCGCGGCCATTGGCGATGGCGTGCGGGTCTACAACCTGGGCCCGGTGTTCATCGGACGCGCCGCAACCCTGTCCCAGGGAGCTCACCTCTGCGCCGGCACCCATGACTACACCCGTCCGGATCTGCCGCTCATCAAGGCGGAGATTCGAGTCGAGGACGGTGTCTGGGTGTGCGCCGACGCCTTCGTCGGGCCGGACGTCACCGTGGCCAGCCACGCCATCGTCGGCGCTCGCGCCGTGGCCATGCGGGACGTGCCCGCCTGGACCATTGTCGCCGGCAATCCCGCCAGACCGATCCGGCCCCGGGAGCCCTTCGCCGCGTCATGAATGTCTCGATCCTGATCCTGACCCACAACGAGGCGGCCAACCTGCCGGCCTGCCTCGACGCCCTGACCTGGTGCGACGATATCCTGGTGATCGACTCGGGCAGCACCGACGACACCGTCGAGATAGCCCGCCAGCGTGGCGCGCGGATCCTGACGCGACCCTTTGACGATTTCGCCGGCCAGCGCAATTTCGGCCTCGAGGTGGGCAATTTCCGGCATGACTGGGTGCTTCACCTGGATGCGGACGAAATCGTCACCGACGCCTTTCTCGCCGCGCTCCGCGCCCTGCCGGACACCGAGGCGCTCGACGCCTGGCGTGTGCCGTTCAAGACCATCTTCTTCGGCAAGTGGCTGGAGCACGCCGGGATGTGGCCGACCTACCAGGTACGGCTCGGCCACGCGCAGCGGCTGCGCTTCATCCAGGTTGGCCACGGCCAGCGCGAGGATCTGCCGCCGGACCGGGTCGGTGAATTCCCCGAAGCGCTGCTGCACTACTCCTTCTCGCACGGCTTGCGGCGCTGGCTGGACAAGCATGTCCGCTACGCCGCCGACGAGGCGGCCGTCATCGCGGACGAACCGCGCCAGCCCGGCGCGCTCAAGGCCATGCTGTTCGGCGGCGACGGTACGACCCGGCGCCGGGGCGCCAAGGCGCTGGCCGCCGGCCTGCCCCTGTTCGCCCGCCCACCGGCCCGGTTTCTCTATGTCTATTTCCTGCGTCGCGGATTCATCGACGGCGGCCCGGGCTTCGTCTATGCGGTCATGCTCTCGGTCTATGAGGCGATGATCGCCCTGCTGGTCTATGAGTCGCGGCGGGGCGCGAATCGCAATCGGGTCCCCTGACTTTAGCCGCGTCGGCGCCCGAGCCGGGCGGCGCGCGGCGCGGATGATGCTTGCGCTTTAAGCCCTGTCGATAGTTGTCGTAGCTATGGGGTGATGTTTGCGATGACCACGACAGCGAGATATCCTGACAGCCTTATCGAAGGGGATGGTGCCGCCTTCATGGGTCACCTTGCGGCAGCGCCGGACCGCCCGACCGCCGCCGCTCTTGCAATTCCAACGATGATGGCCCGATCATCCAAGCTGGCCTCCCAGCCCGAATATTGGGTCAGAGCCTTTGTAGAGCGTACGACCGTTGAGTTGAATCGATTGTGATTGGGCGCGGGATTCCCTTGTTGGCTTTGGCGTGAGTCGCTCTGGCCTCTGATTTGGAGGCCGTGATGGGCAAGGCGCGTTCGGACGATGTGCGGATGAGGGTTGTGGAGGCG
>JACRBD010000104.1 GCA_016234625.1 Caulobacterales bacterium | reverse complement strand
CGCCTCCACAACCCTCATCCGCACATCGTCCGAACGCGCCTTGCCCATCACGGCCTCCAAATCAGAGGCCAGAGCGACTCACGCCAAAGCCAACAAGGGAATCCCGCGCCCAATCACAATCGATTCAACTCAACGGTCGTAGGCTCTAGCGGCGACACATGGCCATCGGAGGACAGCAGGCACAGGGGGATCCGTCAGGGCCGCGCGTCGCTCCGCCCCCCGACCCAATTCAGCGCCGGCGCGAGTCCGTCGGCCAGGCTCAGGGCGCCGGCCCGGGACAGGTGACCGCCGTCACTGTAGAGAACCGCTCCCTGCCTGACGGGAGTACAGACGGTCGGCGAGCACATGGTGTCGATCGGATCCCAAAAGGCCACGTCGGGGTCGGACGCGGCCAGCGAGGTCAGGAAGCGCACGTCATCCGCCCGTCCGGCGTCCACTCTCGCGCGGTCGAGTTCGCAGGCTGTCCAGCCCCGCCGAGCGACGCAGGCGGGTACGTCAAACGGGTACTGGGGAACATCGCCCAGCAGGAGGACCCGCAGGTCCCGGGCGCGAAGCCTCGCCACGATTTCCGTCAGGTCTTCCCGCCAGTGCTCCGGCTGCGCCTCCCAGCGGGCGGCGATCGCCACGCCGACGACCCCCTCGGCCCGCGCCACCGGCAAGCTGTTCAGGACCTCCTGGCTGAACGCCAGGCAGTCCAGGGCGCGGAAGCTGGATGCCCCAAACATCCGGTCCGGCGGACTGAGGCGTGGTCGGCATCCACTTCTGACCCGGTAGAGCACCGCGTAGCCAGCGTTGAGGCCCTTGGCGGTGAGCGCCGGCTCCAAGTGGCGGGCATGGGAGTCGCCCCACACCAGGATTGTCGTCGATGGATGCTGCGCCCCGCGGCGACAGTCAGCGGCCGGGCGCAGCCCGCGGGACCCCAGCGGGGTTTCGCAACCCGTCAGAGGCTTTGTGCGGCCTCGCATCGCCACCTCGGCCGCCGCCGCCTGTGGCGTAACCGCCGCGCCGTGGTCCGCCCAGACCCTGAGCCCGCCGGCCAGGGCCGCGCAGGCCGCCAGGATCGCGACTCCGGCCATCACCGCGCCGCCCCGGGTGGCGAACGGTCCGGGCCTGCGCCGCCGCACGGGCTCCTCGACGAACCGCCAGGTCAGGCCGGCCAGCAACAGCGCCAGCAGGACCAGCAGCAGGCCGACCCCCAGCGGGGGTTTCTTCAGCGTCACGAGGCTCCATAGCGCCAGCAACGGCCAATGCCACAGGTACCAGGAATAGGAGACCTTGCCGATCGCGACCATCGGCCTCGACCCGAGCAGACGGGTCACGCCGCCCGCCGGCGCCGCCATTCCGCCGGCGATCACCGCTGCGGCGCCGGCGACCGGCAGCAGCGCGGCAATGCCCGGAAACACCGTTCGGGCGCTGAACAGGACCGTCGCGGCGACGATGGCGGCGATGCCGCCCAGGGTCAGGCAGACGCCCCATCGCGGACTGACCCCGGCGCCGCGGGGCACGAAGGCGATCAGGGCTCCCGCGCCAAACTCCCAGGCCCGGAAGGGGGTGACAAAAAACGCCCACTGGGACCACCTCCACGTTACGGCCGCGCAGGCCGCGAGGGAGGCCAGGCTTCCGGCGGCGATGAGCCAGACCAGCAGCCGTCGCCGCTCAAGGCGGGCGGTCCGGGCGAGCCAGGCCGTCATTGCCAGGGCCAGGGGCCAGACCAGATAGAACTGCTCCTCCAGGGCCAGGGTCCAGGTATGCAGCAACGGCAGGCTGTCGGCGCGGGCCCCGAAATAGCCGGACTGCACGGTCCTGAAATAGAGGTTCGACACGAACCCGGCGACCGCCAGGACCGATGTCGCAAGGGACTGCTGCTCGCCGGTCGGCAGCAGGACCGCCAGGCCCAACGCCATGACGGTCGCCAAGACCAGGCCCAGAGCCGGCACGATGCGCCGAACCCGTCGGGCGTAGAAGTCGAGGATGTCGATCCGGCCGGTGCGGTCCTGCTCCCGCGCCAGCAGGCCGGTGATCAGGAAGCCGGATATGACGAAGAAGACATCGACACCCACGAACCCGCCGGAAAAACCCGGTGCTCCGACGTGGAAGGCGACAACGATGAGGATGGCGACGGCTCTCAGGCCGTCGATATCGGATCGGTAGGTCCCGGCCTCGCCCACGGCGCCCCCTCAAGCGCGGTCGCAACCGGTGCGGGCGACGCGGGCGCAAGGTTAGGGTCAACGCCCGGGCACGCCAATGGGTCTCGCGATCCGCTTGACGCCGATTTCGCGCGGGCCGGCGCCATTCCTGCTCGCGGCGGCCCGGAATCTGCTAGGCAGTCTCGGCTTTCTATTCCCGGCGCGATCTGGAAGGGGGACATGGACGTCGAATCACCCGCCCAGGGAAAATCGGCCGGAGGCCGGGCCGGTCTGGGTCATCGCGTGACCTCGGCGATCACCGCCTCATTCGCCGTTTTCGTTGTCGCCAGATTGCTCCAGGTCCTATTTCTGGCCGTTCTCGCCCGGCTATTGAGCCCGGCCGACTTCGGCATTGCCGCCGGCGCGACTGTCTTCCTTTCAGTCGTCAGCATTCTCTTTCAGATGGGCGTCGGCACTGCGATTGTACAATCGGAGACCCTTGCAGACCGGACCGTCGGGGTGGCCAACACTATCGTCCTGGCCACGGCGGTAGTCGCTTTCCTGTTCATAGAGTTCAGTGCGCCTTGGGTGGCCGAGTGGTTTCACAACGATGCCATGGCGCCCGTCGTGCGCATTATCGCGCTAGCTTCTCTGGCCTATGCCCTTGCGGCCATTCCCCAAGGTCTGATGACACGAGACCTCAGGGCTCGCGACCTCTCGGTGATCGAACTCGTGAGCGCCGTCGTGGGTACGGCCACGGTCGCCATTCCGATGGCCTGGTTAGGCCAAGGCTATTGGGCGCTCGTTGTCGGGCTGATAGTACAGTCGTTCACTAAAGCCGCTCTTGTCATTCCTGCTTGCCGGACGCCCTTCTCATTCGCTCTTGACAGTCGCGAAGCCGGTAGATTGTGGGCTCGGGGGGGGGGCTTTTCTCTCGATCTGATCCTAATTCGAATCGCCACGCAGTGCGACCGGTTCATTGTCGGGCGATACCTTCCAACCGGCGAATTGGGCCTCTATTCCCGGGCTACGAGCCTCATGGGCTTTCCAGAAGTGATTTATGGGCAGGTCATCGAGCGCGTTGCTTTTCCAGCCTTCGCCGAGCTTCAGAACGAGCGGGACCGGCTTCGCACCGCCTATGTCCACGGCCTGTCGCTGATGGCTGTTCTCGGCATTCCAATGACTATCTTCCTGGTCGCAGTCGCGTCGGAATTGGTCAGAGTTGTACTTGGCGATGGCTGGCAAGGGACGATTTGGCCGTTCCGCATTCTCGCCCTGGCGATGTATTTCCGCCTCTCAGTCAGGGTCGGCGGAACTGTTCTGAGAAGCGGCGGACAGCCCTACCTTATGGCGGTCACCCAATTGATCTTTGCAACCCTTACGGTAGTCGGATGTCTCTCAGCGTGGCGTTTCGGATTGGCGGGTATTTGCGCTGCCGTGGTAGGTGCAACGACCGCCAACTATGCCCTTGTCACTATGTTTGCCTGTCGCCGAACGGGGCTGGGTTTCCTAGAATTCGTCAGAGTGCAGACAAGCGGAGTTGCTTGCGGGCTGCTTGCCGTCGCCGTTGTTCTTCCCACTCTCCTCGTAGCGAGGCATTTGGAACTTAACGCCTTCGGCGTAGTGTTTTCAGTTACTGTGATGAGTCTATTCGCTGCCGTCGGCGCCGTCGCACTAGCGCCCCGACTGTTCCTAGGACAAGCTGGTAGCCTGGTTCTAAACAACCTAATCGACATTGCGACACGCTCCGGGGCCGTACCAGGATTGGAAAGGTACAAGGCGCAGTGATAACCAAAGTCCGGCGGGCTGGTTTGCATTCGTTACTCGCGAGATTCCGAGTCCTTCGGCTATGCCATGGACAGCGGCGGGGGAAGGACTAGCAGCGGCCGCTAGAGCATTCAGCGACCTGATTGAATCGTGTGGGATTCCCAAATCAGCTTGTTGGTGATTCAAGCTCTGTGCTGGTGATGGAGGCCGGCATGGATGAGCAAGGCGTTGTCGGTGGATCTTCGCGAGCGGGTGATCGCTGCGATAGACGAGGGGATGTCGTGCCGTGGGGCGGCGGCGCGGTTCGGGGTGAGCGCGGCGAGCGCGATCCGGTGGCGGGCGCTGTCACGGCAGACGGGCGATGTGCGGCCGGGGCCTCTGGGCGGCGACCGTCGATCGGGCCGCAT
>JACRBD010000103.1 GCA_016234625.1 Caulobacterales bacterium | reverse complement strand
GCGAGGCCGTCGCCGAGGTCAACCGCTACAGTCTGCGTCGGATCGAGCTCCAGGCGGCCGACTTCGCCGCCATCCCGGTGAGCGGCGTTTTCGACACTGGCGACGTCGACGGCTTCGTGTCCGCCCTGACCGATCTCTATCCCCTGCGGGCGACCCGATCTGCGGACGGGACCATCGTCCTCTCCGACGACGCCTCAAAATAAATCGCGTACGGACTTAGGGGGCCGCGCGCTCCCGGTCGTCTCTTCCCCAAACCGCACGACCGCGGGTAGAAAACAGGGGGAAGACCATGCGTATCGGTTTCAGTTCATCCGTGGTGGCCGCGTTGCTTCTGGCCTCGGCGTCGCCCGCCTTCGCGCAGACCGCGGAGGTTGTCCGGCGCTACGAGATCGCGCCCGGCCCGTTGGACGAGGCGCTGCCCACCTTCGCCCGACAGAGCGGCCAGCAGATACTCTATCCCGCCGCCCTCGTCGCCGGGCGCCGATCGCCGGGGCTGAGCGGAATGCACACTCCCGAAGCGGCCCTGGCGGCGGTGCTCAAGGACTCGGGCCTCGCCTACCGTCGGACCCGGCCCAATGTCTTCGTCGTCTACGATCCAGCCGCGCGGGTCGAGGCCGTCCCGCCGCAGCCCGATCCCACCATTCTGGACGCGGTTGTGGTGACCGGAAGCCTGATCCGGGGCGTGGCCGATGGCCCCTCCCCGGTCGTCATCGTCACCCGCGACCAGATCGATCGCGGCGGTTACGCCACCGTCGCCCAGGCGCTCGCCGCCTTGCCGCAGAATTTCGGCGGGACGGCCAACGAAGGGGCCCTGCAGAACGGCGCCGACCGCAGCGCCACCAACGGCACCTTCGCCTCGGGCGTCAACCTTCGCGGTCTGGGAAGCGACGCCACCCTGGTGCTGGTCAACGGCCGCCGGATAGCCGGCACCGGCGCCATGGGCGACTTCGCCGATGTCTCGACCTTGCCGACCAGCGCCATCAAACGCATCGACGTGCTGCTGGACGGCGCCTCGGCCCTCTACGGCGCCGACGCCGTCGGCGGCGTCGTCAACATCATCCTGCGCGACGACTACGAGGGCGCCGAGACGCGGGTCCGGCTCGGCGGGACCGCCGACGGCGCCAGTGACGAGTTCCAGTTCGGCCAGACCTTCGGCCGGCGCTGGCCTTCCGGCAGCCTGCTCGGGACCTACGAATTCTACGAACGTGGCGCCCTGCCCGTGTCGGAACGGCGCCTGGCTGGCGACGCGGACCTACGATGGCGCGGCGGCTCGGACCGGCGGCTCAACTACGCCAGCCCCGGCAATATTGTCGTCTTCGACCCGGCCAGCGGCGGCTATGTCTCGGCCTACGCCATCCCAGGCGGGCAAGATGGGACGGACCTCGAGCCCGGCGATTTCCTCGCCAGCCAGACCAACCTGAGCAACCAGCGGCTGGGCATGAACGTCCTGCCGCAACAGACCCGGAACAGCCTGTTCGCGGCCCTGAGGCAGGACCTGGGGACGCGGGTCGTGCTCAACGCCGACGCCCGCTACGGCCTGCGCCAATACGAGACCGTCTCGACGCCGCTGGCCACCCTGCTGACGGTCAATGGGGGCAACCCCTACTTCGTCTCCCCGACGGGCGCGACCTCTCACACCATTGCCTATTCCTTCGAGGACGACCTGCCCAACCCCGAGATCCGCGGCGAGGCGGAAAGCTTCGGCGCCTCGGTCGGCGTCAAGGTCGACCTCTTCGACGACTGGCGGCTCGACGCTTATGTCGCCTATGCCTCGGAGGCGGGCGAGAACCGCACCCGCGGCACGCTGAACTCCACCTTCCTGCGCGAGGCCCTAGGCACGGTCGCCGACAATCCCGCCACCCCATTCAGCGCCGCGCGTGACGGCTATTTCAACCCGTTCGGCGACGGCGGCGACAGCCCGGCGGCGGTACTCGCCTTCATCAGTTCGGGTCGCAACGCCACCTTGAGCGAGTCCACCGTCGCCTCCGCCAACCTGCAGGTCGATGGGACCGTCCTCACCCTGCCCGGCGGCCCGCTCAGGCTCGCCGCGGGGCTTTCCTTTCGCGAGGAGACCTTCTGGCGCCGGAACGACAGCTTCACCTCGGGCGTGACGCCGACGACCGGCGTGCCCACGGAATCGACCCGGCGGGTGTCGGCGGTGTTCGGCGAATTGCGCATTCCACTGTTCGGGGCCGACAATCGCCGGCCCGGCTTCGAGCGGCTCGAGCTGTCGATGGCGGCCCGGTTCGAAGACTATGAGGACATCGGCCAGACGACCAGTCCCAAGATCGGCGTCGTCTGGGGCCCGACCGAGGATCTGACCCTGCGCGCCAACTACGGCGCCTCCTACCGGGCGCCGGCCCTGCGCGAACTCAACGACGCGGCTCGGGCCAGCCCGACCTTCCTGCCACGCGGGTCGCAGCAGGTCCTGTCGATGATCCTCTATGGCGGCAACCCCGACCTGGAATCGGAACAGGCCGACACCTGGACCCTGGGCGCGGAATATCGGCCAGCCTTCCTCAAGGGCCTGCGCCTCAGCGCCAACTGGTTCCGGACCGACTTCGACAACCGTATCGGCCAACCGACCTTCGAGAACATCCTCACGGCGCTGACCGACCCGGCCCTGTCGCCCTTCATCCTGCTGCTCGATCCGCTGAACAACGCCGACGACCGGGCCGCCGTCCAGGCCATCCTCGACCTGCCGACCACTAGCTTCGCCGACGCCTTTCCGGCGACCTCCTACGGGGCGATCGTAGACGCGCGCTACGTCAACACCGCCCGCGTCGAGGTCGAGGGCGTGGACGTCAGCGCCGGCTACGATTTCGAGGTCGGGGCCAACGCCTTCGACCTGAACCTGGCCTTCTCCTATCTGGGTCGCTTCGATAGTCAGGCCACGCCCAAATCGGCGAGCGTCTCCCTGCGCAACCGCCCCAACTATCCGGTCGGCCTGCGCGGCCGGGGCACGGTGGGCTGGTCGCGCGGCGACTGGGGCCTGTCCTCGTCGATCAACTACGTCGATGCCTACGAAGACCTGGCCGGCGCGCCGATCGAGGCCTGGGTGACCCTGGACCTGCAGGTCCGCTATGAACCCCAGTCTGGTCCGTTGCAGGGCACGACCATCGCCCTCAACGTCCAGAACGCCTTCGACCGCGACCCGCCCTTCTACAACGCGCCCGAGGGTATCGGGTACGACGCCGCCAACACCAACGTCATCGGCCGCTTCATCTCGCTGCAGCTGACCCGAGCCTGGTGATGCGGCGCATGGTGGGTTGTGGGTTGGCCGTCGCGCTTCTGGCGACGGCGGGCCCGGTCATGGGCCAGGCGCCGGCGCCGGTCACCCTCGAGGCCCTGCTGGGCCAGGAGAGCCTCGGGTCGGTGCGGATCAGCCCGGACGGGCGCTGGATCGTGGTCGAGCGGCGCGCCGCCTGGTCGTCGGCCGCGACCTACCGCTTCGGGCTGATGACGCCGCATCTGCTCAGCGGGCTGGAGGTCCATACGCCCGACGGGGAGATCACGCGTCGGCTGGAGGATCCGGGCCACGCCAGCGGCTACGTCTCCGGCCCCTTCTCGCCCAGCGGTGAGAAGATGCTGGTCTTCCACCTGCGCGAGACCTCCTGGACCCTGGGGGTCATAACTTTGGCCACGGGAGAGGTGCGTTGGCTGCCGCTGACGCCGGAGTTCACCGAGCTGGGACGCACCGTCGCCTGGCGCTCGGAGACCCAGCTGGTGGCGATCGCCCGTCCGGATGGCGACCTGCCCCTGGTGTTTCGCCTCGGCTCCCAGACCGAGGCGCGCAAGATGGTGCTGTGGCGGGTCTTCGCGGCCGGTCACGCGCCGTCCTCGGTGGTCATTCCAAGCGGCGCGGCGCGCGACAGCCGCGACCGGTCCGCCGCGGCGCGATTGGTCCTCTTCGACCTCGCCCGCGACGAGGAGCGGGTGCTGGCGCGCGGCGACCTGTTCGACCTGGAGCTCTCCCCGGACGGCGGCGCCGTGGCGGCCCTGCTCAACGCCGAGGACCTGCAGGCCGGCGGGGAGACTTTGGTCGATGTCGGCACGCCGAGTCGCCGTCGTCGCCTGCTGCTGGTCGATCTCGATCGAGGCACAGCCGCCGAGCCCCTACCCGGCCAGGACTTCCTCTCGCACCTGCTGTCCTGGTCGCCGGATTCCCGCCGGCTGATCGCCTTCGCCCGCGACGCCGGCGCCCCGTGGGCCGACGGCCGCTTCTGGATCCTCCATCGACGCGGGGCGGCTGAATCGCTCCGGCTCGGCGAGGACCGCCCTTGGCTCGACGCCGAGGTCGGCAAGATCCCCATCGCCCGCGCCGGCTGGAGCGGGGGGCAGCCGGTCGTGCAGGCGCGCAAAGGCCAGAACGAGAGACTCTGGCTTCGCGCTGGCCCGGGATCCGTCTCGGTCCCGGTCGTCGAGCCGCGCGAAACCCTGGTCGAGGTCGGCGGACGCACCTGGATCGAGCGCGCCGACGGCCTGCATCCGTTCGCCGCGGGCCCCGCCTGGCCGGCAACGCCCGGCCGGCTCTGGGCCCGCGAACGGGCGGCGGATGGCGGCAGCCGACAAGGCTGGAACCCGGACGGCGTCCAGCGGGGGCGGCGTAGCCTGGTCGACCCGGACGGCTGCCTGAGTCTTCCGTCCGCCCCGACGGCGCGGACCTGCCCCGCGCCGCTCGCGGCCGATGAAACCCTGGTCGCGGTCAGTCCCACGCGGGACTATCTGATCGCCCAGCGGCGGACCCTGGGCGGATCGACCGTTCTGCGCCTGCACGCGTTGGACGGCGTCCGCCCGCTGGCGATGGTCAACGCCGCCTTCGACGCCCTGGCCTGGGGGACGATCATGCCCATCGCCCACGCCGGCCCCCAAGGCCAGGCCCTGACCAGCTGGCTGCTGCTGCCGCCCGGCGCGGCCCCGAATGATCGGATCCCCGTGGTCGTGATCGTCTATCCGGGCGCCGCCTACGCCGCCGCGCCGGCCTGGCTGCGGCCGGGCGGCGAGCGTCTGCACATCAATCCGGCGGTTCTGGCCGCGGCCGGTTACGCCGTCCTCGTGCCGAGCCTGCCCCGGCCAGCCGGGGCCGGTCCGCAACTGGACGACCTGGCCGAGCGGATCGGGGCAATCGTCGATGCCGCCGCCCTCCAGACCCCCGTAGACCCGGCCCGGATCGGCCTCGTCGGCCACAGCTACGGCGGCTACGGGGTGCTTTTGGCGGCGTCACAGAGCGACCGCTTCCGGGCAGTGGTGGCGGCTGCCGGTTACGCCGACCTGTCGCGGGTCTATGCCCTGCCGCCGCATTTTCTGGTCTCGCCGGACGACGGCGTGCCGATCAACGCCTTGGTCGGCTGGGCCGAAACCGGTCAGGGTGCGATCGGAGCCTCGCTGCTCGACCAGCCTCAGGCCTATTTCACCAACAGCCCGCTATACGTCGCCCGCCGGATTCACACGCCGACCCTGCTCATCGAGGGCGACCTCGATCCGGCCGGCGCCGACGTGCTGTTCGGCGCCCTCTATCGGCTGGGCCGGGAGGCGGCGCTCGTCACCTACGCGGGCGAAGGGCACGTCTTCGTCAGCCCGGCCAACCTGCGCGACCTGCACGCCCGCATCCTCGACTGGCTCGACCGCCATGTGCGCCCGGCGGATGTCGGCGATCCGCGCCTGCCAGCGCCGGGCCCAGACCTCCAGCACGGCGCCGACCAGTAGCCGGTTGTAGCCGGGGCTCCAGATCAGGCGCGCCTCCGTCAGTTCGGCCTCGAGCGCCTTGCGGTCCAGCAGGCCGTGGGCGGCCTGCAGCCCCTCGAGCAGCAGCGGCGTCAGGGTCGGCAGGCTGGCGCGCGTCACCTGGCCGTAGAAATGGCTGAGGTCGCCCTTGCTGCGGCGCTCGACGATCATCGGCGGCAGCCGAGGCGCGAAGGCCTGCCGGGCCAGGCCCCGGTCCCGCACCCCGGCGATCAGCCGGTCGGCCGGAATGGCCAGGCAGTGCTCGGCCACCGGCTGGCTGAGGAAGGGGTGCAAGAGATCGCCCGCGCGGGCGCGCAGGCAGTCGCCCCAGAACAGCTGGGCGTTGACGAACTGCCGCAGTTGCCCGGCCTTGGCCGGCGGCAGGTC
>JACRBD010000101.1 GCA_016234625.1 Caulobacterales bacterium | reverse complement strand
CGCGAAGCGGGTCGGATGAGGGGGCGCGCGGACGGGGCGGGAAAACCCCTCATCCGTCAGGCTTCGCCTGACACCTTCTCCCGCAAGGGGAGAAGGGTCAGCAACTACCGTCTCTTCCCCTTCCGAACCCCTTTCGGCGGTCCGCCGCGTTTCGGACCGCCCCGACCCGGGTCCATCCGACGCCGCACGCCCAGCCGCACCCTCGGCGCGTTGGGATCGGGCGGCATCGGTTCGCTGAGCATCTCGAACAGCAGCCCGCCAGTCACCGGCGTGGCCTCGCGCAGGCGCACCTCGACCGGCATGCCCAGCGGCCAGCGCGCGCCGGTGCGTTCGCCGACCAGGGCGTGGGTGCGGTCGTCGTGGACGAAGAACTCGCCGCCCAGAGACGAGACCGGGATCAGGCCGTCCGCGCCCGTGTCCGTCAGCCGGATGAACAGGCCGAACCGCGTCACCCCGGTGATCCGGCCGTGGAAGTCGGACCCCACCTGGTCGGACAGGAAGGCCGCCACATAGCGGTCGTTGGCGTCGCGCTCGGCGGCCATGGCGCGGCGTTCGGCGAAGGTGATCCGCTCGGCGGTGTCCTTCATCTGCTTGACGTCCTGGTCGGTCAGGCCGTCGGTCCCAAGGCCCAGGGCCCGGATCAGGCCGCGGTGCACCACCAGGTCGGCGTAGCGGCGGATCGGGCTGGTGAAGTGGGCGTAGCGCTGCAGGTTCAGGCCGAAATGGCCGATGTTGTCGGGGTTGTACTGGGCCTGCATCTGGGTGCGCAGGACCACCTCGTTGACGATCTCGGCGTGCGGTCCCTCGCGGGTCTCGGCCAGCAGCTTGTTGAACCGGTCGGTGCGCGGCGCCTCGCCCTTGGTCCAGGGGATATCCAGCGTCGCCAGGAAGTCGGTCAGCGCCATCATCTTCTCCGGCGATGGCGTGTCGTGGATGCGGTAGATCAGCGGCGTCTTCTTCTGCTCCAGGGTCTCGGCGGCGCAGACATTGGCCTGGACCATCATCTCCTCAATGAGACGGTGCGCCTCGAGTGATGCGCGTTTTGTGATCGAGGCTACATGGCCTTCCGGCGCGATGATGATCCGCCGCTCGTCGCTCTCGATGCCCAGCGGCGAGCGGGCGAGGCGGCCCCTGAGCATGCAGTGATAGGCCGCCCACAGGGGCCGCAGGATACCCTCGACGATGGTCCCGGTCTTGTCGTCCGGGTTGCCGTCGATGGCCATCTGGGCCTGTTCGTAGCTGAGCTTGGCCGCCGAGCGCATCAGGCCCCGCACGAAGCGGTGGCTGACCTTGCGGCCCTCCTTGTTGAACACCATCCGCACGGCCATGGTCGCGCGGTTCTCGCCCTCGCGCAGACTGCACAGGCCGTTGCTCAGCACCTCGGGCAGCATCGCCTCGACCCGGTCGGGGAAGTAGACACTGTTGGACTTGTCGCGGGCGACCACGTCCAGCGCCGTGCCCGGCCGGACGTAGGCGGCGACGTCGGCGATGGCCACCCAGACGATCCAGCCGCCGACATGGCCCGGCTGCGGGTCAGGATGGGCGAACACCGCGTCGTCGTGGTCGCGGGCGTCGGCCGGGTCGATGGTGATGAACGGCAGGTCGCGCAGGTCCTCGCGGCCCTGCAGGGTCGGCGGCTGGGCGGCTTCGGCCTCGGCTTCCGCTTCCGGGCTGAAGCCGGTTGGGATGCCGTGGCTGTGGATGGCGATGAGGGAGGCCGCGCGCGGCTCGTCCTCGCGGCCGACGATCTCGACCAGCTTGCCGTGCTTTGGGCCGTAGCGCTGCACCTGGGCGCCGACGGTGGCCAGCACCAGGTCGCCATCCTTCAGCTTTTCGCCGTCGGCGAACGACAGGACCAGGCTTTCCTTGGACTTGCGGTCCACCGGCTCGACGCGGATCTCGCGGTTGGCCTTGCGGATGACGCCCAGGATGCGGTGGGCGCTCTGGCCGAGCTTTTTGATCAGCCGGGCCTCATAGTCGCCGGTTTCAAGCCGGTCGAAGTGGACCAGCACCCGGTCGCCCATGCCCGGCGCGCCGATCACCGCCTCGCCGCGAGCCGGGGCCAGCCGGGCCATCGGCGCGTCCTCACCGGCCTTGACCAGCCGCACATAGAGCTCGCCGTCGGCGTCGCGCTCGACCACATCGGCCACGCCCACCGGGGGCAGGGCGCCGGCCTCGGAAAAGCCCTTGCGGCCGCGCTTGCCCAGTGCGCCTTCATCTTCAAGCTTGCGCAGCATGTCGCGCAGGGCCCGCCGGCCCTCGCCCTTGAGCCCGAAGGCCCGGGCGATGTCGCCCTTGTCCTGCTCGCCCGCGGTGCGCAGGTATGCGATCAGCGTCTCGCGATCAGGGAGGCCGGGCGGCGGGCGCTGGGTCTTGGGCGGTTTGGGCGGGGGAGGCTTGGCCATGGCCCTGGGATAACGCGGCGCGCTCCCCAAAGTAACTCAATTCCCGCTCATCCTCGCGTCAGCGAGGACCCAGGCATTTTAAGAGCGGCCGCCCGTGAATCAGGCAAGGCCGCGCTTTGCCTGAACCGTGAGCCGCTGTTTCAAAAACACCTGGGTCCTCGCTGTCGCGAGGATGAGCGGAGTTATTGGGGTTAGACCTTCGCCGCCGGCTTCTTCTTCGCCGGGGCCTTCTTCTTCGCCTTCACCGTCTTGGCCGTCATCGGGTCCGGCTTCTTCGCCGCGACCTTCTTCGCCTTGACCGGCTTTTTGCCGCCGCCTTTGGCGACGCGTTCGGCGAGCAGGCCGACGGCCTCTTCGAGGGTGATCTCGGTCGGTTCCTTGCCGCGCGGGACGTTGGCGTTGGTCGCGCCGTGCTTGATGTAGGGACCGAAACGGCCGGAGAGGATCTTGATCGGCTGGCCGTCCTCGGGGTGGGCGCCCAGCTCCTTCAGGGCCGCGGCGGCGGTGCGGCCGCCCTTGCCGCCGGCGCGTTTCTCGGCCAGCACGGCGACAGCGCGGTTGAGGCCCACATCGAACACCTCGTCGGCGCTCTCCAGGTTGGCGTAGGTCCCTTCGTGCAGCACGAACGGCCCGTAGCGGCCGATGCCGGCGACGATCGGCTTGCCGTCCTCCGGATGCTTGCCGACCTCGCGGGGTAGGTCGAGCAGGCGCAGGGCCTTGTCGATGTCCATCGACGCCGGCGGCCAGCCCTTGGGCAGGCTGGAGCGTTTGGGCTTGTCGCCCTCGGCCGGGGTTTCCTCGACATAGTGGCCGAAGCGGCCGTTCTTCAGCCAGACGGCCATGCCGCTCTTCGGATTGATCCCCAGCTCGCGGTCGCCCTCCGCCGCCTCGCCCTCGCCGTCGGGCTGGGCGATCGGCCGGGTAAAGCGGCACTCGGGATAGTTCGAACAGCCGATGAAGGCCCCGAACTTGCCGGTCTTCAGGCTCAGCTGGCCCACGCCGCAGGTCGGGCAGAGCCGCGGGTCGGACCCATCGGCCTTGGCCGGGAAGATGTGCGGCCCCAGCGCCTCGTTGAGAGCGTCCAGCACGTTGGTCACGCGCAGTTCGGCGATCTCGCCGACGGCGGCGTGGAAGTCCTTCCAGAAGTCGCGGAGGAACTGTTTCCAGTCCAGCTTGCCGTCGGACACCAGGTCGAGCTTCTCCTCCAGCGCCGCAGTGAAGTCGTACTCCACGTAGCGCTTGAAGAACTCTTCCAGGAAGGCCGTAACCAGCCGGCCCTTGTCCTCGGGGATGAAGCGGTTCTTGTCCATCCGGACATAGGCGCGGTCGCGCAGCACCGTCAGGATCGAGGCGTAGGTTGAGGGCCGGCCGATGCCGAGCTCCTCCATCCGCTTGACCAGGCTGGCTTCGGAGAAGCGCGGCGGGGGCTCGGTGAAGTGCTGGTCGGCGCGGGCGGCGATCACCCGGGCGTCGGCGCCCTCGTTGATCACCGGCAGCTTGCCGGCGTAGTCGGCGTCCTCGCCGGCGGCGGCCTTTTCCTGCTCGGGATCGTCGCGGCCTTCCTCGTAGACGGCGAGGTAGCCGGGGAACTGCACCACCTGGCCCGTGGCGCGCAGGGCGGTCTTGCCGTCGCTGCCCTCCAGCTCAACGGCGGTCCGCTCGATGCGGGCGGCCTCCATCTGCGAGGCGATCATCCGCTTCCAGATCAGCTCGTAGAGCCGGCCCATGTCGCTTTCGAGCTTCAGCTTGCCGGGATTGCGCTCCAGCGAGGTCGGGCGGATCGCCTCGTGCGCCTCCTGGGTGTTCTTGGCCTTGGTCTTGTAGAGGCGGGCGGTCTCGGGGACGTAGTCCTTGCCGTACAGGCCGGCGATCACGCGCCGGGCCTCGTCCAGCGCCTCGGGGGCCGACTGAACACCGTCGGTCCGCATATAGGTGATCAGGCCGGTGGTCTCGCCGCCGATGTCGACGCCCTCATACAGCTTCTGCGCCGCCTGCATGGTCCGCTGGGCCGAGAAGCCGAGCTTGCGCGAAGCTTCCTGCTGCAGGGTCGAGGTGGTGAAGGGCGGCGGCGGGGTGCGCCGGGCCGGCTTCTTCTCGACCGAAGCGACCTTGAATCTGCAGGCCTGCACCGCCGCGCGGGCGGCCGTCGCCGAGGCCTCGTTGGCCAGGTCGAACTTGGAGAGCTTTCTGCCCTCATGCTTGACCAGGCGGGCGAGGAAGGGATCGGAGCCGGCCGAGACGTCGGCTTCGACGGTCCAGTATTCCTGGGTCCGGAAGCGCTCGATCTCGAGCTCGCGGTCCACAATGATGCGCAGGGCCACCGACTGCACCCGGCCGGCCGAGCGCGAGCCCGGCAGCTTGCGCCAGAGGATCGGCGAGAGGGTGAAGCCCACCAGCTAGGCCAGCGCGCGGCGGGCCAGAGCGGCCTCGACCAGTTCCATGTCGAGCTGGCGCGGATTGGCCATGGCCTCGGTGACGGCGGTCTTGGTGATCGCGTTGAACACCACCCGCTCGACGGCCATGTCCTTCAGGGCGCGCTTCTTCTGCAGCACCTCCAGCACGTGCCACGAGATGGCCTCGCCCTCGCGGTCGGGGTCGGTGGCCAGGATCAGGCGGCTCGCGCCCTTGGCCGCGTCGGCGATCTCGCTCAGCCGCT
>JACRBD010000100.1 GCA_016234625.1 Caulobacterales bacterium | reverse complement strand
TGCCGGTCCCCGGCAGGCCGATGAGCAGCACCCCCTTGGGGATCTTGCCGCCCAGCCGCTGGAACTTGGCCGGATCCTTGAGGAAGTCGACGATCTCGGACAGGTCCTCCTTGGCCTCGTCGACGCCGGCCACGTCCTCGAAGGTGACGCGGTTCTTGTTCTCGGTCAGCAGGCGGGCCTTGGACTTGCCAAAGCCCATGGCGCCCCGGGCGCCGCCCTGCATCTGGCGCATGAAGAACACCCACACTCCGATCAGCAGCAGGATCGGCAGGGCCTGGATGAGGAGGCTGACCAGCAGGCTCTTCTCGCCGGTCTTGAATTCGATGCTGACCCCGCGGGCCTCCATCCGCTTCACCAGATCGGTGGAATCGGCGGGCACCACGACGCTGTAGGCCTTCTTGTCCTGACCGACGACTTCCACTGTCGCGCCGCGGAAGATCGCCCGTTGGACCTGGCCGGCGTCCACGCGGCCGACCAGATCGGAATAGTTGACCGGCTGCGGCTGGGTCGCGCCGGGCGCGCCGCCACGAGCCACCATGCTCCAGACGCCGAGGGCGACAACGACGATGACCGCCCAGATGACCAGATTCCGCAGGTTCATTCGCTCAAACTTCCTGTGCTTGCCGCCATACAAGATAGGGCGGCCGCGTCGATTTCGCCACGCGCGCGATTCGTCACGGGGCCGGTTCGCTGTCTACGCACCCCGTGGCCGCCTCGAAACGGGTCACTGCGAGGGCGCGTACGCGAACCGGAGGGGGTTCTGCAAGGATCGGGCAACTCGCGGCGCCATCGTGACGCACCAGCACCGGCAGGGTCGGGCGGGCGGCGGCAGGGATGGCTTTCAGCCTTGTCCGCTGGGCGGCGGGCAGTTTTGTGGCGAGACCCGCGAGCGGCCTCACGGCCATGTCGGCGCGGTCGGTCGTGATCTCGAACCGGCCGTCCCAGACCACGCTCTCGCCGGGCGACAAGGGCAGGGGGGCGAGGCCGTCCCGCCGGATCTCGCCAGCGTCGCGCATCACGGTGATCCCACCCCCGTCCGCCTCGATCCGTGCGCCGGCCAGGGTGATGACGAACGGCTCCCCGTCCCGCAACCGCCGCGCCAGCTGGGCCAGACTGTCCCCGCGCGGCGGCCGCGCGGTCCCGGCGGCGCAGAGGGCGGCCATGGCGACAGTGGAGGGGGTGGCGGAACGGGCCAGCACCAATCCTCCCCACATCGTGGGGAGGGGGACCACGCAAAGCGTGGTGGAGGGGGCGGCGTGGGGTTTTCCGGAAGGACCGGAATTCAGGATGGAGCCGTCATCGCCGGCGCTGCCCCCTCCACCCTGCTCCGCCGGGTCCCCCTCCCCGCGACGCGGGGAGGACAGAGCCGTTCGCGCCCTTGCCCGCGCGAACCGCACATTCTCGTTGGCCGGATCGTCGATCCAGGTCTCGCCGATTTCCCGTAGGTAGTCGCGCAGCGCCGCGCGGCCGACGGCGAGCAGCGGGCGCAGCAGAAAGACGTCCCGGCCCTCCGGCCAGGCGGGGGAGGGCGACCATTCCCGCGCGTCCGGCACGGTGGAGCCCTCGGCGCGCATGGCGGCCGACTCGGTCAGGTCGTCGGCGGTGTGGCCCAGCAGCAGAACCTTCGCGCCGGCCTCGCGGGCGGCGTCGGCCAGCAGGGCGTGGCGGGCGGCCCGGGCGGCGGCCGGCAGGCCCGTGGCGGGCTTGTCACCGGTCCAGCGCAACGCCCGGAATCCGACGTCGAGGCGCTCGGCGGTTTCAGAGCAGAACCGCGTCCAACCCGCGCTGTCCGGGTTCAGGCCGTGGTCCACGGTCAGCGCGATGATCCGGCGGCCGTGCGCCTGGGCCCAGGCCCGGGTGACCAGCAGCAGCGCCAGTGAGTCCCCGCCCCCCGACAGCCCCACGGCCAGCGGCGCCGGCGAGGCGGACCTCAGGCGACGGTCGAGGATGGGAAAGACCGATTGCGGCAACAGGGTTGCGTCCTTCGAGACGCCCGCTGGCGCGGGCTCCTCAGGATGACGAATTCCTGGGTCCGCACAAACCTTCGTCTTGGTGAGGAGCGGGTCCGTCAGGACTCCCCCGGACCTGATCCGGGGCTCGAACCACGCAGGGTCAGGCCGCGCACCTGGCCTGGGTGCGGACGGCCTGGGCGCGGGTCAGCACGGCGGTCGGCGCCTTGGGATAGCGGCGGGCCAGTTCGTCGAGGGTCTGGCAGGCGTCGGCCGGCTTTTTCAGGGCCACCAGCGAGCGGGACAGCTCCAGGGTCGCGTCGGGCGCCCAGCTGGTCCTTGGCCAGCCGCGGATGGCGCCGATGAAGGCGCCGGCGGCCTCGGCGTTGGCCCCGCGCACCGACAGGGTCTTGCCCAGCCAGTAGCGGGCCTCCGGACCCTTCTCCGTGTCGCCATAGCGTTTCACGAAGGCGGAGAAGGCGGTCTCGGCGGAGTCATAGTCGCCATCGAGCATGAACTGACGGGCCTTGGCGAAATCGGCCGCCGGATCGCCGACGTCGGCGGCGGCTTCCTCTTCCTCGGTCGGGCCGGCCGCGGCGGCCGTCGCGGCGGCGGCCTCGCTCTGGGTGGTGCGGCCTTCCAGGGCGGCCAGGCGGTCGCCGAGCGCGCGGTTGGCCGCGTCGGACGTGGCCAGGGCCTTCTGCGCCTGTTCCAGCTGGAAGGTCAGGGTCTCGTTGGCCCCGTTCAGCCGGGTCAGGGTCTCTTCGAGGTCGGCGACCCGGTCGGTCAGGGCCGCGATCTGGCTGTCGGTCTCGGCCGGCATGACCGTCACCGGCTTTCCGCTGTCACGGCCCTGGAAAACGATCGAGCGAAGCTCGCGCACGACCTTCTCCATCTTCTCCAGCCGCTTGACCGAACGGTCGTCCAGCGGGTCGGGCATGGGGGTCTGGGACCAGGCGGTCGCGGCGCCCATCACGACGGTGAAGGCGGCGACGGTGGCGAGGAGGCTGTTGCGCGTCATGGCTCGAAGACTACGTCCGTTGCGGCGTCGAAATTGCGGCTGAACCCTGAATGCAAGAAGGGGACCGCCAACAGCGGCCCCCTCCCGGCGTTTTCGCATGCCCAGAACGCGCTAGCGCGCGCCCTCGACGATGACGGTGTGGCCGTTGCGGTTGCGGGCCCAGGCGTCCTCGTTGGAGCCCGGATCGATCGGCCGTTCCTTGCCCCAGGACAGGGTCACGATGCGGCTGGAGGCCACGCCGCGGCTGGCGAGGTAGTCACGCACGGCGTTGGCGCGGCGGGCGCCGAGGGCCAGGTTGTACTCGCGGGTGCCGCGTTCATCGCAGTTGCCTTCGACCCGCACCTTCACGGCCGGGTACTGGCGCAGCCAGGCGGCCTGGGCGTCCAGCACCGGCATGGCGTCGGAGCGGATCTCGTAGCGGTCGAGATCGAAATAGACGAAGTCGCCGACATTGATGACGAAGTCCTGCACCGAGCCGGGGATCGGGCGGGTGTCGATCGGACCCATGGGGCCGCCGGGCGTGCGCGGGCCGGCCGGGCCGGGGCCCGCCGACGGGCCGGGACCCGGCGTTGGCTTGGGCTTCGAGGCGCAGGCGGCCATCGATGCGGTGGCGGCGACAATAAGCGCCAGTCTAAAGGCGCGTTTGGCGTCGAAGCTCATGCGGCTTCCTCCTCCGGAAGTGAACTGTCGCGCCAATAGTGACGCCAGAATGGGCACTAACGCGACCTAAAACTCTGACTATCCCTCACAATGGCGTCAGCTTGAGGCCTCACAACCACAATCACCGATCAGTTGAGCAACGGTGACCATGCCGGGTCTGAGCCTGAGCCCTGATACGGCGCCGGGCGCAGGATGCGACCGGTGATATCCACCGTCCACAAACGCGGCGCGCCCCCGGGCGTTTCACGGAAGAACATCAGCACACGGCCGTTAGGCGCCCAGGTGGGGCCCTCGTCGAGATAGCTGCCGGTCAGGATGCGCTCGTCAGAGCCGTCCGGCCGCATCACCCCGATGTGGAACTGGCCGCCCAGCTGCTTGGTGAAAGCGATGAAATCGCCGTTGGGACTCCAGACCGGGGTCATGTAGCGGCCGGCCCCGAAGGAGATGCGCCGCGCGCCGCCGCCGCTGGAATCCATCACATAGAGCTGCGGGCTGCCGCCGCGGTCGGAGTTGAACACGATCCGTCCGCCGTCCGGCGCGAAGCTGGGCGAGGTGTCGATGCCCGGGTCGCTGGTCAGTTTGGTCTGGGCCCGGGTGGCCAGGTTCATCACCCAGACGTCGCTGTTGCCGCCCCGCTCGACCGAGAAGGCCACACGGTTGCCATCGGGCGAGAAGCGCGGCGCAAAGACCATGCCGGGGAATCGGCCGAGGGTCTCCTGGCGGGCCGTCTCGATGTTGAACAGATAGATGCTGGAGCCGCTGGGCCGCAGCGCCATGTAGGTGATCTCCTGGCTGTTGGCCGAGAACCGCGGAGTCATCACCACATAGCTGCCGTCGGTCAGGCTGGAGGGGTTGGCCCCGTCCTGGTCCATGATCATCAGGCGCTTGACCCGATTGCCGCGCGGGCCGCTCTCGGCGACGAACACCACCCGGCTGTCGAAATAGCCCTTCTCACCGGTCAGCCGCTCATAGACCGCGTCGCTGATCTTGTGCGCCACCCGGCGCCAGTTCTCGGGCGTGGAGGTGAACTGCAGGCCCAGCAGCTGCTCGCCGGAGAACACGTCCCACAGGCGGAAGTCGACCCGCAGCTTGCCGTCGGCCTCGACGGTGATCGCGCCGTTGACCAGGGCCTGGGCGTTGATCCCCTTCCAGCCGGCGAAGTCAGGCTGGATGCCGATGTCGAGGTTGCGCTCGGGGAAGGCCGCCGTGGCGATCGGCGAGAACAGCCCGGAGCGTTCAAGGTTGCCGGTGATGACCTGGGCCATTTCGGCGCCCCGACTGGAGCCGGTAAAGGCCGGTACGGCGATGGGCAGGGGTTCGACGATCCCCTGGTCGACCTTGATGTCGATGTCGGCGCGCGCGGCCTGTGGCGCGGCGAACGCCGCCAGCGCAACGGCCAGAAGGGCGGCGAGCATGGTGCGGAGGATCATCGGACTCTCTCCAGGACTATTGTTTTCCGCATACCGCGGCAGCGTCGAACGGCACGATCAGTTCCTCACCGTATAGCTCCGGCGGGAAATCCTCGTATTTGGCAGCGAACACGGCGCGCCGGGCGGAGATATAGGCGGCGACATCCGCGCTGCCCTTGCCCTTGCCCCAGTCCTCGACGGTATCGGGGTTCTTGATCAGGCCGAACGGCCCGACCGTGAACCTCACGGTCACCTTGATCTTCGAAGCGCCCTCGGCGTCGCAGGGGGGGCGGTAGCGCCGGCCCAGCTCCTCGCCGAGGGTCAGCAGATAGCCCTTGGTCGCGCCTGACAGCTTCTTGCCCGAGCCGACCTTGATGGTCGCGGCGGCCTTGGCCGGTCCCTGGGTGGTGGCGGGCGGCGGACGCGTGCGCCGGGACCTGGAGGCCTCCACGTCCTTCAGCAGGCGGTCGAGATCGAGATTGCTCGGCGGCGCCGGCTGTCCCTTGCCGAGCGGCGAGGGCGCGGGCCTGGCCGCCGGTTTGGCCGGCGTCGGCTGGGGCAGGGGATCGGGCTCGGCGAAGGTCTCGTCGGTCAGGACGTCGACGTCCTCGGCCTGGGCCTCCTGCGGGATCTCGGCGACGGGGGCGTTGATGAACTCGGGCGGGCCCTTGCTGACGATGGTCACCGGCACCCCGCCCGGCGGCAGCGGCGGCGGCTTGAAATACATGCCCAGGATCAGCACCAGCACGAACAGCCCGACATGCAGGATCAGCGATCCCGCGAAGGCCGGAGTCATGTTGATGGTTTCGCGCCGAGCCATCAGGCTCCACCCCAGACTCCGCTCATCCTCGCGTTGGCGCGACGCGCCGCCCTTCGGGTCGCGGGGTTGAGCGAAAGCAAAGAGGGTCCCTGCATCATTCGGCCGGTGTCTCAGGCGGTGTGTCCAGCGCTTCGCCCGAACTTGGCCCGCCGGTGTCGGTGATCAGGTTGATCTTGCTGAAGCCGCCGGCCTGCAGCGCGGCCATGACCTGGGCCATGACTTCCCAGTCCGCGCCGCGGTCTCCGCGCACATAGATCGGCTTGTCATAACCGCCGTTGGCCATTGCCGAGAGGCGCGGCTTGAGGGCCGCGAACGGGACCGGGCTCTCGCCGACGAACAGCTTGCCGTCACGACGGACGGTGATGGTGATCGGCTCGGACTGGTCCTGCAGCGAACCGGCCTCGGTCTTGGGTAGGTCGACCGAAACGCCGCTGGTCAGCAGCGGGGCGCTGATCATGAAAATGATCAGCAGCACCAGCATCACGTCCACCAGGGGCGTGACGTTGATCTCGCTGAGGGCGCCGCGCCGGCCGCGGCCGCGCCGGGACCGCCGCTTGCCGACAGCGCCGAAGGCGTCGGTGGAAGAGAGGGCCATGGCTCAGATCTTCTCCGCCAGGCGGCGCTGGATGGCGGTCGACAGATCGTCGGCGAAGCCTTCCAGGCGGGCGGCGAACTTGCCCGCGTCAGTGGAGAACTTGTTGTAGGCGATGTAGGCGGGAATGGCCGCCGCCAGGCCGATCGCCGTGGCGAACAGGGCCTCGGCGATGGCCGGGGCGACCACGGCCAGCGAGGTGTTCTTCTCGATGGCGATGTTCTGGAAGGCGTGCATGATGCCCCAGACGGTGCCGAACAGGCCGATGAAGGGCGAGGCGGTGGCGACAATGGCCAGGCTGCCCAGGCCGTCCTCGACCTTCTGGCTCTCGCGGGCGATGTTGCTGTCCAGCACCCGGTCGATGCGCTGGATCAGCAGGGCGGTCTGGGTGTCGCCCATGGCGCCGCGGGCACGGGCTTCCTTCCACTCGCGCAGGGCGGCGTTGAGCAGCTTGGGCAGGGGGTGCTTGCTGCCCGACGATTCCTGGCCGACCTCTTCGAGCGGCCGGCCCGAGCCGACCTTGTCTTCGAACCGGTTGGCCTCGGCGTTGAGTGCGCTGAAACGGAACAGCTTGTCGATGATCACCGCCCAGGACCACAGCGAGGCCAGGGCCAGGCCGATCATCACGCCCTTCACCACCCAGTCGGCGTTGCTCCACAGGGTGAAGATGGAAAAGGTGTCGGCCGAAATCGTCTGGGCGTCCATGCGGTCATCATCCCCCGGGCAGCTGGCCGCAGATCACCGCGCGGCTTTGGTGAAACTATGGCGTGACCCTTAACGGGCGTTAAGGCTCATCCTTGCAAAACCAGGGCCGCAGCGCATCCACAAGCCCAGCCGGCGGCTTGCGCGGTTTTCCGTCCAGACTGATGCAGGCGGCCGACACCTGGGCGGTGGCGATCAACTCCTCGCCGCGGGTGATGCGCTGGTTGACGCTGATCCTGGCCCCCTTGACCGCGTCATAGGTGGTGATCACCCGCAGGGCGTCGTCGATCCGCGCCGGTCGCTTGAAGTCGATCTCCATCCGCGTGACCACGAAAGCCGCCGGGTCGTGCCGTTCCAGCAGGTCGCTGTGCGACACCCCCGCCAGCCGCAGGAAATCGCTCCGCCCCCGCTCGAAATAGCGCACGTGGTTGGCGTGATAGACCACCCCGGTGAAGTCGGTGTCCTCATAGTAGACCCGGATCGGCAGGATGTGCTCACGACCTTCGAACCGGCCGGCGGTGGGGGAGTCATGAGGCGGGCTGGCGGCGGTCACACTGCGTCCTTCGACACGCGCCTTTCAGGCGCTGCTCAGGATGACGTTGGTAGTGGATTGCGGATGCGCCGTCATCCCGCTGACCCGTCAACGCTTCCCCTCTTCGTCCTCCTGAGCAGGCCCCAAAAGGGGCCGTGTCGAAGGACGCTGGGTTTCGCGGTTGCAGCGTGCGTGGTTCGACACGCGCTACGCGCTGCTCACCATGACGAGGATTTTTAGCGCTCCCTCTCTTCGTCATCCTGAGCAGGCCGCGCAGCGGCCGTGTCGAAGGACGCAGGGTCTCGCCGCGCGGGCCTTCCATGATGTTGATGGCTGCGCGCCAGTGTCATAGGCCCCGGCGATCAACGCCTCCTTCTTCGCCCGCGACCAGCGTTTGATCGTTCGTTCCCAGGCAATCGCCTCATAGAGGTGCTGGAATTCCGCGACATAGACGCATTCAACCGGGAGCCGCGTCGAGGTGTAACCGGGTATGACCCCGGCCTTGTGCTGCCCGATGCGCTGCTCGATGTGGGTCGTGCAGCCGGTGTAGTAGCTGCCGTCCGCGCATTCGAGGATGTAGACCCAGGAGGGCACTGGCGCACCCCAAGATGCAATCTTACCGATCATATCGGGTCGATGCGCGGAATGCCCGCGGAATGCCATTGCGTCCTTCGACACGGCCCCTTCGGGGCCTGCTCAGGATGACGTGGAGGGTGGATGGCGGATCCGCTGTCATCTCGCCGGACCGTCGGCGCTCCCCCTTTTCGTCATCCTGAGCAGGCGCGAAGCGCCGTGTCGAAGGACGCACGTCGATCAATCACAAACATTCGCCCGGTACTGCACCACATACAGCGTCGCCCAGCGGGTCATGGTGCGGATGTTGGCGTCGTGCAGGGCGTTGAGGTCCGGGGCGCCGCCCGGGCCCTGCTCGGCCTGGGTGGCGGCGGCGATGTAGGCGTCGCAGGCGGTGACCGCGGCTTCAGCGACCAGGTCCGTGTCTTCCTTGCTCTTCGACAGCTTCCAGGCGTAGCGCTGGACGCAGGCGCGGGCGTCGGCCGTGGCCGCGCGGGCGTCGACCCGGCTCAGGTCGGCGTTGAGCACCGGCCCCGGCTCGACGGCGGCGGCGGCCTTCTGGGCGGCCTTCGGATCGATCGGCGACTTGCAGCGGCCGCCGCCGGTTCCGTCGCCGCAGCCGGCAAGGGTCAGGGCCACGCCGGCGGCCAGCATGATGCGCGAAGTCATGGTGTGTCTCTCCGTCGGCCGCCCGAGGACGCGGTCCGCTGGATGAAACACCGCAAGCGCCGGAAGGTTCGCGGTCAGCCCTCGTCGAACAGCCCGACCTGGCCCTTGGGCGCCGGCGGTTCCTTCAGGCCCAGGTGCAGATAGGCCTTGCCGCAGGCGACCCGGCCGCGCGGGGTGCGCTGGATGAAGCCCTGCTGCAGCAGGAAGGGCTCAATCACGTCCTCGACGGCGTCGCGGGCCTCGGCGATGGCGTAGGCCAGGGTCTCGACCCCCGCCGGGCCGCCGCCGTAGTTCTCGATCAGGGCGCGCATGTAACTCCGGTCGAGGCGGTCGAGGCCGGCCTCGTCGACCTCCAGCCGCGCCAGCGCCCGGCCGGCGTGGCCCTTGTCGATCAGGTCCGCGCCGTCGGCGGCGGCGAAGTCGCGCACCCGGCGCAGCAGGCGGCCGGCGACGCGGGGCGTGCCCCGGGCCCGGGCGGCGATCTCGGCGGCGCCGTCCTCGCTGAGCGGCGCGCCCATCTTGCGGGCGGCGCCCAGCAGCACCCGCTGCAGCTCGGCCGGGCTGTAGAACTCCAGCCGGATGGGAATGCCGAACCGGTCGCGCAGGGGCGTGGCCAGCAGGCCCGCGCGGGTCGTCGCCGCCACCAGGGTGAAGGGCGCCAGATCGATGCGGATCGACCGTGCCGAGGGTCCGTCGCCGATGATCAGGTCCAGGACGTGGTCCTCCATGGCCGGGTAGAGGATCTCCTCCACATTGGCGGCCAGGCGGTGGATCTCGTCGATGAACAGCACGTCGCGCGGTTCGAGATTGGTCAGGATGGCGGCCAGGTCGCCGGCCTTGGCCAGCACCGGCCCGCTGGTGGCCCGGAAGCCGACCCCCAGCTCGCGGGCGACGATCTGGGCCAGGGTGGTCTTGCCCAGCCCCGGCGGGCCGAACAGCAGGACGTGGTCCAGCGCCTCGTTGCGATCACGGGCGGCGTCGATGAACACCTTCAGGTTGGCCTTGGACTGCTCCTGCCCGACGAACTCGGCCAGGGTCTGGGGGCGCAGGGCCTTGTCGGTGGCTTCGAAGGGCTGGGCCTGGCCGGAGATGACGCGGTCGTCGGTCATGGGGTGTCCCGATCTACCTTCCCTTCCCCCTGGAGGGGGGAAGGGTCAGGGATGGGGGTGGTGAAGGTTCGGCCTGAGCGGTGCCAGGGGCCTGATCTCAGTCCTTCGGCGCCGTTGTCGCGGATGGACCTCCACCCCCATCCCCGGCCCTTCCCCCCTCCAGGGGGAAGGGAGAAGACACGTGCTTCGCCCCTCACCGCCCGATCTCCTGCAGCGCCGCCTTGACCAGCGCGGACACATCCGCCTCCTCGCCCATCTTCAGCGCGGCGTGTTCCACGGCGCGGCGGCCGACGGGTTCGGCGATGCCCAGGCCCATCAGGGCGGCGACCGCCTCGCCAGAGGCGGAGGGCCTGGCCGGTTCATGGGCGGCGGCGGTGGCGTGCAACGAGGCGACCGCGCCATCGCCAAGCGGCTTGCCCTTCAGCTCCAGCACGATGCGCTGGGCCAGTTTCGGACCGACCCCGTTGGCCCGGGCCACCAGCGCCTGGTCGCCGCGAGCCACGGCCCCGGCCAGCTCGGCGGGGGGCAGCACATCCAGCACCGCCATGGCGGCTTTCGGCCCGACCCCCTGGATGGCCTGCAGCAGCACGAAGACGCTCCGCTCCTCGCGGGTGGAAAAGCCGTACAGGCGCGGGCCCTGGGCCTCGCTCCATTGATGCTCCACATGGACCACGGTCTCGTCGCCGAGCGCCGGCAGGCGGCCCAGCGTCCGCGAGCCGCAGCGCACCACATAGCCGACCCCGCCGACGTCGATCAGGGCCTCTTCCTCGCCGATCTCGGCGACGATGCCGCGCAGCCGGCCGATCATCCTGCTTCGCTCCTGGCGGAGATTCGCAGGACAAGTCCTGGACGCGGGAGGGCTTGCCCTCCGAAGCCTTGGCGAAGGAGGGCCCGTCGCGAATGAGCGTGGGTGATGGCCACGGCCAGGGCGTCGGCGGCGTCCTGGGTCGGCGAGCCGGCGGTCGGCAGCAGCCGGGCGATCATGAAGGCGATCTGGCCCTTGTCGGCGCCGCCGACGCCGACGACGCACTTCTTGACCTCGCGGGCGGCGTATTCGGCGACGGTCAGCCCGGCCCTGGCCGGGGCGATCATCGCGGCCGCGCGAGCCTGACCCAGCTTCAGCGTCGATTGCGGGTTGGAGTTGACGAAGGTCTCCTCGACGGCGGCTTCACGCGGCGCATGGGTCGCGATGACCTCGCCGATGCCGTCAAACAGGCTCAGCAGCCGGTCGGACAGCGGGGCCTTGTCGTCGGAGGTGACGACCCCGTGGGCGATCCAGCTCAGGCGCGAGCCCTCCACCGCGATCACGCCCCAACCGGTGCGCCGCAGGCCAGGATCGAGCCCGAGAATCCGAATCGCGTTCATCATGTGTTCCACTAATGTGGCCGAACACTAAACGAACTGCAAAGGCGAACGCGTCAGGCGTTCCTCGGCTCGATCTCGAACTCGATGACCTTGTGGTCGGCGCGCAGCTCGGCGGCGAGGCGGTCGATGGCCTGGCGGTTGAGGGCGCTGATGGTGGCTCCGTGCTCGATGTACTGGCCCTTCTTCAGCAGCCGCTCGCTGAGCGGAGCCGATTTCAGGCCCAACGCCTTGAGCCGCTCGCGCAGTTCCTCCGCGCCGGGGGCCGAACCGCGGGCATAGCGTATCGTGATGTCGGCCAGAGATTGTTGCGGCAGGCGCTGATCGATCAGCCGGAAGCCGGCCAGCACCATCAGGGCCAGGACGGTGCCGCTGATCGCCACCTGCCAGAAGCCGATGCCGAACAGGATGCCGATGCAGGAGGTGGTCCAGACCGAGGCCGCGGTGGTCAGGCCATGGACGTTGAAGCCGGAGCGGAAGATCACCCCGCCGCCGAGGAAGCCCACGCCGGTGAGGATGCCGTGGGCCATCCGGACCGGGTCGATGCGGATCACGTCCTGCGGCGTGTTCGGGCCGATCCAGGCCATCTGGTGATTGGCCGCGACCATCAGCAGGGCCGAGGTCAGGGCCAGCAGGCTGTGGGTGCGAAAGCCGGCCGGCTGGCCGCGAAATCCGCGCTCGAACCCGATGCAGCCGCCGGCCAACAGGGCGCCGAGCAGGGGCAGAATGTATTGCGGATTCAACGCGGTGTTCAGAAACTGATCCATCAAACCCCTCCGAACCCGGAACAATGCGCTGATTGGGGCCGGATGCAAACGGCGTGGTTCGAGAGGGCGTAGGGAGTAGGGAGTAGGGAGTAGCCAAGGGATTGGCGCGGCGCCGGCGGCGTGAACTGCTCGAACTACTCCCTACTCCCTACTCCCTACTCCCTACGCCCCACCCAATCACGCACCCTTGCGCCGCCATGCCCCAACGGTGTGAAACTGCGCCACCAGTCGAGGGAGCGAGTCATGCGGGTTTGGCGGAAGATGATCGTGGGCGCGGCCCTGGCGGCGGCGCTGCCCGGACTGGCGGGCGCCCAGGCGACGGCGCCCCGGGCCGACCAGCTGGCCTTCCGCGCGATCTACAAGGAGCTGGTGGAGATCAACACCACCCTGTCGGTGGGCAGCTGCACCACCGCCGCCGAGGCCATGGCGGCGCGGCTGAAGGCGGCCGGCTATCCCGACAGCGACCTGCACATCATCGTCGATCCGGCCCATCCGCGCGAAGGCAACCTGGTCGCCATCCTTCCGGGCAGCGACCCCAAGGCCAAGGCCGTGCTCCTGCTGGCGCACATTGACGTGGTCGAGGCCAACCGCGCCGATTGGACCCGCGATCCCTTCACCCTGATCGAGGAGGACGGCTGGTTCTATGCCCGCGGCGCCTCCGACGACAAAGCCCAGGCCTCGATTTGGGTCGACACCATGATCCGGCTCAAGGCCGAGAAGACCCGGCCGCGCCGCACGGTGAGGATGGCCCTGACCTGCGGCGAGGAGAGCGACGGCGCCCTGAACGGGGCCGAGCTGCTGGTCACCAAATACCGCGACCTGATCGACGCCGGCTTCGCCCTGAACGAGGGCGCCGGCGGCCTGCTGGGCGACGATGGCAAGCCGGTTTCCCTGTCGATCCAGTCGGGCGAGAAGGTGTACCAGGACTTCACCCTCGGCTCGACCAACCCGGGCGGCCACTCCAGCCGGCCGATCCACGACAACGCCATCACCCATCTGGCCGGGGCGCTGGTGCGGATCGGCGCCTACGACTTCCCGGTCCAGCTCAACGAAACCACCCGGGCCTATTTCACCGCCATGGCGCCGCTGGTCGACGCCGAGACGGGCGCGGCGATGCGGGCCCTGGTGGCCAATCCCGCCGACGCAGCGGCGGCGGCGATCATCTCGCGCAACCCGACCTGGAACAGCATGCTGCGAACCACCTGCGTGGCCACCATGGCCAGCGCCGGCCACGCGCCCAACGCCCTGCCGCAGCGGGCCGAGGCCAATGTGAACTGCCGCATCTTCCCGGGCGTGCCGGTGGAAGACGTGCAGGCCCAGCTGGTCGCCCTGGCCGCCGATCCGAAGGTCACGGTGACGGCCGACGCCACCACCCGCCTGACCCCCCCGCCGCCGCCGCTGAGCGACGCGATCATGAAGCCGCTGCGGGTCCAGGCCGACAAGCTGTGGCCGGGGGTGCCGATCGTGCCCTTTCAGTCCACCGGCGCCACCGACGGCAAGTATCTCAACAGCTACGGCATTCCGACCTACGGCCTGACCGGCATCTTCGCCGACAACGGCAACAGCGGCGTGCACGGCCTGAACGAGAAGATCCGGGTCAAGTCGCTCTACGACGCCCGCGACTTCCTCTACGCCCTCGTCAAAACCTACGCTTCGGCGAAGTAAGGACCGCGATCATGACCCTTCGCCACGGCCTTCTGGCGACCACGCTCGCCTTTGCCCTCACCGGCGTCGCCGGCGCCCAGACCGCCACGCCGCCGGCGGTCGTGCGGCCCGACCAGGAGGTCTTCAAGGGCCTCTACAAGGAGCTGGTGGAGATCAACACCACCCTGTCGGTCGGCAGCTGCACCAGGGCCGCCGAGGCCATGGGCAAGCGGCTGACCGACGCCGGCTATCCCGCCGCCGACGTGCAGGTGATCGTCGCCCCGTCCAATCCGCGCGAGGGCAGTCTGGTCGCCGTGCTGCACGGAAGCGATCCGAAGGCCGGGGCCATGCTGCTGTTGGCTCACATCGACGTGGTCGAGGCCAATCCCGCCGACTGGACCCGCGATCCGTTCAAGCTGGTCGAGGAGAACGGCTATTTCTTCGGCCGCGGCACATCCGACGACAAGGCCCAGGCGGCGATCTGGGTCGACAGCCTGATCCGGCTGAAACAGGCCGGCTTCAAGCCGCGCCGCGACATCAAGATGGCCCTGACCTGCGGCGAGGAGAGCGAGGCCTTCAACGGCATCGAGGATCTGCTGGCCAACCATCGGCCGCTGGTCGACGCCGCCTTCGCCCTGAACGAAGGGGCCGACGGCCTGTTGGACGAGCACGACAGGCCGGTGGTGCTGGAGGTCCAGGGCGGGGAGAAGGTCTACCAGGACTTCACCCTGACCCTCACCAACCCGGGCGGCCATTCCAGCCGGCCCGTGAAGGACAACGCCCTGACCCGCCTGTCGGCGGCCCTGGCGAAGATCGGCGCCTATGATTTCCCGATCGCCTTCAACGACGCCACCCGCGGCTACTTCACCCGCATGGTCCCGCTGGTTCCGCCCGCGACCGGCGAGGCGATGAAGGCCCTGGTCGCCAACCCGGACGACACGGCGGCCCTCTCGGTCGTCGCCGCCGATCCGATGTGGAACTCGATGCTGCGCACGACCTGTGTGCCGACGATGATGAGCGCCGGTCACGCGCCCAACGCCTTGCCGCAGCGGGCCACGGCCAATGTGAACTGCCGCATCCTGCCCGGCGTGCCGGTGGAGACCGTGCGCCAGCAGCTGATGGCCCTTGTCGGGGACGAGGGCATCACCTTCACTCTGGCCCACGAGTCCAACAAGCCTTCGCCCCCGCCGCCCCTGACGCCCTTCATCATGGGCCCGATCGAGAAGGAGGCGGCGGTGCTCTGGCCGGGCGTGCCGGTGGTGACCGTCCTGCTCACCGGGGCCACCGACGGCGTGCACACCAACGCCGCCGGCATCCCGACCTACGGCGTCAGCGGCATCTTCGGCAGCTCCGACGGCGACGGCATCCACGGCCTGAACGAGCGGGTGCGGGTCAAGTCGCTCTACGACGGCCGCGACTTCCTGTTCGCCCTGATCAAGGACTACGCCATGGCGAAGGACCCGCCGGCGGCGGGCCGGAAGCCGGGGCTGAAGGCGAAGCTGAGCGGGCTTTTCAGGCGCTAGCGCCAACCTCTCCCACTTGGGAGAGGGGGACCACCCGAAGGGTGGTGGAGTGGGA
>JACRBD010000098.1 GCA_016234625.1 Caulobacterales bacterium | reverse complement strand
GCCGAAGCGGGCTCCGGCGGCGGCGAGGACGTCCTTGGCGACGCCGGTGACGGTGTACTCCTTCCAGTCGCTGCCGACCTCCAGCTTCTCGGCCACGGTCTCGGTCCAGGGTTCGGCATTCAGGCCGATCGAGACGTGGAGCTGGCCGCTCTTCCCCGCCGGCGCCAGGCAGCGCGCGCTCAGCTTGACCTGCACCATGTCGCCGGCGGCTATGTCGGCCTTGATCGGGGTGATCCAGGTCTGGGCGCCCCACGGCTGCTCGGGCTTCTCGCTGACCTCCAGCCGGAGCGCCTTGCCGCCCTGGGCCGGTGCGTCCACCAGCGACTTCTCCATGCCGCCGGCCCACACCTCGGCGAAGGCGTCGACGCCGCCATCGATCAGCGGAGTGTCGGCCGCGGCCAGGGAGGCGGTGATGAGGCTGGAGATGACGAGGGCGGCGATCCGCATGGGAAGGTTCCTAGACTACAGGGTGGAGATGAACTGACGAAGGAGTCTGGCGCAGGCCCGGATTGCGGGCTTGGTCGGTCGCCAGACAGGGGCCTCATGGCTTGCCATGCTCCCATAACGTCCATCCCCATGGGTTGTGACAGCACGATCCCCGACTGCGACCCGTGCCCTGGCACGAGAACAACTGCTCTGCCATGACCATCGCCATGGTAGTGACTTCATCCCAACATTGAGGGGGAGATCACCTCGTCCTCTGCATCGACCACTACCCCCACGCCAACGATCCCTACCGGCAGCGGCACTGGTAACGCCTAGCCGGCAGGGGTGCGCGGCGCCAACCGATCCGCATTTTCGCTGCCGATCACCATCAGCGGCTGCGCTGGAAGGCGCGCGGCGACATCCCCATCACCTGGCGGAAGCGGCGAGAGAAATGGAACGGGTCGTGGAAGCCAAGCTGCTGGGCGATGCCGCCGACGGTGGCGTCGTCCCGCGCGAGCAGCCGGCAGGCGCGTCGGATGACCTCCTCGCAGCGGTACTGCCCCGGGGTCTTGCCGGTGAGCTGCAGGAAGCGTTTACGGAACAACGAGTACGACACCCCGGTCTGGCGCGCCACCGCCTCCAGGGCTGGGCTGGTGAGGCTGCCGCTGCGCAGCAGGCGGCAGGCGCGGTCGAGCCAGGCGCTGTCGCCCTGGGCCGGGCGCCCGGCTTCGCACTGAAGCGCCTCGGCGAGCATCGCCTGCAGGCGGCACAGGCGCAGCAGCGGCGAATCGCCGCGGCCGTCCGGGCGCTCTGTCACCACCGCGGTGAAGCGTTCGATCCAGGTGTCGCACGGCATCAGCGCCATCAGCCGGCTGCGTCCGCCCGGAAAGCCGTGGGCATGCCAGGTATCGAACAGCGGGCCGGACATCCACAGGAAGAGTTCGCTCCACCGGCTACCCGGGCGAGGGCCATAGCTCTGGTCCACCCCGGGCGGGGTCCACACCAGGTCGCCGCGCCGCAGCACCGCGCGCAGGCCACTGCGGTCGACGTAGTCCGCCTCCCCTTCCAGGGTCAGCACCAGCAGGAAGTGGGGATTGGGTCGGAAGAAGCCCGGCGAGGCGGTGTGGGTATAGGTGGCCTGGCTGCCCCATTTGGTACCGGCATAGACGATCTGCCCGAGCGGGCAGACCACCGGCTGGGGAGCGTCGAGGGTGAACGGCGCCGGCAGGCGAGCGCTCAGGTCGGGGTCGGGATCCATGTCAGAATATACATGATTCTGACAATCCAGGTATTCCAACCCCAACCCGGATGGAGATAAACCATCAGACTTGCCCATATCCAGTCTCCTTCGATCCGGTACCGAGCCAGAGCTGCATGCTGCCGCACCATCTGCCAAACTGGTCATCACCGAGGCGTCCCATGTCCCATCGTCCCCCCTCCAGACCGTTCCTGCGCACCCTCGTGGCGCTCACCCTCACCGGATTCACCATGGCCAGCGAAGCCCCATCCGCCCCTTCCCCAGACCCGCTCGCGGCCGCCGCCCGCAAGGTCCAGGCACAGGGGCGCTACCGCGTACAACCCAGCCTCGACACTCCGGCCGATGTCCACTTCGCGCTGGAGGGTTGCGTGCAGGGTTATGCCAACGCGATCAGTCGGAACTGGCTGCAGGTGATGGCCGGCAACAACCCCGTCCTCCTCGACCTCTTCCGCACCGCAGCCGACGAACCCTGCGACCAGCGCGTGCCCTGGGCGGGCGAATTCGCCGGCAAGCACCTCACCGGTGCGGTGGAGATGTACCGCCTCACCCGCGATCCTGCCTTGTTCCGCTCGATCGACGAGTTCGTCGGTCGGCTGGTGACGTATCAGCGGCCGAACGGCTACCTCGGGGTGTGGGCGCCCACCTACGAATTGACCGGGACCGGCAATCCCGCTGTCAACCAGGGCCGCACCTGGGACATGTGGAACCACAACCACATCCTGCTCGGACTGGTCACGTGGTACGAGGAGAGCGGGGATGCCCGCGCCCTCCAGTGCGCCAACCGCATCGCCGAGTTGTTCTGCGCCAAGTTCCTCGGCAAGCCGGGGATCTGGGCCGCCGCCCCCGAGGCCTACACCAACCTGTCGACCGCCCACGCCCTCGCCCGGCTCCATCGCCTGGGCGGCAACCAGGCCTTCCTCGACCTCGCCCAGCAGGTGCTGGGGGCCGAATGCACCGCCTGCGGCCTGGACCTCACCGTCCGCACCCGGGCAGGAGAGGACTACTATCGCAAGAAAAGCGGCTCGGGCGGGAGGCGCTGGGAGACCCTGCACCTGATGCTGGCCTACGCCGAGATGCACCTGCTCACCGGCAATCTGGAATACCGGCGGGTGATCGAGCACTACTGGGCCAGCCTGACCCGCACCGAATGCCACAACAACGGTGGCTTCGCCTCGCTCGAGGAGGCCTACGGCAACCCCTTCGACACCCGTTCGATCGAGACCTGCTGCACCGTCGCCTACCTCGCCCTCGGGATCGAGGCCCTGCGCCTCGGCGGTGATTCCCGCGTCGCCGACCAGCTCGAGATCTCGACCCTCAACGCCGGCCTGGCCTTCTTCGCCCGCGACGGCAAGTGGTCGACCTACAACACCGTGATGGAAGGGCGCATCGTACCCTGCAATCCCGGTCACGCCGGCTGCCGGGAAAACCCCGGGATCTACTGCTGCACGGTCAACGCTCCGCGTGGCATCGGCACGCTCGCGCACTGGGCGCTGATGAGCAATGGCGACGGCCTGGTGGTCAACTGGTACGGCCCCGGGACCATGAGCGCCGGCGTCCAGGGCGCCTCCGTCACCTTGCGCCAGGAACGCAACTACCCGCGCGAGAGCTCAGTCCGCTTCACCGTCGACCCTGGTGCGGAACGGGAGTTCACCCTCGCATTCCGCATCCCGGCCTGGAGCGACGGCACTGTGCTGACGGTCAACGGCCAGGCCCAGCCCGCGCGCGCCGGCAGCTATGCCGCGGTGCGGCGGCGCTGGCAGACCGGCGACGTGGTCGAGATCGCCTTCACCATGGCGCCCCGCTGGCTGCAGGGCGAGCGCGAATATGCCGGTCGGGCCAGCATCTACCGCGGCCCGGTGCTGCTCGCCCTGCCGGCGGCCCATCCACGGCAGAACAGCACCTGCACCGGCGCCTGGAAGGAGCGGGTGTCGATGCGTGAAACCCAGTACTTCGCCCTGCTCGGCTCCGATCACCGGGGCGACCGCATCGCCTTCCGATTCCACGGCGACGAGGTCTCGTGGCGCTACAACCGCGCCAAGGACTGCGGCCTGGCACGGGTGCTGGTCGATGGCCGCGAAGTGGACACCGTCGACCTGTACGCCGAGAACGACCTGCGCGACTTCTTCGCCTACGACCGCGGGCACCAAGGCATGTTTCTCTCGGAGCGTTGGCAGCGCGCCGGCTTCGGCCCGGGCGAGCATCTGCTTGAACTCGAGGTAACCGGCGAGCGCAATCCCCGCGCCCAGGGTACCTGGGTGCAGGTGCGCGAATTCCACGACCGCCGAACCGACCCGGTGATCGCCGCCGATTCCTGGGAATTGTTGCCCTCCAGCGATCCCGCCGGACTGGATGTCCGCCTGCGGGTCGCGGACGGCGCCGGCGGCAGCGTGGTGCTGGGCGACTACGACGCGATGAGCAAGGACGAGCGCCAGTTCGTCACCTGGCTGCGGCCAGGGCGCTGACACCGGCGGTCATTCGGCCAGCACAGCGCAGCGCCACAGCCAGGGCCGCTCGTAGGGCTCGCTGCCGGCCCGGCCGAGGGTCAGGCCCTGCTTGCGCCCCTCGCCGTCGTTGTCGTTAACCAGCACGGACCAGCCCAGGCGCGCACCGAGGCGCAGGCGCAGGCCGGGCAGGACGCGCTCGGGCAGACGCACGTCCAGCGCCCAGCCGCGGGGGGTGCGCGTCCACGCCGCCGCCAGGGCGGGATCGGGCCCGGTCTCGGCGTTGGCGGCACCCAGGTAGCGGTTGCCGGGATTGTGGGTGAGGAGGGCGGCGGTGCCGCCGGCGAGCGCCTCGCCGAACAGCCAGCAGGCGTCGCCGCGGCTGAAGCCGTGGCCGCCCTCCTGGGCGGCGTCGGCGGGGTCGAGGTAGAGCTGCAGCGAGTCCACCTGCCACAGCAGGTCGTCGGGCAGCGTGCCGCGGAATGGGGCGTCATCGGTGATCTCGGCGGCGAAGCGCAGACCGCCGGGCTCCCAGCCCAGGGAGACCCGGGCGGCGAGGTCGGCAGGGCCGCGATGGGGGCGCTTGCCGTCGGCGAAGTCGCGCGAGAGGTGGTCCTCGCCCAGCGCGATCCAGGCCGAGCCCGGCCAGGCCGGGGTGAGGCGCGGGATGCGCATGGTGGGCACGCGCGCGTCGCGCACCGCCACCTCGCCGTCGCTG
>JACRBD010000097.1 GCA_016234625.1 Caulobacterales bacterium | reverse complement strand
TCCCGCGACGGGAGCGAAGACCGAAGAATTTCGGCCCACTCCAGTTCACGCCGGTAATCTCGCGCGCGATCATCGAGAGACTTTTCCAGGTGCGGCCGTTGTATTCGAAGCCCTCATGCACGATGCGGACCTCGTGGCGGACCCCCTCGTATTCCCGAACCAGGATGGTGCCGGCCGCGGGAATGTCGGTGGGCAGCTTGGAACTGCCGGGCTTTCCGTCTTTGGCGTTGAGATGGATCTGCCGCATGCGGTCCACGATGACCTTGGGTAGTCCGCCATAGGCCAGTTCCTGAATGCGGTACGTGATGCGCTTCCGCATCATGGTCGAGCCGTAGCCCGGCGGTTCGGTGTCGAACAAGGCCTTCCACTCGCGGGCAAGGCCATCCTTGTCGAGGTCGTTCAAGGCTGCAATGCGAGCCAGAACACTGCGTTCATCCATGATGGTTCTCTCCGGTTGGGGTTCTCTCCCGGACACCAATCCCAGTCGTTGGCTGATCGCAAGTCTGAGCCTCAGACATAGATGTCCGACGCCGACCTTTTGAGAGCAGCCGCTGCATCCCGCCCCCGATGATCGCTGCGATTTCCCTGAGGACGGCATGCGCGCCGGCCTTCACAGCGCGGGTCTCATCATCGCGCCGGTTCATCCCGTCACCCACTCGCGCAGCCCGGCGGCAGCGAAGGCCGTGCGCAACCGGTCGATGAGGCGGTCGATCTCGTAGCGGGTCAGGCCGAGCCGGCGCGCCATGGCCACCCGGGGTTCATCGGCCGCAAGGCCGGCACACACCTCGCGCTCCAGCTCTGGCAGGCGCTGCAGGCAGGCCTGCACATCCAAGCGCAGATCTTCGGCCGGGATCGGGCTGGGGATCTCCGGAGCCTCAGCCGCGACACAGTTCACCTGGCAGTAGCGCTCGTGGCGCTTGAGGCGCCGGGCATGACCGCGCTGGAGCATGGTGATCTGGCGGTCGATCACGACGTTGAGGGCGGTGTGCTCGGTCGCACCCAGCGCGGGGTCGTGCTCGTAGGCGAGGACCGCGAGGATCAGTTCCTGCTGGATCTCGGCCAGGTTGTCGGGATGGACGCCCCGGGCGAGAGCGCACTGGTTGATGAGGGTGAGCTTCCATGCGGGGAGCAGGTCGCCGTAGTCGTTGTCGTTGGACATGGTCCGGTCCTTGAGCGTCGGGTTCATTGCCCCGGAACACCCGGGGCTCGACGCAGACCAGATCCGAAACGCGGGCTCACCTCAGTACGGCTCAACGCGCCGCATGATGTCCGCTGGGGACAAGCTCAGCCCGACACGAAAGCCGGATGACGACCGAGCCTGACAGGCTCATCCCGTCATGATGACATCGATGAGCCTGAGCCTGTGTCTCAGCAATGAGCCTGTGCGGCGGCAATTACCTCTGCGAACCCCAACGCCGAGGCCCGCACCATGGTCAGCCCCTTCCTCATCGAGCCCGATGCGCAATACCGCGCCCAGGCCACGTCCAACCTCTCCAGCCACGCCCTGGCCGACTTCCGGGCATGCCCGCAGCTCTACCGGCAGAAGCAGCTCGGCCTCATCCCAGACGCCGACCACACCGCCTTCCAGGTCGGACGCGCCACCCATGTCCTGACCCTGGAGGGCCGGGACGCCTACGCCCGCGGCTTCGCCATCGGCGGGCCGATCAACGAGAAGACGGGCAAGCCCTACGGCCGCGACACCAAGGCTTTCGCCGACTGGGCCGCCGGCCTCGGCAAGCCGGTCATCACTCAGGACCAGGCGGAACTGGTCGAGCTGATGGCAGCCGCGGTCCACCGGCACCCGGTCGCCTCCGCCCTGCTGTCTGCCGGCCAGGCCGAGGCCGTCCTGCGGCTGCCCTACGCCGGAGTGCCCAGCCAGGGTCGCCTCGACTGGGTGATCGGCGACGGACATGCGATCAGCGACCTCAAGACCTGCGATGATCTGACCTGGTTCGAGTCCGACGCCCGCCGCTACGGCTACGCCCACCAGATGGCCTTCTACCGCGCCCTGGTCCGCGAGGCGACCGGCCAGGTGCCGGAAGTGACGCTGATCGCCGTCGAGAAGCGGGCGCCCTACCGCTGTGGGGTGTGGAGCCTGACCGCCCAGGTCCTCGACCACGCCGAGCGGGAGAACCTGGCCGCGATTCGGCGCCTCGATGTCTGCCAGCGCACCGACCAGTGGCCGACCGGCTACGAGGACGCGCGCACCTTCGACTACCTCGCCTAACCCACCTAATCACGGAACCACACCCATGAGCGTTCTGTCCACCATCCTCTCCGGGGCCACGCCCGGTCCCCGCCGCATGCTCGTCTACGGCACCGCCGGGATCGGGAAGAGCACCTTCGCCACCTGCGCGCCCAATCCGATCGTCATCCAGACCGAGGACGGCCTGAATGAGATCAGCACCAGCAAGTTCCCGGTCGCGCATTCGCTCGACGGGGTGATGGAGTCGCTCGCAGCGCTCTACCACGAGCAGCACGAGTTCCGCACCGTAGTCATCGACAGCCTCGACTGGCTGGAGCGCCTGATCTGGGCCAAGGTCTGCCAGACCCGCCAGGTCGCCTCGATCGAGGACATCGGCTACGGCAAGGGCTACGCCTTCGCGCTGTCGCACTGGCGCGACGTCCTCGACTGCTTGTCGGCCCTGCGCGCCAGCCGGGGCATGACCACCATCCTGATCGCCCACGCCCGCATCGAGCGCTTCGAGAACCCCGAGACCGAGGCCTACGACCGCTACGTGCCGCGCCTGCACAAGACGGCGGCGGCGATGGTCGCCGAGTGGTGCGACGAGGTCCTCTTCGCCACTTACAAGGTCTTCACCAAGGCTACCGACGAAGGCTTCAACCAGAAGCGCGTCCAGGGCCTCGGCGCCGGCGAGCGCGTCCTGCGCTGCACCGAGCGTCCCAGCCATCTGGCCAAGAACCGCCTCGCCCTGCCGGACGAACTGCCGCTCGCCTGGGCGGACTTCGCCAAGCACCTGCCGATCACCACCTCCACCAACCGCTGATCTCCAAGGATCCATCCCATGGCCACTCTCAACTTCGATGCCAACCAGGTCGAGCCCAGCACGGGCAAGGACCCCATCCCCGCCGGCAAGTACGTCGCCGCCATCTCGTCCAGCGAGATGAAGCCGACGAAGAACGGCAACGGCCAGTATCTCGAACTCGAGTACCAGATCCTCGAGGGCGAGTACAAGGGCCGCAAGGTCTGGTCCCGCCACAACCTCCACCACCCCAATGCCCAGACCGTGCAGATCGCCCGCGGCGAGCTCTCGGCCATCTGCCGGGCGGTGGGCACCATGACGCCGAAGGACTCGGCCGAGCTGCACAACCTGCCGATGACCATCACGGTGAAGTGCAAGAAGCGCGAGGACAACGGCGAGATGACCAACGAGATCGCCGCGTGGGCGAAGAAGGATGCCGCGGCGGGGGTGCCCCAGCAGGCCACCGCCACTGGCGGCACGACCCCGCCCTGGCTGCGGCGCTGAGCGGGGAGCGGTCCATGTACCCCATCGCTGTCACCATCACTGGAACCACTCCGCTGCTCTGCGGCCGTCCGGCATCCGATCCGGTGCCGGTCGGCCAGGCGCCGCGGAACCAGGCAGCGGCCCGGCTCTACCTCGACCAGGCTGGTCGCCCGGTCATCCCGAATCTCAACCTGCTGCGCTGCCTGACCGGGGCGGCGCGGGAACTCGGGCGGAGCCCGGCCGAGATCATCCACCACCTCGGCATCCAGGAGGCCGAGATCCCCATCCTGGCCCCGCGGGGCTGGGCGGTGGACACCCGCTCGGTGCGCCAGCCCCAGACCGGGGAGCGCACGCTCTGCCATCGGCCGCGATTCGATGAATGGCGGCTGGCCTTCACCCTGCTCCTCGAGGTGGAGGTCCTGCGCCCTGCCGAGATGCGCAGCCTGCTCGACTTGGCCGGGCAACGGATCGGCGTCGGCGACTACCGGCCCGAACGCGGTGGGCCGTTCGGCCGCTTTGCGGTCGCCGGCTGGGAGGTGCGCTGATGGTCGCCATCGCCTGTGCATCACCTCATTCGGGTGGCCGCCCGCCGTCGCCTGAACGCCTGGAATGGCTGAAGATCAAGGCCGAGGTCGAACGTGAAACCCGGGCCGCACGTCGGGCGGCCCGTCAGGCTGCTGCGAGCAAGCCGCCGCCGAAGGACCGCTCACCGAGCTGCCGTGCCCGCCAGGAAGCCCGGCTCGCCCTGTATGAGCATTGGCGCAACAAGCGCCGCTGGGAGGAGAATTGATGCTTTCCCTCGGCATCGATCCCGGACTGCGGGGTGGCCTCGCCGCTCTGGATGCCGCCGGCACCGTGGTGGGCCTCTGGCCCATGCCGGTTGCCGGCGGCGAGATTCACGCCGCTGGCCTGGCGGACCGTCTCCGTTCTCTGCGCTGCTTCGACACCCATCAGGATATCGGCCGGGTGACCCTGGAGCGGGTCGGTGCCATGCCCAAGCAGGGCGTGTCCTCGACCTTCACCTTCGGCACCGGCTGGGGCATGGTCCGTGGCGTCTGCGCCGCCCTGGGCATCCCGGTGGTGCTGGTGCCGCCGACCGTCTGGAAGAAACAGGTGCTGGTTGGCCTGCCCCACGACAAGGACGGCGCTCTGCGCTACTGCGCCAACCGCTGGCCCTTGGCAGACCTGATCCTGCCCGGCTGCCGGAAGCCGCACGACGGGATGGCCGACGCCCTGTGCCTGGCCGAGTACGGAAGAACTCCCAGGTGATGCAGCTTCGCCCCTACCAGGAGGCGGCCATCGAGGCCGTCTACGCGCACCTGTCGGCCAAGGACGACAACCCCTGCGTCGTCATCCCGACCGGCGGCGGGAAAGGAGTGATCGTCGGCAAGGTCTGCGCCGATGTCGTGCAGCGCTGGAACGGCCGCATCCTGGTCCTGACCCATGTGAAGGAGCTGGTCGACCAGAATGCCACGCAGGCGAGTCGATTCCTCACGCCGCTGTTGGTCGGGGTGAACTCGGCGGGTCTGCGGCGGCGGGATCTCGACCACCCGGTGATCGTCGCCGGCATCCAGTCGGTCTACCAGAAGGCGGGCGAACTCGGGCGCTTCGATCTCGTCCTGATCGATGAGGCGCACCTCATCCCGCCTGATGGCGAAGGCATGTACCAGACCTTCCTGCGCGACGCCCGGGTGGTGAACCCACGTCTGCGGGTGATTGGCCTGACCGCCACACCGTTCCGGCTCAAGGACGGGCCGATCTGCGCGCCGGGGAACATCCTGAATCAGGTCTGCTTTGAGGTCGGGGTGAAGGAACTGATCCGCGACGGATTCCTGTCGCCGCTCATCAGCAAGGCGGGCAAGGCCAAGGCCGACACTGCCAGCCTACATGTCCGCGGGGGAGAATTCATCCCTGACGAGGTCGAGCACCTCATGGATGCCGAGGATCTGGTACGGGATGCCTGCGCCGAGATAGCGGAGCACACGCAGGCGCGGAAGGCCTGCCTGGTCTTCGCTGCCGGCATCCAGCACGCCGAGCACGTTGCTGCCACTCTGACCACGGCCACTGGCAGCGAGGTCGCCTGCATCTTCGGCCACACCCCGGACGGCGAGCGCGACCGACTGGTGGCGCGGTTCAAGGCCGGGCAGGTGAAGTACCTGGTGAACGTCGGCGTCCTGACGACCGGCTTCGACGCGCCCCAGGTAGACTGCGTGGCCCTGCTGCGGCCAACCCTCTCGGCGGGCCTCTACTACCAGATGGTCGGGCGCGGCTTCCGTCTGGCGCCGGGCAAGGATGATTGCCTGGTCCACGACTTCGGCGGCAATGTGCTGCGGCACGGGCCGGTCGACGCCCTGAAGATCAAGGAGCCTGGCGAGCGGGAAGGCGGAGCAGCTCCGGCCAAGGAATGCCCGCAATGCCAGGCGGTCATCGCCACGGGATTCGCCGCCTGCCCGCAGTGCGGCTTCGTCTTCCCGCCTCCTGAGCGGGAGAAGCATGAGCGGGAAGCGTCCTCGGCCGGTGTCCTCTCGGGCCAGGTGACCACGGTCGAGCATCCGGTGCGCCAGGTGTTCTATGGGGTTCACACCAAGCGTGGATCTCCCCCTGAGGCGCCCAGGTCCCTGCGCGTCGGATACGAAATTGGGCAGGACCAGGTCCACAAGGAGTGGGTCTGCTTCGAGCACACCGGCTTCGCCCGTGGCAAGGCTGAGGCCTGGTGGCAGGCGCGCAGCGCTCTGCCGGTGCCGACCACCGCCGCCGAAGCCTGTCGCCTCGCCTGCGGCGGTGCCCTGGCGCCGACCACGCACATTACGGTGCGGACTGTCGCCGGCGAGGACTTCGAGCGGATCATCAACCACAAGCTCGGGGCCAGGCCCAGGGAGCGGGAGCCGGGAGAAGACACTGAGGAACCCGCATTCCAGTTCACCGCAGTGGTCGCATCCGACGATGAGGTGCCATTCTGATGTCCTCAGAACTGGCCCATGCTGCTGCGGCCTACCGGGCTGCCGGCCTGTGCGTGCTTCCAGCACGCGCAGCCGACAAGCGTCCTTCCGTCTCCGGCTGGAAGGAGTTCCAGAGCAGGTTGCCGACCGCCGTTGAGGTCGAGGCCTGGTTCGCCAATTCCCACGATGCCTGCTGCCTCATCTGCGGAGCGGTGTCGGGGAATCTTGAGCTCCTCGACTTCGACGGCGCCGGCGAGCTCTACCCGGCTTGGCAGGATGCGGTTCGGGCCGAAGCGCCGGAACTGCTCGATCGCGTGGTCATCGAGCGCAGTCCCTCGGGCGGCTGCCATGTGGTCTACCGCTGCGCTGAGCCGGTCTGCGGCAACCTCAAGCTCGCCAGCCGGCGTGAGGATCTGCCAGGCCCGGAGTCGGTTGCCCGCTACGGCAAGGCCTGCAAACCGCGCAAGGACAAGGACGGGCGCTGGCATATCGTGCTGACGCTGATCGAGACACGCGGCGAAGGCGGGCTGTTCCTCTGTGCGCCATCGACGGGCTACCGCATCGTCCAGGGCGATCTCGCTGCCATCCCCGTCCTGTCAGCTGCCGAGCGCGATGTCCTGCTGCGCGCCGCATGGACGCTCAACGAGATCCCTCCCGAAGCTCATGATCCCCAGCCCGCATCGGCGGTCGGTCTGCGTCCCGGGGACGAGTTCAACCAGCGCGCCGAGGTGGTGCCGTTGCTACTGCATCATGGCTGGTCGCTCGCCCGCGATGGCGACAACCAATACTGGCGCCGTCCAGGGAAGACCGAGGGCTGGTCGGCCACACTCAAGGGCGGCGTGTTCTACGTTTTCTCGTCCAGTGCCGATCCCTTCGAGCCCAACCGGGCCTACAGCCCTTTCGCGGTCTACGCCCTGCTCGAGCATGCCGGCAACTACGCTGCCGCTGCAGCCGAACTGCGTCTTCGCGGCTTTGGCGATCAGACGTCAGCGGCCGAGGCGGTTGCGGCAGAACCACAGCGTGATCCTGAGTCGGCCATCGACGATCCCGGTCCGATTCCGCTCGAACTGCTCCGCGTGCCGGGCTTCATCAGCCAGGTCATGGACCACTGCTTGGCCACGGCGCCCTATCCGAACCCGACCATGGCGTTCTGCGGGGCGCTGTCGCTGCAGGCCTTCCTGGCAGGCCGGAAGGTGCGCGAGCCTGGTGGCCTACGCACCAACCTGTACCTGCTTGGCCTCGCTCATTCGGCCAGCGGCAAGGACTGGCCCCGTAAGCTGAACACCCGCATCCTCCATGCGGTCGGGTTGTCCGATCGGCTTGGCGATCGCTTCGCCTCGGGCGAAGGCCTGCAGGACGCCCTATTCGTGAATCCAGCCATGCTGTTCCAGACCGACGAGATCGACGGGCTGCTGCAGTCGATCAACAAGGCCCAGGACGCCCGCCACGAAGGCATCATGGGCACTCTGCTGACGCTCTACACCTCGGCCGACAGCGTGGTGCCGATGCGGCGGAAGGCCGGACAGCCTGTCCCTGGCGTCCTCGACCAGCCGTGCTTGTCGATCTTCGGCACGGCCATCCCCAACCACTACTACGAGGCGCTGTCACGGCGCATGCTGACCAATGGCCTGTTCGCCCGCATGATCGTGGTCGAGGGCGGCAAACGTGGCGTCGGCCAGGATGCCGGACCGATCGATCCGCCCGAGGAGATCCTGGCCACGGCGAAGTGGTGGGCCGACTACCAGCCCGACCCGGGCAATCTGCGCCAGGAGCATCCGACCCCGGCCATCGTGCCCATCGACGCGGAAGCTTCTGCCATCCTCTCCGAGACCCGCCGGCTTGCCGATACGGCCTATGCCGCGGCCGAGGCCCAGGACGATGCTGTCGGCACCACCGTCTGGGGGCGCACCATCGAGCAGTCCCGGAAGCTGGCGCTGGTCTACGCCCTCAGCGTCAACCATCGCGCGCCCCGGATCGATGCTGCCGCGGCAACCTGGGCGACACGGTTCGTGGTCCATCAGACCCGGCGCATGCTGGCCATGGCGAGCGGCCATGTGGCCGAGAACCCGTTCCATGCCGAATGCCTCCGCTTGGCTGAGAAGCTGCGCGCTGCGCCTGGCCTGACCCTGGCCCACAGTGTCCTGCTCAAGCGCATGAAGCTCGACACCCAGACCTTCCAGCGCCTGGTCGAGACCATGCAGCAGGCTGGGGACATCGAGGCGGTTGTCGTTCGCACCTCTGGTCGGACGGGCACCAACTACCGGCTGCTCGGCTGGGGAAGGAAGGGTGATGAGGGCGAGGGAAAGATGGTGAAGGAAGCCCTCGGATCGGCAGAAACGGGGGTGAAAGAAGGTGAAGGAAGAGAAAGAAGGGTGAAAGAAGAAATGCGGTAAATATGCATATAATATACTTCTTTCTCTCTTTCACCTCTACACCCCCCGCGAGGCGCGTACACGTACAGGACCTGGGTTGGGGGTGGGGTGAAAGAAGCAAAAGGTGAAAGAAGGGATGTGGTGATCGGCAACGGATCGAGCGTCGAGGAACACGGCACGAGGTGACGAGGAAATCGGCAGTTCAACGGGTCCTCCCGGGCCTGCGGCGGAAGGCGACCCCACAGGGAACAGCCACCGTCCCGGACTGACTTTCTTTCACCTGGCCGACCGCGCCGCCACCACCGCTGGAACCATCCCATGCAGATCATCAATCGCCCCATCGACAGTCTGAAACCCTACGAGAACAACCCACGCCAGAACGATGATGCCGTGGCGGTAGTGGCCGAGAGCATCCGCCAGTTTGGCTTCCGGCAGCCCATCGTCGTTGATGCCGAGGGCGTGATTGTCATCGGCCACACCCGCTGGCGAGCCGCCAAGCACCTGGGGATGACCGAGGTGCCGGTCCATGTGGCCGATGGCCTGTCGCCCGACCAGATCCGCGCCCTGCGCATCGCCGACAACAAGACCAGCGAGATCGCCGAGTGGGATCTCGACAAGCTCGGCCTCGAGTTGAAGGCGATCGAGGGCAGCGATCTGGAAGTGGACCTAGCAGCCTTGGGCTTCGACCAGGAGGAGTTGGAGCGGCTGTTGGATCCTGGAGCGAAGGACGGCCTCACCGATCCCGATGAAGTGCCGGCGGCTCCTGAGGCGGGGAAGACCCTGACCCAACCGGGCGACCTGTGGGTGCTGGGTGACCACCGTCTGCTCTGCGGCGACAGCGCCGAGCCCGAACAGGTGGCCCGCCTGATGGATGGCAGGCAAGCCGACCTGCTGCTCACCGACCCGCCCTACAACGTCGCCTATGAGGGCGGCACCGATGCGGCCATGACCATCGCCAACGATGACATGGACGATGCCTCCTACCGGCACTTCCTCGTCGCCACCCTCGGCTGCGCGGTGGCGGTGCTGCGGTCGGGCGGCGCATTCTACTGCTGGCACGCCGACTCGGAGGGATTGACCGTTCGCGGGGCCTGCGCCGACATCGGCCTGACCGTGCGGCAATGCCTGATCTGGGTGAAGTCCTCCCTGGTGCTCGGCCGGCAGGACTACCAATGGAAGCACGAGCCCTGCCTCTACGGCTGGAAGGACGGCGCCGGCCACACCTGGTTGTCCGATCGCAGCCAGACCACGGTGCTCGAGTTTGACAAGCCGGCGCGCAACGGCGAGCACCCGACGATGAAGCCGGTGCCGCTGTTTCTGTACCTTGTGCAGAATTCCTGCGCGCCCGGCGGTGTGGTCCTCGATCCATTCGGCGGCAGCGGCACCACTCTGATCGCCGCCGAGCAGACCGGGCGCCATGCGAGACTCATGGAACTCGATCCGCGCTACTGCGATGTGATCGTGAAGCGCTGGGAGCAGTTCACCGGCAAGCAGGCCCAACGCATCGTGGCCGTTGCCAATGAGCAGACCCCGGCGGAAGCCGGGGCTGCGCAGGAGGCATGATGGCAGGGACTCCTCCCCGGCGGTCAGCCGGCGGCGGCGAATCGGCCGCGGTCGATCTTCTGGAACCGGCTGCTCGACCCCTTGGCCTTGATCTCGCGGATCATGGCGGCGTAGATCGTCGCGGCCGGGGTCCTGCCCTCGGTCTTCCACAGGCCGCGCTCGAGGATGCGGACGATCAGGGCCTGGACGTTGAGCGGCTCGCCGGCCTCCTTGAGGACCAGCGCGGCGGCGTTGAGGCCGGACATGGTTTTGACCGAGGCCTTGGCCGGGGGTGCGGTCGGCACGAGGATGCGGGCCGCGTGCGCAGCGGCGGCACCGAGATCAAGCTCGGCAACAGGCTGGGCGCGAGGTTTCCCCTTGGGTTTCGTGGGGGCCTTGGCCTTGGGCTTGGCGGTTTTGGATGGGCGGGTGTTGGACATGGTGGACTCCGGGGTTCCGGGGTTGTGCCCGGCCGGGGATCCGGCCGGGCGGGGGAAGGGTCAAATGCGGGCGGGGCGGACCGGGCGCATCAGCGCCTCGACCTCGGCCAGGGCCTCGGCCTCGATCAGGCAGTTGCGGGTCGGCAGGATCGCCTCGAGGAGGCGCTGGCGCAGGCTGGCGAGGTCGCCCACGTCGCCCCAATCCGGGTTGCTCCGGTGTTGGGCGCTGTGGTCGGCCAGGGTGCGGTGCAGCAGGGTGAGGAGGGCGCTGCAGTCGCGGGCGGCGTTCTGGTATTCGGCGGCGGGGGTGGTGGGCATGGGGTGGGGTTCCGTGGGTGTGCTGCAGGTCGTGTTACCCATGCACATCGGCCTCATCCAGTTGCGTTTCGCCGTGCAAAACCAGTGCATCATCAGCGTGGCCGACCGGCCTCAGGGGCGGCAGATGTCGCTTGCTAATCCCACCGTTCCGGATGCCGCCACGCCCAAGCTGACCGCCCTGCCCCTTGAGCAGGCCGTGGCTCTGCTGCGTCGCTCGGGCAGCCACCGCATGACCGTCGAAGCCCTCCGCTCGGACCTCGCCGCCGGGGCGCCGGTCAACCAGGACGGCACCCTCAACCTCGTCGCCTACGGGGCCTGGCTGGTGCAGGCCCTGGCCGAGCGGGAGGCCGCGCATGGCGGTTGATCCCAGGCATCTGCGTCCCGCCGACCTGGCGCGGCTGCTCAACAGCACCGGGCAGGGCACGGTCATCGGCGAGCGGCAGCTGCATCGCCACCGCACCCGCGCCGGCTTCCGCATCGGCGACGGCAAGAGTGTTGACCTCCTGCGCTACCTCGCCTGGCTGGCCGACGAGGTGCATGCCCCGGCTACGCCCAAGGACGGCGCCAAGGACTACGCCGCCCACCGCGAGGCCATGCGCGAGAAGGCCAAACTCGAATCGGAGTCGGGCCGCGACATCGGCGCCCTGCCGTCGATCGAGAACCCCGCCCGTAAGGCGGCTGCCGCCCGGTCGTTTCAGGCCTTCTGCGAGTCCTACTTCCCTGAGGTGTTCGCGCTGCGCTTCTCGGCCGATCACCTCAAGGTCATCGCCAAGACCGAGCAGGCGGTGCTGGAGGGCGGGCTCTTCGCCCTCGCCATGCCGCGTGGCAGCGGCAAGACGACGATCGCGGAGTGTGCCTGCCTGTGGGCGATTCTCTACGGCCACCGCGAGTTCGTCTGTCTGATCGGCTCAGACGAGCAGCACGCCTCGGACATGCTCGAGTCGCTGAAGACCGAACTCGACACCAACGAACTAATCTTGGCCGACTTCCCCGAGGTGGCCTTCCCGATCCACTGCCTGGACGGCATCGCACATCGCGCCAACGGCCAGCTGTACCGAGGAGCGCGCACCCACATCGGCTGGACGGCGAAGGAGATCATCCTGCCCACCATCCCCGGCTCGAAGGCGAGCGGGGCGATCATCAAGGTGGCGGGCATCACCGGGCGGATACGCGGGATGAAGTTCAAGCGGCCCGATGGCCGGGCGGTGCGCCCCAGCCTGGTGGTACTCGACGATCCGCAGACGGATGAGAGCGCCCGCAGCCTCAGCCAGTGCCAGCACCGCGAGGCGATCCTCGCCGGGGCCGTGCTCGGCATGGCCGGGCCGGGGAAGAAGATTGCCGGCATCATGCCATGCACGGTCATCCGGCCGGGCGACATGGCCGACCGCATCCTCGACCGCGAGGTGCATCCCGAATGGAACGGCGAGCGGACCCGCATGGTCTACGCCTTCCCGACCGCCACGAAGCTGTGGGATGAGTACGCGAAGTACCGGGCGGATGGCTTGCGCGCCGGACATGGCTTGGCGGACGCCACGGCCTTCTACCTGGCCAACCGAGATGCGATGGACGCCGGGTCGGCAGTGGCGTGGACGGAACGTTTCAACCATGACGAGATCTCGGCGATCCAGCACGCCATGAATCTCAAGCTGCAGGATGAGCACGCCTTCTGGGCCGAGTACCAGAACGAGCCCCTGCCAGAGATCGGCGAAGAGGACGGCGAACTCAGTGCCGAGCACATCGTCGCCAAGCTCAATGGCCTTGAGCATCGGGCGTTGCCATCTGGCACCGACCACCTGACGGCCTTCATCGATGTGCAGCAGAAGGCGTTGTTCTACGTCGTCTGCGCCTGGTCTTCCGACTTCACGGGTTGGGTGGTGGACTACGGGACCTGGCCGGACCAGCGGCGGCCCTACTTCACCCTACGCGACCTGAAGCACACCATGGCCGCCGCGACCAAGGGTGCCGGCCTGGAGGGTCAGATTTACGCCGGGCTGGAGGCGGCAACCAAGGACCTCTGCGGGCGGCGCTATCGCCGGGACGATGGCGCCGAGATGTCGATCGAGCGCCTGCTCATCGACGCCAATTGGGGTCAGAGCACCGACGTGGTCTACCAGTTCTGCCGGCAGTCAGCCAACGCTGCTCTGCTCCTGCCCAGCCACGGCCGTTTCGTCGGGGCGGCCTCGATGCCGTTCAACGAGTACAAACGCAAGCGTGGCGACCGCCCTGGCCACAACTGGCGCATCCCGTCCGTGGTCGGTAAGCGCACCGTCCGCCATGTGCTCTACGACACCAACTTCTGGAAGTCCTTCATCCATGCCCGCCTGGGCGTGGCGATGGGCGATCCCGGGTGTCTGTCGCTCTGGGGGCATCAACCGGAACGGCATCGGCTCCTGGCGGAGCACCTCACGGCCGAGCACCGCGTCCGCACCGAGGGTCGAGGCCGGGTGGTGGACGAGTGGCGCCTGCGACCCGAGCGAGCGGATAACCACTGGTTCGATGGCGTGGTCGGCTGCGCGGTTGCGGCGTCCATCCTGGGGGTCGTTCTGCCTGGGACGGACAGCCAGCGAGTCGTCGGTCCCAAGCCAAGGCTCAAGCTGTCGGCCATGCGAACTGGTCACTGAGAAAATAGTTCAGCAGACGAGGGGAGCGGCGGCAATTATCTCTATGGCGGGAGTCATCCCCGCTCGAGGCACGGTCACCCCAACGGCATCCCTGATGCCGCTGCGAGAGCACCGTGCCCGACCCAACCCCCACCGAGCAGGCGATCGAGCAGAACGCCCAGGGCCCCAAGAAGGCCCAGGGCGACGCTGGCTCGGTCGAGCAGCATGGCCTGCAGGACCAGATCGCCGCTGATCGCTATCTGGCTTCCAAGCGAGCGGTGCGGTCCAGGTCCAAGGGGTTGATCATCTCCAAGCTGGTGCCCCCGGGGGCGGTATGAGCATCGTCGGTCGGATCATCGACGGCCTGCGGGCCATCGGCCGCACGCATGCCGCCGCCCCTGGGGGTCGCCGCGTGATCGTGCGCGCCCGCTACGACGCGGCCCAGACCACCACCGACAACCACCGGCATTGGTCCATGGCGGATGGCCTTTCGGCCAATGCCGCGACCGCTCCCCAGGTGCGGCGCACGTTGCGCAACCGCACCCGCTACGAGGTCGCCAACAACAGCTACGCCAAGGGCATCGTTCTGACCCTGGCCAACGACACGGTCGGAACCGGTCCGCGGCTCCAACTGACGGGCATCGCCGGGGAGGATGCCCGCCAGATCGAACAGGCGTTCATGGGCTGGGCGGTGTCCATCGATTTGGCGGAGAAACTGCGAGTGATGCGCATGGCCCAGGCCGAGGACGGCGAAGGGTTCGCGTTGTTCATCAGCAACCCACTCGTTGCCTCGCCGGTGAAGCTGGATCTGCGACTGATCGAGGCCGACCAGGTCGCCACGCCCCTGTGGTACGGCTACCGGCCGTCCGGCCCCGAGGCCGCCGAGTGGGTCGATGGCATCATTTTCGATCTGGCTGGCAACCCGACCGGCTACCACCTGCTCGATCGGCATCCAGGAGACATCGGCGGCGCTGCCCCGACAGCGCGGGTTGTCGAGGCGGCCACGATGCTGCACCTGTTCCGGGCCGACCGGCCCGGCCAGCGTCGTGGTGTGCCGGAACTGACGCCGGCTCTGCCGCTCTTCGCCCAGCTGCGCCGGTACACCATGGCAGTGATCGCGGCGGCCGAGACCGCCGCCGACTACGCCGGCATCGTCTACACCGATGCGCCGGCTGGCGGAGAGGCTGACCAGGTCGAACCGATGGACAGCATCCATCTGGAGAAGCGGTCGCTGCTGACCATGCCCGGCGGTTGGAAGATGGAGCAGATGCGGGCGGAGCAGCCCACGACCACCTACGCAGAGTTCAAACACGAGATCCTCAACGAGATCGCCCGCTGCCTGAACATGCCGTTCAACGTCGCGGCCGGCAACAGCAGTGGCTACAACTACGCCTCCGGTCGCCTTGATCATCAGGTCTACTTCAAGGCCATCCGGGTCGACCAGACGCGCATCGCCGGACAGGTGCTCGACCGGATCTTTGCTGCCTGGGTGCAGGAGGCGATGCTGATCGAAGGGTTCCTCCCGCAGCGCGTGCGCTCGGTGGACACCGACTGGACACACCAGTGGTTCTGGGATGGCCATGAGCACGTCGATCCGGCCAAGGAGGCGAACGCCCAAGCCACCCGGCTCACCAGTCTGACCACCACGCTGGCTGATGAGTACGCCCGCAAGGGTCAGGACTGGGAATCCCAACTGCGCCAACGCGCTCGGGAAATGGCCCTCACGCGCCTGCTGGGGCTGGAACTGAAGCCCGCCGAAGGTGCGCCTGTAGCCCCCGCCCCATCGCCGACCGATGCCCCCAACCCTGATGCCGGAGATGCCGTCGATGCCTGACCCACGCCTGATCCTCGCTGCTGCACCGCTGCCGGTTCCGGGCGATCCGCTGGAAGTGTTTGCGTTCGCCTGCGCCCCCGAGTGGGTCGAGGCCAGCGCCCCGGCCCTCGGCGCCGATGGCCAACCGGCCAAGCCCGCCCTGCCGCGCTTCTCCATGGTCGCCTATACCGGCGGCCCCATGCGCCTCGCTGGCTGGCGGCATCCGGTGATCGTGGACCTGGCTGGTCTGCGCATCCCGACCCAGAACCGGCCCATCCGCCTCGGCCACGACGCCGCTCAGGGCGTCGGCCACACCGACAGCATCCGGGTCGAGGGCGGCAAGCTCATCGCCTCGGGCGTGGTCAGCCGGGACACCGCCGCCGCCCGCGAGATCGTCATCTCGTCCAAGAACGGCTTCCCCTGGCAGGCCTCGATCGGCGCCGCCGTGCAGGAGCACGAGTTCGTGCGCGAGGGCCAGACCGTGCATGTGAACGGCCAGACCTTCCAGGGTCCGGTCAACGTCGTGCGCAGCGCCAGCCTCGGCGAGATCAGTTTCGTCGACCTCGGCGCCGATGGGAACACCTCCGCCGCGATCACCGCCATCAACCCCACTGCTTCCGGAGCCTCCATGACCGTCCCCGCTGCCCCCGCGGCTGCCGCCGCCCCGACCACCCCGAACGAGCCGGCCGTCCAGGCTGCTGCCACCCAGCCGGCCCCGGCGCCGGCCGCCATCCAGGCTGCCGCGCCCGATCCGGTGGCGCAGATGCGCGCCGCCGCCGCGGCCGAGACCGAGCGCATCGGCGCCGTCCGCGCCCTGGCCAAGGGCCACCCGGCGATCGAGGCCCAGGCGATCAAGGACGGCTGGGACGCCCAGCGCACCGAACTGGAGGTGCTGCGCGCCAGCCGGCCGCAGGCGCCGGCCGTCCACGTCCGCGACGAGAGCCTGACCGCCGCCGTGCTGGAGGCCGCCTGCGTCGAGGCCGGCAAGCACGACGAGCCCGAGACGGTCTGCGACCCGAAGGCGCTGGAGGCCGCGCACCGTCGCTTCCGCGGCAAGATCAGTCTGCAGCGCCTGATCCTGGAGGCGGCCTGGGCCAACGGCTGCACCGTCCGCGCCTTCGACGACGATCCCCGCACCGTGCTGCGCGCGGCCTGGGGCGGCGGCATCCAGGCCGCCGGTCTCTCGTCCATCGATCTGCCGGGCATCCTCTCGAACGTCGCCAACAAGTTCCTCCTCGATGGCTTCAACTCGGCCGAGGGCACCTGGCGTAACATCTGCCGCATCGGCTCGGTGAAGGACTTCAAGGCCATCACCCGCTACCGCCTGCTGGGCAACATGACCTACGAGCGGGTCGCTCCGGGCGGCGAACTGAAGCACGGCAAGCTGGGCGAGGAGCGCTTCACCAACCAGGCCGACACCTACGGCAAGCTCGTCGCCATCGACCGGCGCGACATCATCAACGATGACCTCAGCGTCATCACTGCCGTGCCGCAGGAACTCGGCCGCGGGGCGAGCCAGTCGCTCAACGACCTGTTCTGGATCGCCTTCCTCGACCACGCCGCCTTCTTCACCGCCGGCAACAAGAACCTGCTCACCGGCGCCGACACCGCCCTGACCATCGACGGACTGACCAAGGCCGAGGTGCTGTTCAACCAGCAGGTCGATGGCAGCGGTCGTCCGCTGGGCATCGCCCCGGCGATCCTGCTGGTGCCCACCAGCCTGACCGCCATCGGCAGCGCCCTGGTCAAGGCGACCGAGATCCGCGAGACCACGGCCAACGCCAAGTACCCGGTCTTCAACCCGCACCAGGGCAAGTTCCGGGTCGAGATGAGCCGCTACCTCGACAACCCCAAGATCGCCGGCGGTTCGTCGAAGGCCTGGTATCTGCTGGCCGAGCCGGCGGACCTCGCGGCCATCGAAGTGGTCTTCCTCAACGGCCAGGAGGCCCCGGTGATCGAGACCGCCGATGCGGACTTCTCGACCCTGGGCATCCAGCTGCGCGGCTACCACGACTTCGGCGTGGCCAAGCAGGACCCCCGCGCCGCGCTGAAGGCCAAGGGCGAGTGATCGGCCCGGCAGGAGCAGGCGAGCCATCATCGCCTGCTCCTGCGCACCCCACCCATCTCCATCAGGAACCAACCGCAT
>JACRBD010000099.1 GCA_016234625.1 Caulobacterales bacterium | reverse complement strand
CTCCTCGACGGTGGCGAAGGCCACGCACCAGGCGACCGCCCGCGCCTTGATCTCGACCTCAAGGACTTCGCGTCGGGCTTGAGTCAGCTTCTTGGAGTCGTCCAGGCCCTTCGGCGCCGTGGCCGGATCGAGGATCACCGCCGCCGCCGAGACCGGCCCGGCCCAAGGCCCGCGCCCGGCCTCGTCCACGCCGCAGACCGGCGGCGGACAGCCCGCCTCCAGTGCGAAATCCGCCATCAGCGCGCCATGCCTCGCACCGGCCCGTGGCGGAAGCAGCCTTCCAGGTGGTCGTTGACCATCCCCGTCGCCTGCATGAAGGCGTAGACGATCACCGGCCCGACGAACTTGAAGCCGCGTTTCTTCAGCGCCTTGCTCATGGCCTCGGCTTCCGGCGAGGTCACCGGCACCTGTTTCGTGTGGTCCCAGACATTCTGGACCGGCTTGCCGTCGACGAAGGCCCAGAGGAACTGCGCGAAGTCTTCGCCGTTGTCGCGCATCTCAAGGAAGAGCTTCGCCCCGCCGATGGCCGCGTCGATCTTGGCGTTGGAGCGGACGATGCCGGCGTCGGCCATCAGCCGCGCACGATCCTCGGCGCCGTAGCGGGCGACCTTCTCCGGATCGAAGCCGTCGAAGGCCGCGCGGAAGGCGTCACGCTTGCGCAGGATGGTGATCCAGGCGAGCCCGGCCTGAAACCCGTCCAGCACCAGCTTCTCCCACAGGGCGCGGGAATCGTACTCCGGCACGCCCCATTCCTCGTCATGGTAGGCGAGGTAGAGCGTATCCACGGCGCCCGGCCAAGTGCAGCGATTCGGGGTGGCTTTCATGGGCGGTTGTGTAACATGGCCGCCGGATCGGAACAGATTGAGGAGGGCTTCGTGCGCCGCATGCTGACACCGCTGGCGGTGGCGTTCGCCGCCCTGGTCGCTGGCGCCGCCAATGCAGCGCCGGCGAGCGATCTCTGCCAGACCGCCGGCGCCTGCCGGGCGGTTGGCGAGATCAGCATCCCTGTCGGCGGGCGGATGAAGTCGATCAGGGTCGGCCGGACCCTGCCCTGGATTGCCGAGAACAACGCCATGCTGTTCCCCGGCGACGTGGTGGTGGTCAGCTTCCCGGAAGGCCAGGAAGGGCAGCTTCCCATGACGCTGGTGGCGACCGGTGAGGCGGCGAAGAGCCGGACCCTGGGCCGCGGCGAGCTTCGCTTCGACTTTCAGGTCCGCAACAACAGCATGACCCTGGTGGTCGAGAGCGGCCACGCCAGCTGGCTGCACTACATGGCCGTGATGGTCACGCCCGACGGCAAGCCGCACAAGACCAGCACCTGCCCGGTGATGGCCGGTAAGATGGCCTTCGAGAGTTGGCCGCACGGCATCATCCAGCTGGCCCTGGCCAACTTCACCCCGGTGAAGGCCGGCGAGATGACCTGCCGCTAGGTCGCCGCTTCGAACCAGGCTGATGGGTCAACCACCACCGCCCGTCCGTCCACCGTCAGCGACCCGCCTTCCGCCCGGTCCAGCCGCAGCAGGGCCATGGCCCGGCCGGGGACGCCGGACAGCACCACCCCGGCCCGCAGCTCGCCGTTGAGGATCTCCGCGCCCTGTGCCGGCGGCGGGCCGGCGAAGGTGATCGGCAGCATGCGGCTCTTGATCTGGCCGCGGCGCTTCATCCGGCTGGTGGTCTCCTGGCCGACGAAACAGCCCTTCTGGAAGTCGATGCCGTGCAGCAGGTCGAAATTGGCCTCGATGGGGTAGGTGGCGTCCTCGCCATAGTCGGCCGTGGCCGGGACGCCGAGGGTCAGGCGATGCAGGTCGTAGGCCGTCGCGTCGCCGCGAACGCCCGGCGGCTCCACGTCGCCATAGCCGCGCAGGCCGAGGGCCGGCAGGCGAGGATCGGGCGCGAAGCCCGGTTCGGCCTGACCGGCGCCCCAAAGCGCGATCACATGGCCGGGATGGGCGACAATCTCCGCCTTCGCCCGCAGGCGGTACATCGTCAGACGGGCGATCAACGCCTCGCGACCCGCCGCCGGGACATCGAGCCAGCAGCCGCCTTCGCGGCCGAGGACAAACAGGTCGAACAGCAGCCGGCCCTGGGGCGAGAGCAGGGCGCCGAAGCGCAAGGTCCCGGGCCCGAGCGTCTCAACATCCTGGGTCAGTTGCCCCTGCAGGAAGGACCGCCAGTCCGGTCCGCTGACCGCGATCAGGGCCCGGTCGCGCAGCACGGCGTAGGTCGGTGTCTCGCTCATGGTCCCGATGTGGCCTTTCGCACGCTGTAACGCCAGTGCCCGCCAGTCTAAGGTGCGCGCATGGCGGCTAAGCCCTTCCCGATTCTGTTCATTGGTCCGACCCGCATCGGTGACGCGGTCCTGGCGTCCGGCCTGATCAAGAAGCTCGCCGACGAGGCGCCCGGCGCCCGGTTCACCATCGCCGTCGGCCCCGCCGCCGCGCCGCTGTTCGCGGAGGTTCCGGGTCTCGACGACCTGATCGTGATGGAAAAGCGTAGGGGCTCGGGCCACTGGCTGGCCCTTTGGAACCGGGTGCGGAGCAAGCACTGGGCGCTGGTCATCGACATGCGCGGCTCGGCCACCGCCCGCTTCCTGCGCACGGACCGTCGATCGGGTCACCGCAAGCTCGGCGGCGAGCCGGTGCACAAGGTCATCGAGGCGGCGCGCCTGCTGACCCTGGAGGACGAGCCGCCTGCGCCCTTCCTGTTCACCTCCGACGAGATCGCGGCGCGCGCCGCCGAGCTCGTCGGCGAGGGCGGTCCGATCCTGGCCATGGGGCCGGCATCCAACTGGCTGGGCAAGACCTGGCCGATCGAGCGTTTCGGCCGGGTGGCCATCGAACTGCTGGACGCCGAAGGTCCGATGGCCGGCGGCCGGCTGATGATCCTCGGCGGCCCGGATGACGCCCGCTATGTCGAGCCGCTGGCCCGCACCCTGTCGCGCGACCGGCTGATCGACCTGACCGGCCAGGTGGACCTGCTGACCGCCTATGCCTGCCTTAAGCGGGCGCGGCTGTTCGTCGGCAACGACTCGGGCCTGATGCATCTGGCCGCCGCCGCCGGGATCCCGACCATCGGCCTGTTCGGCCCCTCCGACGACCGGCTCTACGCCCCCTGGGGGCCCGATACCCGGGTGGTCCGGGGCCCGCGCGAGTTCGACCAGTTCAAGGCCATCGACCCCGACCTCAACCAGACCATCGGCCACATGATGGACCTTCCCGTGGATACGGTCGTAGAAGCCGCGCGAGAGCTGCTGACCGCCACGGAGCCGGGCGATGCCTAAAACCTACGACCTGATCATCCGCGGCGGCGAAGTCGTGAACCACGCCGGCCGGGGCGTCACCGACATCGGCATCCGGAACGGCAAGTTCGCCTTCGTCGGCGACCTGTCCCAGGCCTCGGCGGGCGAGGTCATCGATGCGACCGGCCTGACGGTGCTGCCCGGCGTGATCGACAGCCAGGTCCACTTCCGCGAGCCGGGGCTGGAGTGGAAGGAAGACCTCGAGACCGGGGCCAACGCCGCCGTCCTGGGCGGGGTCACCGCCGTGTTCGAGATGCCCAACACCGAGCCGACCACCACCGACCCGGACGCCCTGGCCGACAAGCTGAACCGGGCGAAGGGGCGGATGAGTTGCGACCACGCCTTCTACGTCGGCGGCACCCACGAGAACGCCCGCTTCCTCGGCGAGCTGGAGCGCCTGCCCGGCTGTTGCGGCATCAAGGTGTTCATGGGCGCCTCGACCGGGACCCTGCTGGTCCACGACGACGAGGGCGTCGAGCAGGTGCTGCTGCACATCAACCGCCGCGCGGCCTTCCATTCCGAGGACGAGTACCGTCTGGCCGACCGCCGGCCGCTGGCCCGCACCGGCGACTGGACCAGCCACCCGGAGGTGCGCGACGTCGAGAGCGCCATCCGCTCGACCCGCCGTCTGGTCACCCTGGCCCGCAAGACCGGCAAGCGCATCCATGTGCTGCATGTGACCACCGCCGAGGAGATGGAATTCCTGGCGCTGAACAAGGACGTCGCCAGCGTCGAGGTCACGCCCCAGCACCTGACCCTCGCCGGGCCCGAGGCCTATGAGCGGCTCAAGGGCTACGCCCAGATGAACCCGCCGATCCGCGACGCCCATCACCGGGCCGCCCTGTGGGCCGGGCTGGCCACCGGCGTCGCCGACGTCATGGGCTCCGACCACGCGCCCCATACGCCCGAGGAAAAGGCCCGGCCCTATCCGGCCTCGCCGTCCGGCATGCCGGGGGTCCAGACCCTGGTGCCGGTCATGCTGACCCATGTGGCCGACGGGAAGCTGACCCTGGAACGATTCGTCGATCTGACCAGCCACGGCCCCAACCGGGTCTTCGGCCTGGCTGACAAGGGTCGCATCGCCGAGGGCTTCGACGCCGACCTGACCATCGTCGACCTCAAGGCCCGCCGCACCATCCGCCACGCCGACCAGGCCAGCCGCGTCGGCTGGACCCCCTTCGACGGCTTCGAGGCCAGGGGCTGGCCGGTGGCAACCATCGTGAGGGGCATCGCCGTCATGCGCGACGACGAGATCGTGACGCACGGCCAGGGCCGGCCCGTGCGGTTCGGGGAGACGCTGGGGAGTTAGAAAAGGTCGGCGGCACTGCGGGACGACCGTGCCCGGACACCGGCTGACGACGGACGCAACCGGGCCGGCGTATAGGGCTCCCGAACCCTCTCTTAGGATAACACCGATGGCCTCTGGCATCGCCGAACAACTGAAGAGCGCCGCAGAAGCGGGTCATCTTGTGCGGCTGCATGCGCGGTCCGAGCCGGGACATACCTGCGGCTATGTCCGGACAGTCGGCGCCGAGTTCGTCCTGCTGTCTGTAGTAAGTGACGGAATCTGGTTCGATGGCTTCAACTGCCTTCGCATCGACGACCTTGAGGCGCTGGAACTAGACCCACACGCCGCCTTCCTTGACGCCGTCCTGAAGGCGCGGGCTGAAGCGACGCCCCCGTCGCCGATTGTTGATCTGGATAGTGTTGAGGGCCTTCTCACCTCAGCGTCCGGCCAGCTCCCCCTGGTGACGATCCATGCGGGAGCGGACGTTTGCTATATCGGTCGGGTGCTCAGCATCGAGGGCGGTATCGTCTGGATGCGGGAGATCGATGCCGACGCAGTCTGGGATGCCGATCCTACGCCACACAGGCTCATCGACATCACCCGCATAGATTTCGGCGGTGACTACGAGGATGCGTTGCATCTGGTGGCGCGCGCGCCGACCGAGCCGGTGGAACGGAGGGGCGTTCCTTTGCGGCTGGTGACAAGCGAGGATTAGCGCCATCGCGGGCATTGCCTTGTTCCAGTGCCCGACGAGGCTTCGAGTCCGGCGCCTAGAACCGGTCTGCAGTGACGTCCTGACGACTATGCAGGATTCGGACGATCTCGATGCCGTAGGACGCAGGGCGATAGAAAAGCACGTAGGCCGCTACGGGAAATGATCGAAGGCCCTGCGCCAGTTCCTCGCGCCGACGGCCCAGTTCGGGATTTTCGGCCAGAGTCAGCGACACGGCCTCGAATCGATCCAGCAGCGCCGAGGCCGAACGGGGACTGTCCGCGGCGATCCATTTCCAGATCGCGGTTGCGTCCGCTCTTGCCTGGGGTCGCCAACGCCAGACGCGCGCCATCGGCTATTCGGCCGCTGTCCGGGCCGCCGCGCCCGCGGTCAGGGCGGCCTGCTCGCGGTCCCATTCGGAACGCAGCCGACCGGCCAGCGCGGAAAACGAGCCCTCCTCCGCATCCCCGCTCGACAGGCCGATCTCGATGTCGCGCTTCAGGCGGAGGAACTTGGCTTCCCGTTCCTCCAGCATTCGCAAGCCTTCGCGGACGGCTTCAGACGCTGAGGCGTAGCGGCCGGATTTGACCGTCAGCTCAACGAAAGCTTCAAGTTCGGGGGTCAGCGAGACGTTCATGGCCGGGCTCCTTGGACGACCGACCATAACATAAATTGCGCAAAACCTGTTATCATAGCTTAGCCGCCCGTCACCCAGGCCCAGGCTTCGCCCGCCCACTGGGTCAGGGTCGGCGGGACCATCGGCGCGCCGTACAGGACGGTCGCGGCGGCGGCGGCCAGCGCCACGACCACCACCGCTAGCAGCAGCGCTAACACGAGCGGGAAGACCAACCTCGACAACAGGCGATAGACCGGCGGCCGGGCGACCGCGCCGGTGAACCGCTCCAGCGGCCCGGGCCGATAGCGAGCGACGCCGCGGATCCGGTCTTCGGTGGTTTCATGCAGTTCCGGCGGGGTCAGCGGGCCCTTGCGGTCGCGGTAGCCGCCGGCGAAGCCCAGGCCGTCGAACAGCCAGGGCGGCTTGCGCGTCCCGTCCTTGTTGATCCGCCAGTCGGCCATGGCGTTGCGCAGGCGGCGCGCCTCGGCCAGCTCGTTGAGCGGCTCTTCCTTGAGATAGAGGCCCTCGATCTGGGCGCCCTCGGCGACCCACAACAGGGCGGCGCTGGAGAGGCCCGGCTCCGGATTGCCGCCGCCCACCGCGCCATGGTCGCCCGGGAACCAGCGCTGCTGGTAGGGCAGGGCGGTGTAGGGCAGCGGCCCCGACAGCCCCATCGCCGCGGCCCATTGCTGATTCAGCGGGGTGATGTTGCTGACCGGGCTGACGTCGAAGGCCCGCCGGTCCTCGTCCACCGACACCGCGTGGCGGATCGCCGTGAGTAGCGACGAGGCGTCGGTGTCATGGAAGCGGTAGCGGCGGTTGAACAGCCCGGACAGGAAGCGGAAACGGGTCGGAATGCCCAGCGCGCCCACCGTGTCCCACAGGCCCAGGTACATCATCCTGTAGATCCGCTCGCCGGCGTCGGCCTGGCGGTGGGCGAAGTCGAGATCGCGGTCGCGGGAATAGACCAGAGCCTTGCGGTCGCGCCAGTCGCGGCTGGCCCCCTCGCGGACCGCCGGATCGTCGTCGCCTGGCTCGGCGGATCCAGGCGGCGCCACGGCGGAGTCGTCGCCGCGATGCCGGTCGTCGGTGACCGGATAGAAGCAGGGGACGGGATATCGGCCGGGCCACAGGTCCTTGCGGTCGTCCGCCAGGTCCTCACCGCCCGTGGCCAGGGGAAAGCCCCTGTCGGGCGCCTGGTGGGCGTACTGTTTGCGGAAGGCGCTGATCTCGTGCGGCAGCGTCCCGCGGTCGCGGTAGATGCTGATCGCCTCGGGAATGCGGTCGAAGCAGTTGCGCCGCACGATGCCGCACTTGCGCACCAGGCCGCACAGGCTGCGGGCGGTGTAGGCCCCGCGGCTGAAGCCGAAGACGTAGATCTCGTCGCCGACCTCGTAGTTGAGCACCAGGAAGCGGTAGGCCGCCTCGATCTTCTCATCCAGGCCGCGACCGAAGGCGCCGCCCTGGACCCGGGTCAGGAAGTCGGTGAAGCGCGAGACGTTCTGCGCCACCCCGACGCCGGAATCGTAGAACACCACCTGCGGGATCAGCGGTTGGTTGCGGTCGCGGCGGTGATCCCGGTCGTCCACCGGCTCGACGCATTTGGCCAGCCGGGCGACGTTGGTCAGCGAGGCCATCCGGGTGTCGTTCCAGGTGCCGTCACAGAAAACCACAAGGCGTTTCATGGGCAGTTCCCCCGTGGGTTGATCATTGCCCGAAGTCGTTCGTTCTGCAACCGGGGGTGCAGCGTCGGTGCACGGGTTGAACGGCCGGGCCCGGCGCCCGATAAGCCCGGCATGGACGGAAACACCGCGCTCTCCACGACCCCTTTCCGCGACGCCCGCTACGCGCCGCGCCGGCTCGAGATCGAGCGGCGGGCCGACGGGTCATTGGTGCTGGCCAATCCCACGCCGATCGACACGAGCTTCACCACGACCCTGGACGCCCTGGTTCATTGGGCGGGCGCCGCGCCGGACCGGATCTGGCTGGCGGAGCGGGCCGGAGAGGGCTGGCGAACCGTCGACTACGCCACCGCGCTGAAGCAGGTCTCGGCCCTGGCCGGCGGGCTGGCGGGGCTGGGGCTCAAGTGCGGCGACTGCCTGCTGATCCTGGCCCGCAACACCGTCGACCACGCCCTGATCTGTTACGCCGCCATGGCGCTCGGCGTGGCCGTCGCGCCGGTGTCGCCGCAGTACGGCCTGGAAGGGGCCGACCTGTCGCGGCTGGCCTATGCCTGCGGGGTGCTGAGCCCCGACGCGGTCTACGCCGACGACGCGGCGGCCTTCGCGGGCGCGCTGGCGTCGGACTTCCTCCTGGGGCTGCCGGTGGTGGCCAGCGCCAATGCCCGGCCGGGCGACGTGGCGTTCGAGACACTGCTGACCTCCGCGCCGTCGGCCTTCACGGCCCGGCCGGATGACACCGCCAAGCTGTTGCTGACCTCGGGCTCCACCGGGCGGCCGAAAGCCGTCATCGGCCTGCATCGCAACATCGCCGTCAACGCCGCCCAGATCACCGCCTGTTTCGACGATCCGGACCCGCCGGTGGTGGTCAACGCCGCGCCCTGGAGCCACAGCCTGGGCGCCAACGCCATCCTGCACATGGTGCTGCACCGGGGCGGCACGTTGTACATCGACGCCGGCCAGCCGACCGCCGCCCGCTTCGCCGAGACGATCCGCAACCTCAGCGAGGTCTCGCCGACCTATCACAACATGGTCCCGGCCGGCTGGGGCCTGTTCGCCAGCGCCCTGGAGAAGGACGAGGCCCTGGCTCGCACCTTTTTCGCCAAGGTGCGAGTGCTGCAGTACGGCGGCGCCTCGATGGCCCAGAGCATCCTCGACCGGGTTCAGGCGGTGGCGATCCGCACAATCGGCGAGCGGGTGACCTTCGCGACCGGCTACGGCTCGACCGAGACCGGTCCAACGGCCTGCAATATCCACTGGCTGAACGCCCGCTCAGGCATGATCGGCCTGCCGGTGCCGGGAACGGCGGTGAAGCTGGTTCCGGCCGGCGAGAAGTTCGAGATCCGCGTGAAGGGGCCGCAAATCTCGCCGGGCTACCTGGGCGAGCCGGTCCTGTCGGCGGAGGCCTTCGACGAGGAGGG
>JACRBD010000095.1 GCA_016234625.1 Caulobacterales bacterium | reverse complement strand
TCGCCGCGTCCTCGTCGCTGATGTCGGCGTTGGAATAGACGTTCTGGACGTCGTCATCGTCCTCCAGCGCTTCCAGCAGACGCATCACGGTGCCGGCCTGGTCGCCGCTGACCGGAACCAGCGACTTGGGCCGCCAGACGATCTTGGTCGAGGCCGCCTCGCCGAACTGCTTTTCCAGCGCCTGGGCGACCTCGTTGAGGTCCTCGAAGGCGGTGTAGATGGTGTGGCCCGAGCCGTCCTCGCCCAGATCCGCCTCGACGTCGGCGGCGCCGGCCTCGATGGCCGCCTCCATCATGGCGTCCTCGCTGGCCGCCCTGGTCGGGTACTCCACCTGGCCCATGCGGTCGAAGTTGAAGGTCACCGAGCCGGTGGCCCCCATGTTGCCGCCCAGCTTGCCGAACAGGGTCCGGACGTTGGCCGCGGCGCGGTTCTTGTTGTCGGTCAGCACCTCGACGATGATCCCGACCCCGCCCGGCGCGACGCCCTCGTAGCGGATCTCGGTGTAGTCGGCCGCGTCGCCCATCTGGGACTTCTTGATCGCCCGCTCGATGACGTCTTTCGGCACCGACTCGGCCTTGGCGTTGGCGACGGCCAGGCGCAGGCGCGGGTTCATGTTCGGATCGGGCAGGCCCGCCTTGGCGGCTACGGTGATTTCCCGCGACAGCTTGGAAAACAGCTTCGACCGCACCGCGTCGGCGCGGCCCTTGCGGTGCATGATGTTCTTGAACTTTGAGTGGCCGGCCATGGGTCGGTTTCGGTCTCGGTGTTGGTGAGGGTCCGGGCTTTTAGCGTTCGTTCGCGCCGGTTTCCAGCGGCAGGCAGTCGATCCGCTCGATCTGGCCTTCCGCCAGCCGGAACACCGCGTCCTGCGGGACATCTAGTTTCAGCGCCTCGTCGCGGTCCAGACCGGCGTAGAGGCCGCGGATGACCCGGCCGGCCACGCCATGGGAGACCGCCACCAGCGGCCCCTTTGCCTCCGTCAGCCATTCGCCCAGCCGTGCGGCCATCGCCTCATAGCGTTCACCGTCGGGCGAGGCGAAGTACCAGTCCCAGCGGCTGGTCCCGTCCCGGGCGCCGGGGAAGGCGAAATCGATGTCCTCGTCGGTCATCCCGTCCCAGACGCCAAGACTGATCTCGGCCAGGCGTGGGTCGAGGGTCGGCACGGCCAGACGGGCGCCGTCCGCAATGATCTCCGCCGTACGCCGCGCGCGGCCGAGTGGGCTGGAGACGATCGGCGTGCCCGGATCAACGAGTGTGGCGAGCAGCGCCCCTATCCAGCCGGCCTGCTCGACGCCCAGCGCCGTCAGCGGCGAGTCGAGCGCGCCTTGGTAACGCCGCGCGAGGTTGAACTCGGTCTGGCCGTGGCGGACGAGGTAGAGGGTCATGCAACGGCGATCGTGGGGCCGGCGTCAGTCTCGCGCAAGATGGGCCGCCAGCGCCGTCGGGTCTCCGTCGAACAGGCGGTCGAGCAGATCCTGGACTTCGCCGGCGACATAGGTCTCGCGGTCGAGCAGGGCGCGGTAGAGCTGGCGGCCGTCGACCCGCTCGGAGAGGACGGCCTTGCGATGGATCAGCCGACCCAGCAGGGTCTTGATGGTGGCGTCGCCCCACTTCTGATCGGCCTTGACCGCGTCGACCAGCGAGGCGGCGGACAGGGCGCCGTGCCGCCAGAGCGCGGCGAGCACGGCGCTTTCCGCCTCCGTCACATGGATGCGGTCGGCCACGCCGCTCAGGCCTTCAGCACCGCGCGGTCGATCCGCGCCTCGACGGCCCAGTTGGCGATCACCGCCACCGCGCCGGCCAGCATGCCCAGACCGAGGATCAGGATGGCTTCGGCGATGCCAGGCGCGGCGACCTTCAGCGACACCGGCTCGGGCAGGCCGGAAATGCCGACGAAGATGTTCAGACTGACGTAGGCGGCGCCCAGGAAGCCCGCCAGCGGCCCGCCGAGGCGCAGACCCGACAGGAAGGCCGATCCGCCGGTCAGTCTCGGCCCGGAGGCCAGCTTGGTCCCGCAGACGACGACCGCCGCCAGGGTCGCCCCGACCAGGCCCAGCATGATCAGCTTCATCAGCGGCGCGGCCTCGGCGAAGATACCCAGCGGCGTAAGCGGCGTCGCGTGCGCCACGGCGGGCAGGAACAGCACGGTCGCCAGCAGCGACGGCGCAACGAACGATCCGGAGTGTCTGGTCATGGCGAGTCCTCTCGAATTACGTTTGTAACCTGATCAGGTTACATTTGTAATTTTCAGAGTCAACTACGCCGTCGCCATCTCCACCACCGGCACATATTCGCTCAGCCGGCCGCCGATGCGGATCGGCTCGATGCGGCGGGCGAGGCCCGTGCGGTCGTCGGTCTCGACGAACACGCCGCAGACCGTCGCCGGGCCGGAGGCCGGCTGGTAGCGGCCCTGGCTGATCTTGGTGGTGAACCGGCGCAGCGGCTCTTCCTTCTGGTTGCCGATGACGCTGTCGTAGTCGCAGCAGGCCCCGGCGTCGGTCTGGTAGGCCGTGCCGCCGCCCAGGATCTGGGCGTCAGCGGTCGGCACATGGGTGTGGGTGCCGACCACCAGCGAGGCGCGGCCGTCGCAGTAGTGGCCCATGGCCATCTTCTCGCTGGTCGCCTCGCAGTGCATGTCGACCACCACCGCGTCGGCCACCTGGGCCAGCGGGGCCTTGTCCAGCTCGCGGTCGGCGGCGGCGAAGGGGTCGTCCATGGCGTCCATATGCACCCGGCCCAGCAGGTTGATGACCATGATGGTCTTGCCGCTGTCGGTCTGGAACAGGGTGCTGCCCTTGCCGGGCGCGTCCGACAGGATCGGATAGTTGGCCGGCCGGATCAGCCGAGGCTCGCGGACGATGTAGGTCAGCGCCTCCTTCTGGTCCCAGCTGTGGTTGCCGAGCGTCAGGCAGTCGGCCCCGGCCTCGAACAGCTCGCGGGCGGTGTTCTCGGTGATGCCGAAGCCGGCCGCGGCGTTCTCGGCGTTGACGATGACGAACTCGAGGCCAAGGCGGCGGCGGAGTCCCGGCAGATGGTCGGCCAGGCCGTCGCGGCCGGATTTGCCGACGACGTCGCCGAAGAAAGCAAAGCGCATTCAGTAGTCCTTTCGGGCCGCAATATACCCGGCCTCGGTCAGAATCCCATCAAGGGCCTGGTCGTGCGCCTCGCGGGGCAGGCGGGGGAGCTCCTGGCCGCTGTAGGCGAAGCCCACGGCGAAGGGCGGATCGGGCTCGGCGCGCAGGGCGGCGAGGGTGCGGTCGTAGTGGCCGCCGCCCTGGCCCAGCCGCCCGCCGGCCCGGTCAAAGGCCAGCAGGGGAACCAGGATCAGGTCTGGACGCACCTCGGGCGCGGTCGCCATCGGCGCGGACAGGCCGGACAGATCCTGGACCAACCGCTCGCCCGGTTGCCAGGCGCGGAAGGTCAGCGGTCCCTCGGGCTCGGTCACCGCCGGCAGGGCCAGCCACCAGCCCTGTCTGGCCAGCAGGTCGCCCAGGGGCCGCGGGTCGAGCTCAGCGCCGAGGGCCTTGTAGAGGGCTATGGTCCCCTCGCGCTTGATGCCCAGCGCGGCCAGCATCTCGCCGGCCCGATCGGCGGCCATCCAGTCGGCTTCGGGGCGCTCGACCAGCAACGCCTTGCGACGGGTCCGCGCCTCCATGCGGAGCGTGGCTTTCAGGGCGGCGGTGGCGGGGTCGGTCAGGGGGTGCGTCCTTCGAGACGCGATCCTGAGGGATCGCTCCTCAGGATGACGTAGAGGGTTGGGTTGCAAAAGTACTCGTCATGGTGAGGAGCGAGGCCTCAGCCGAGCGTCTCGAACCACAAACCCCGCAATGAGCGAAGGGTGGCGGCGCCGCAAGAGCCGTGAAGGTCGGTTCTATCCCCTCGACCTGGCTAGCCAGGTGGGCGCCGAGTGCCCAACCCCACGGGGAAGGACAGGGTCAGCTCCCTTAGAGAGAATTAAGGTCGCTGGGATGTGTTGCCTTCGACGAGAGCCGCAGCAGGACCCGCCGCTGGACAAGGTAGGGCTTCGAGGCGGCGAATGAAAGAGCGACGAATTCGGTGACAGTTTACGAATTGCACCGCGGGACGCCCAAACGGCCGGGCAATTCGTAAACTGTCACCGAATTGGCGTCAGCCCGTCGCCAGCTTCTCGATCCGCTTGGCGGCGTTTTCCAGCGCCGCGACAGCCTTGACCTCGATCTTGGACTGATCGGTCTGGGTGCGGGCCAGCTCGCCCTGGATGTGGCTGAGCCGCAGGTTCAGATCGGCAAGCTCGTCGGCCAGCAGCTGGGCGCCCATGAGGAACAGGCGGGTTTCGCCAAGATTGCCGACGTCCTGGCTGACCTGGCGGACCTGTTCGTCGAACAGCCGGGCGATCTCCACCAGGTGCCGCTCCTGGCCGTCCTCGCAGCCGACGCTGTAGGGCTTGCCGTTGATCTGCACGGTGACCTGGGCCATGCCGTCAGCCCTCCGTTCCGGTAGCGGGTTCGTCGCCGAGCGCGGCGCGAATTTCCTCGATGGCGCGGCCGAGGGCCTGCGAGGCCTGGGCTCCGGCCTCTTCCAGCGCCCGTTCGCGGGCCCGGGCGGCGTCCAGCTCGGCGGCCAGCCGGGCGCGGTCCTGGTCGAACAGCCCCCCCGCCTCGGCGCCGGCCTCGGCCATCCTGTCGGTCATGCGGCTCTCGAGCATCGCCACCGCGCGCTCCAGCCGGCGCACGGCCAGATCGAGGGCGCTTCCGTCGGCCTCTCCCGTCATGATCGCGGCTCTCCTGATCGAAGTTCTTTCTATAGACCGCACCGGGGCGTGACAGGAAGGCGGGTTGAAACGTTCCGCCGCACATGCGAACGGGCGCCAGCCCGCAGCGAGTCGAGAGAGCCCCAATGTCCGTCAGCCCGGTCAAGATGGCCGACGCCATCCGCGTCCTCTCCATGGACGCCGTCCATGCCGCCAAATCCGGCCACCAGGGGGCCCCGATGGGCCTGGCCGACGTGGCCACGGTGCTGTGGACCAAGTTCCTAAAGTACGACGCCAGCCGCCCGGACTGGGCCGACCGCGACCGCTTCGTGCTGTCGGCCGGCCATGCCTCGATGCTGATCTACAGCCTGCTGCATCTGACCGGCTCGAAGGCCGTGACGATGGAGCAGATCCGGGCCTTCCGTCAGTGGGGCAGCAACACCGCCGGCCACCCGGAGTACGGCCACACCCCGGGCGTCGAGGTGACCACCGGGCCGCTGGGCCAGGGCATCGCCACGGCGGTCGGCATGGCGATGGCCGAGCGCTCGATGAACGCCCGATACGGCGACGACCTGGTCGACCACCGCACCTGGGTCATCGCCGGCGACGGCTGTCTGATGGAGGGCATCAGCCATGAGGCCATCTCGCTGGCCGGCCGGCTGAAGCTCAGCAAGCTGACGGTGCTGTTCGACGATAACAACACCACCATCGACGGGGCCGCGACCATCGCCGAGACCGGCGACCAGATCGCCCGCTTCAAGGCCGCCGGCTGGGCGGTCAAGGCGGTTGACGGCCACGACCACGGCAAGATCGCCGCCGCCCTGCGCTGGGCGACGAAACAGTCGGTCCCGACGATGATCGCCTGCAAGACCCAGATCCTGAAGGGCGCCGGCGCCAAGGAAGGCGACGTGCACGGCCACGGCTATTCCCTGTTCGACGAGGAAGCGACCCTGGCCCGCGCGGCGATGGGCTGGCCGCACGAGCCGTTCGAACTGCCGGAGGACATCGTCGAGGCCTGGCGCAAGGCCGGCCGCAAGGGCGGCTCGCCGCGCCGCAAGTGGGAGGCCCGCCTCAAGGCCAGCGCCCAGCGCGCCGACTTCACCCGCGCCATGAAGGGCGACCTGCCGGAGGGCGCCTTCGCCGGCCTGGACGCCCACATCGAGAAAATGCTCGCCGAGCCGGTGGTCAACGCCCCCCGGGTGCACAGCGGCGCGGCGCTGACGGCCCTGACCCCGGCGATCCCGGAGATGATCGGCGGCTCGGCCGACCTGACCGGCTCCAACAACACCTACGTCAAGGGCATGGTCCCCTTCGACCTGCCCGACTACGCCGGCCGCTACGTCCACTACGGCGTGCGCGAGCACGGCATGGCGGCGGCGATGAACGGCATGGCGCTGCATGGGGGGGTGATCCCCTACAGCGGGGCCTTCATGGTCTTCTCCGACTACAGCCGCGCCGCGATCCGGCTTGGGGCGCTGATGGGCGTGCGGGTCATCCATGTGATGACCCACGACTCCATCGGCGTGGGCGAGGACGGCCCGACCCACCAGCCGGTGGAGCATGTGGCCAGCCTGCGGGCGATGCCCAACCTGCTGGTCTTCCGCCCGGCCGACGTGGTCGAAGCCGCCGAATGCTGGCGCCTGGCGCTGGAGTCGAAGACGACGCCGTCGGTCATGGCCCTGTCGCGGCAGAAGACCGGCGTGGTCCGGACCCGGGGCGGCAATCTCTCAGCGAAGGGCGCCTATGAAGCCGCCGCCGCCGAAGGCGAGGCCGTCGTGACCATCTTCGCCTCCGGCTCGGAAGTGCCTATCGCGCTCGCCGCCCGCACCCTGCTGCAGGCTGACGGGGTGCCGACCCGGGTGGTCTCGACCCCCTGCTGGGAGCTGTTCGAGCAGCAGACCGCCAAATACCGCGCCGACACCATCGGCAAGGCGAAGGTCCGTGTGGCCGTCGAGGCGGCGGTCAAGTTCGGATGGGAGCGGTTCATCGGCGAGGATGGCGTGTTCGTCGGCATGGCCGGCTTCGGCGCCAGCGCCCCGGCCGAGCGGCTGTACAAGGAATTCGGCATCACGGCGGAAGCGGTGGCCGCGGCGGCGAAGGCGAAGCTGGGGTAGCGAGACTCCCGGGACGAATATTCCCGGGACAAGTCGGGACATCACCGAGACTCTTGCGCCAAATCGACAGGCCACGAATGCCCGCTCGTCCGGACGGCCTTACAATGGCGGCATGAAAGGGATCGGGCCTTGCTATGGCGTCCCTTCTCCCCTTGCGGGAGAAGGTGTCAGGCGTAGCCTGACGGATGAGGGGTCGAAGGGCAATGGCCGCTTCGACGGCGCCGGCGACAACCTGAAAGGCCGGCACGACCCCTCATCCGACCTGCTCCGCAGGCCACCTTCTCCCGCAAGGGGAGAAGGAACACGCAAGCAAAGACTTCAGCGACAAAAGTCACAAACCCTCACCGGATGTGACCGGGCCAATTCCCCTCGCGGGGTTGACTTCCGGCCCCCCGACCGCAAAACCGCGCGCATTCATAAAATGCCGTCGGGAGCCCCTCTGCCATGACCCTTCGCGTCGCCATCAACGGATTTGGCCGGATCGGCCGTCTGGTTCTGCGCTCCATCGCCGAGCACAACCGCACGGACATCGAGGTCGTGGCGATCAACGACCTGGGTCCGGTGGAAACCAACGCCCACCTGTTCCGCTATGACAGCGTGCACGGCCGCTTCCCGGGCGTGGTGACCACCGGCGAGGACTGGATCGACATCGGCCGGGGCAAGATCAAGGTCACGGCGATCCGCAACCCGGCCGAGCTGCCGCACAAGGACCTCAACGTCGACATCGCCTTCGAGTGCACGGGCCTGTTCACCTCCAAGGAAAAGGCTTCGGCGCACCTGACGGCCGGCGCGAAACGCGTGCTGGTCTCGGCCCCGGCCGAGGGCGCCGACAAGACCATCGTCTACAAGGTCAACCACCAGACCCTGACGGCCGACGACATCGTCGTCTCCAACGGCAGCTGCACCACCAACGCCCTCGCGCCCGTGGCCAAGGTGCTGAACGATCTGTTCGGCATCGAGCGCGGCTACATGACCACCATCCACGCCTACACCGGCGACCAGCCGACGCTGGATACGATGCACAGCGACCTCTACCGCGCCCGCGCGGCGGCGCTGTCGATGATCCCCACTTCGACCGGCGCGGCCAAGGCGCTGGGGCTGGTGCTGCCGGAGCTGAAGGGCAAGCTGGACGGCTCCTCGATCCGGGTGCCGACGCCGAACGTCTCCTGCGTCGACCTGAAGGTCGTCGCCGCCCGCGACGTGACGGTGGACGAGATCAACGCCGCCCTGCTGGCCGCCGCCGCCGGCCCGATGTCGGGCGTGCTGGCGACCACCAGCGAGCCGCTGGTCTCGATGGACCTGAACCATGTCCCCGCCAGCTCGACGGCGGCCCTGAAGCAGACCCAGGTCGTCGATGGCAAGCTGGCCCGCGTGCTCAGCTGGTACGACAACGAATGGGGCTTCGCGACGCGGATGAGCGACACGGCGCTCGAAATGGCGAAGTTCCTCTGATGTGGAGATGGGCGGGGATAGTGGCGCTTTTCGCGCTGCTCTACCCCGTCATCTTTGCGATGTGGGACGCTGCCTATTTCATTGGCGCGGCGTTCGTTCCGCACCATGCTTCCCAAGGCGCCATAGGGACGGCGGAAGGCAGGATTTTTGTTGGCCGAGGAGTTGCGGCGCTGCTCCTCTGGCCGCTGGCGTTGTGGGTCGTTTGGCGAAGGTGGCTCCCCACATCGCCCACTGGCGCCCAAGCCCCTACTGTTGCCCAGACCAAGGCTCTCAAGGCATTGCGGACCTGGTTTCTGCTCTCATTTCCCGTGCTCACCCCGTTAGTGGCTCTGCAAGTCGCCTCCAACTTTGGCTGATCCCCCCATGACCTTCCGTTCCCTCGAAACCGCTGATCTGGCCGACAAGCGCGTGCTGGTGCGCGTGGACTTCAATGTGCCGATGGAGGGGGGCGTCATCACCGACGACACCCGTCTGCGCTCGGCCCTGCCGACGATCCACTACCTGTCGAGCAAGGGCGCCAAGGTCATCCTGCTGGCCCACTTCGACCGGCCCAAGGGCAAGCGGGTTCCGGAGATGAGCCTGGCGCCGGTGGTCGCGCCCCTGTCGGTCCTGCTGAGCCAGCCGGTGCTGTTCGGTGAGGACTGCATCGGCGAGGCCGCCTACAAGGCTGTCGCCGCGCTCGAGAACGGCGACGTGGCGGTGCTTGAGAACCTGCGCTTCCATCCCGGCGAGGAGGCCAACGACCCGGCCTTCGTCACCGAGCTGGCGGCCATCGGCGACCTCTACGTCAACGACGCCTTCAGCGCCGCCCACCGGGCCCATGCCTCGACCGAGGGGCTCGCCCGCCTGCTGCCGGCCTACCCGGGCCTGGCCATGCGGAGGGAGCTGGACATGCTCGACGCCGCGCTGGGCAAGCCGGTCAAGCCCGTGCTGGGCATCGTCGGCGGGGCCAAGGTCTCGACCAAGCTGGACCTGCTCAACAACCTGGTGCGCAAGCTCGACCGCCTGGCCATCGGCGGCGGCATGGCCAACACCTTTCTGGCCGCCCAGGGTCACGACGTCGGCGGCTCCCTCTGCGAGCACGACCTGGGCGACACGGCCCGCGAGATCATGGCCAGCGCCAAGGCCGCCGGCTGCGAACTGCTGCTGCCGGTCGACGTGGTGGTGGCTCGCGAGGTCAAGCCGGGGACGGCCACCCGCACCTGCGGCCTGGAGGAGGTCAAGGCCGGCGACCTGATCCTCGACGCCGGCCCAGCGACCGTCGAGCGCCTGCTCGCCGCCATGGACGCCAGCAAGACCCTGATCTGGAACGGCCCGCTGGGCGTGTTCGAGGTCCCGCCGTTCGACATGGCCACGGTGGCGGCGGCGAAGCACGCGGCGGCGCTGGTCACGGCCGGCAAGCTGGTGGCGGTGGCCGGCGGCGGTGATACCGTGTCGGCGCTCAACCACGCGGGCATGGCGGGCGAGATGACCTTCGTTTCGACCGCCGGCGGAGCCTTCCTGGAATGGATGGAGGGCAAGGTGCTGCCGGGCGTCGCTGCTCTTGAAGTTTAGTTTAAGGTAAAATACACTCAATAGATGATCGGTAAGAGCGATCCCGCGAAAGCCCCAAAACGGACACTTCGGATGCGGCTTGCCGCGCTCCTGATTGAGCTCTGCACCTTTCGTGAAGTGCGGAATTCAAACAGGGATGGCCGAAATCAGCTCCGGATCGCGCTGGGTCTGGGTGTGGTCGCCGCGACAGGACTGTGTGTATCCAGACTGATCGA
>JACRBD010000096.1 GCA_016234625.1 Caulobacterales bacterium | reverse complement strand
GGTGTCGCCGGGCAGGCGCCCGGGCGGATACCAGATCTTGAGCGAGGGGCCGGGGGGGGCCGCGGGGCTATCGACCATGAGCCGAACATACGACAAGAAAAGGCGAACGCACGGCAATGCGGGCGGCCGACCGCCGGGCATGATGCGGGCAGCACCCACGGAGCCCACCATGGCATTCAACGGCCTCGGCATGAACCTCGGCACCCTCTCCCTGCTGTCCAAGGCGGAGACCCGCTCGATCTCGTCCGAAAACCCCACCGGCGGCAAGGGCCAGGGTGGCAGGCACGTCGATCCCAACCATGGCTGCTCGCGTGACCTCGGCACCGGCTGGAAGGTGCGTCCCTGCACCCAGATCAAGCCCGGCGAGACCCTGGTGCTGGCGGATGTCGACGGCCCCGGCGCCATCCAGCAGATCTGGATGACTCCCACCGGCAACTACCGCTTCACCATCCTGCGCTTCTACTGGGACGACGAGACCACCCCCTCGGTCGAGGTGCCGGTGGGCGACTTCTTCGCCAGCGCCTACACCAATTTCAACACCTTCCGCCCGATCGATTCCCTGCCGGTGTGCGTGAACCCGGGCAACGCCTTCAACTGCTACTGGGAGATGCCCTTCCGCAAGCACTGCAAGATCACCATGGAGAACATCGGCTTCGAGCCGATGACCATCTATTACCAGATCAACTACACCCTGACCCAGGTGCCCGCCGACGCGGCCTACTTCCACGCCCAGTTCCGTCGCACCAATCCCCTGCCCTACAAGGATGTCTACACCATCCTCGACGGCGTGCGCGGCCAGGGCCACTACGTCGGCACCTACATGGCCTGGCAGATGAACAACAACGGCTGGTGGGGCGAGGGCGAGATCAAGTTCTACCTGGATGGCGACCTGCCGGGCGGGGTGGTCGGGCGCAACGTCAAGGAGCACGGTGGCGAGCACTACCCGACCATCTGCGGCACCGGCACCGAGGACTACTTCTGCGGCAGCTACAATTTCGAGGACAAGACCACCAAGACCTACCGCGAGTTCACCACCGCCTACGCCGGCGTGCCGCACGTGGTCCGCCCGGACGGCTGCTACCAGGCCAACACCCGCTTCAGCCTGTACCGCTGGCACATCACCGACCCGGTGCGTTTCCAGAAGGACCTCGCCATCACCATCCAGTCGCTCGGCTGGCGCGCCGGCGGCCGCTACCTGCCCAACCAGGACGACATGGCATCGGTCGCCTTCTGGTACCAGGCCGACCCGCACGCGCCCTTCCCCGCCCTGCCCGGCCGCGACCAGCTCGAGATCATCTGAGCAAGCCCACCAGGGACGCGCGATGCCTTCTCCGGTTGTCCGGAGAGGGCATCCGGCTTTGGTGGAAGCGACGAGAAACCGGTTGTTGTCCGTAAAGTGTCATTAAACGAAAGGGGCGCGGCGAGGTATCCAATTTTGCGACGCCAACATCTTCCTGGAGCATTGCCATGGCCAGCCCCGTCCTCCGCCCCCTGTTCGCCTGCCTGCTGCTGGGCCCGGCCATCGCCTCCGAACCGATCTCGCTCGCTGCGCTGCTGCCCGAGATGACCGACCTGACGCGCATGGCCGAGTTCCCGTCGCCGGCCTATACCTGCAAACAGTTCTCCTCCTATGACCGCGCCTCGAAGAACCCCGCCGGGGGGCATTCCTGGTTCGCCAACGGCGACGCCGGCCAATACCTGCGTAGCGAGACACGCGAGGGCCGCACCGAGAACGTGATGATGGATGCCCAGGGGCCGGGTGCGATCGTGCGCATCTGGTCGGCCGATCCCAAGGGCACCATGCGCTTCTACCTCGACGGGGCGGCCACACCCACCTTCGCGGCGCCGTGGAAGGACCTGCTCGGCGGCAAGGTCGCTGGGTTGCCGACGCCGATCGCCGGGATGCGCGCGCGCGGCTGGAACCTCTACCTGCCGCTACCCTATGCCAAGAGCTGCAAGGTGACCATCGATGAGGGCGGTTCCTACTACCACATCAACTACCGCACCTATCCCGCGGGCACTGCTGTCACCAGCTTCGATGCCGGGCAGATCACAGCCAATGGAGCTGCCATCGCCACCATCGCCGAGCAGTTGGCGTCACCCGGTAAGCTCAACGCCCTGCCCGCCGGTGCCACCACCACCCCATTCAACCTGACCCTGGCGCCCGGTGCGACCGCGACCCTTGGTTCTCTTACCGGCGCCCAGGCCCTGCGCCTGCTGCGCCTCGACTGGAAGCCGGGCACCGACAGCGAGGAGCCGGCGCTGCGCTCGACCACCATCAGCATGGAGTTCGATGGCGAACAGACGGTGGTGGCGCCGCTCGGCGATTTCTTCGGCTCGGCCCCGGGCATCAATGCCTACGACTCGCTGCCACTCACCGTCGCCAAGGACGGACGGATGGAGTGCCGCTGGGTGATGCCGTTCCAGAAGTCGGCGGTGATCACGGTGACCAACCACGGCAAGGCGCCGGTGCCGCTCAGCGGCGCCCTCGCCGCCGCGCCCTACGCCTGGGGCGAGGCGAGCATGCTGTTCCACGCCAAGTGGCGGATCAGCCACGACCTCAACACCAACCCGCGCACCGACTGGAACTATCTCCTCGCCGCCGGCCAGGGCGTCTTCGCCGGCGCATCCTTCGCCATCGACAACCCAAACCGCCAGTGGTGGGGCGAGGGCGACGAGAAGATCTATGTCGATGGCGAGGCCTTCCCCAGCACCTTCGGCACCGGCACCGAGGACTACTACGGTTACGCCTGGTGTGCGCCCGAGCTCTTCACTCACGCCTACCACGCCCAGCCGCGCTGCGACGGACCCGGCAACTTCGGCCGCACCAGCGTCAACCGCTTCCACATCCTCGACCGCATCCCCTTCACCACCCACTTCCGTTTCGACATGGAGATCTGGCACTGGAAGCACTGCCTGATCAACGCATCGGTGATCGATTACTGGTATGCCAGGCCAGGGGCGATCGATGGCTTCAAGCAGCCGACCGACGACGACCTGACCCTGCGTCCCAGGCCCGAGTTCAAGGACGCCAAGGTGCCCGGCGCCATCGAAGGCGAGGAGATGCGGGTCATCGAGAAGGCCGGCAACCTCGGCAAGCAGGACTGGGAGGGTGACAGCAGCGGCTTCCACCTGTGGTGGCACGGCGGCACCAAGCCAGGCGATCGCCTGGTGCTCGGGTTCAAGGCGCCCAAGGCCGGTGTCTACCGCGTCATCGGCCGCTTCCTCAAGGCCAATGACTACGGCATCGCCAGCTTCGCCATCAACGAGCAGAAGGCCGGCGAGCCGATCGACTTCTATAACGACAAGGTCGAGCTGACCGACGAGCTGCCGCTGGGCTCCGCCACCCTGAAGGAGGGCGAGAATCAGCTGACCATCACCATCACCGGGGCCAACGACAAGGCGGCCAAGGCGTACATGGTCGGGCTGGACTACCTCAAGCTGGTGCCTCAGCCGTGAAGGGTCATGCCTTCACGCTCGTCATCCTCGCCTGCGCACTGGGCGCCGGCGAGGCGCCGCTGCGCCTGCAAGGCGATGCGGTCGCGGTCGAGGCCCAGGTGGTCGATGGCGCCATCGTCGAGCACTACCTGGCGCGCAAGGACGCCACCTGGGTCGAGGTCGCGTGCAACGCACCCGGGCTCAGCGCCGGGCCGGTCAACCTGGTGATCAGCGACCAGTCGGGCGGGACCGGAGCCTTTGCGCCCTTCCTCGCCAGCGCGCACGCGGGCAAAGGCACCGGCCACCAGCTGTCCCTGGCCGACGGGACGCTGACCGCCGAATCTGACATCGAGGGTTGCCGCCTGATCCGCCGCATCGCCGTCGAAGGCGCCTGGCTGCGGGTGACCACCCGGCTGGAGCCGGCCAAACCGCTCCGCCTGCGCGCCTTCGCCGACCAGTACCGCGCCAGCCGGGCGCCGGACTGGAGCTATTCGCCCTCGGTCGGCGGCTTCAATCCCGACGCCAAGTACAAGACGCCCCTGATCATCAGCCAGGCCGGACGCAACGCCGTCGGCATCATCCCCGAACTGGCCGCCCTCGACCGCAAGGTGCTGGGGATCTGCCCGCACGCTCTCGACCTCGACGTGCCCGGTGGCCCGCTGCTGACCGTCGGCTACATGCCGGCCAAACGTCTTCGGCACACCGTCTATGCCGCCGACGGCGAACAGAGCTGGGAGCTGCAGGGACCGCTCGAGAACAGCTACCTGCTGCAATTGACCGCCGACGCCGAACCCGGCCAGGCCTTCCGCCAAGCGGTACGTCTGCACTGGAGCCGCTATGGCCGGGCCGAGCAGGCCCGTGCCGGAGAACAGCAGCAGGGCCGCAAGACGGGTGGTTTCGCCAAGCTCGATCTGTGGGACTCCTGGCGCCCCTTCACCTGGACGAGCGAGAGCGGGGCGCAGTGGTTGGAAATGCCGCTGCCCGGAGGAGGCACCGGCGGCGCGGTGTCGACCCAGCGGCCAGATCGTTCACTGTACTTCACCTCCTGGTTCAATTCGCTGCGCACCGCGGTGGGCATGGGCCTGTACGCGAAGCGCAGCGGCGATACCGAGGCCCTGCGTCGCGCCCGCCAGACCCTCGACCTCGCCCTGGCCCTGCCGGGCAAGGGCGGCGCCTTCAAATGCATCGCCGTGCCGCGGCCGGACGGCGCAACGGTGTGGTGGGCCGGCGACGGCCAGTTGTGGAGCGTCAAGACCGGCTACCTCGGCTACGACATGAGCTGGACCGCCTACTGGCTGCTCAAGTGGCGGGCCGCCGGCCTGCCGGGAAGCGAGGCGATCCTGCCGCGCTGCCCGGCCCTGGCGGACTTCCTCCTCGCCCACCAGGACCCGGACGGCCTGATCGCCAACCGCTACCATGAAGACGGCTCGGCGGACGAGAAGATGTCGCGCCAGCTGCGCGCCGAGACCGGGCCGATCGCGCTGTTCCTGCTCGAGCTCAACACCCAGGCCCCGGATCCCAAGCTGGTTGCGGCGGCGGTGAAGGCCCTCGCCTTCATGGACCGCGAGGTGGTGGCGACCCGCCAGTGGTACGACTTCGAGACCTTCTTCAGCTGCAACAGCCGGCCCGAGACCTTCGACGAGCGGACGAAGCAGTGGCCGGTGAACAACCTCGCCCTGTCGCAGACCGTCACGGCCTACCTCAAGGCCTGGCAGGCGACCAGGGACAGGCACTGGCTCGATCAGGGCGAACATGTGCTCGACTACCTGCTGCTGTTCCAGCAGTGCTGGACCAATCCCAGCCCGCGCATGCACCCGATGACCTCGCCGACCATGCTGCTGGGCGGCTTCACCACCCAGAACGCCGATGGCGAGTGGTCGGATTCACGCCAGAGCCAGATCGGCAACGCCCTGCTCGACTGGTACCGCGAGACCGGCAAGGCCGAGTACCTGGAACGCGGCATCGCCGCCCTGCGCTCGCAGTTCCCGGTGTCGCCGGACGAGAACTGGGCGCATGAGGGCTGGGGCGGCCACTCGGTGGTCAGCAGCTTCCACTGGGGCACCGGCTCGGGCATGGCCGGCATCGAGCTGGAGGAGGACTTCCTGCGCGACGCCATCGTCGACCTGCGCGCCGAGGTCGGCGTCGGCGTCAACGGTCTCGACCTGACCGGGTTCAGTGCCAGGTCGGACCAGATCGCCTTCACCCTGAGCAGCCCGTTCACGTGGAATCGGCAGGCGACGGTGGTCTTCCGCCATGCCGAACCGGAACGCCGCTATACCGTCACCATCAACGGTAAGCCTGCCGGCACCTGGAGCGGCCGCGAGCTGCTGGCCGGGGTGGCTGTCACCCCGGGCGAGAAGCAGGCCACGCCCCCGGGCCTGCCGGCTGGTGTCATGGCCGGCTGGGGCGTCGGCGGCGACCGCGTCCTCGCCGATTTCGAGGGAGGCGCCTATCGTGGCTGGACCGCCACCGGTACCGCCTTCGGCGACGCTCCGGCGCCGGGCGCCATGCCCGATCAGAACCCGGTTGCCAATTTCATGGGCAAATCCCTGGCCAACAGCTTCCGCGGCGGCGACGCCGCGACCGGCACCCTGACCTCGCCCGAGTTCGTCATCGACCGCGCCAACCTCAACCTGCTGGTCGGCGGCGGCATCGGCAGCGACACCGCAGTGACCCTGCTGGTCGACGGCAAGACCGTGCGCAGCGTCAGCGGCCGCAACAGCGAGCAGCTGAGCTGGGCGTGCTGGAACCTGGCCGCGCTCAAGGGCCGCAAGGCCCAGGTGGTGGTCATCGACCGCGCCACCGGCGCCTGGGGCCACATCCTCGCCGACCAGATCGTGCTCAGCGACACCGCCCTGGCCGAGCCGGCGGGAGGACCGTAGGCACCATGCCGGAGCCCCTGGTCAGCATGCGTGGCATCGCCAAGGCCTTCGGCCCGGTGCGGGTGCTGGAGGGCGTCGACTTCACCGTCCTGCCTGGCGAGGTGCACATCCTCGCGGGCGAGAACGGGGCGGGGAAGAGCACGCTGGTGAAGATCCTGGCCGGCATCCACCGCCAGGACGCCGGCAGCCTGGAGATCGCCGGCCGTCCGGCGGCGCCGCGCACCCCGCTGGAAGCCGCCGCCCTGGGCATCGCGGTGATCCACCAGGAGCTGTCGCTGATCCCCTCGCTGTCAGTGGTCGACAACCTCTTCCTCGGCCGCGAACTGGCGCGCGCCGGCTGGCTCGACCGCCGGGCGCAGCGCGCCCAGGCCGCCGCCAGCCTGGCCCGCCTCGGCCTGGAGCTCGATCTCGAGCGCGAGGTCGGCGACCTGCCGCTGGCCACCCAGCAGCTGGTGGAGATCGCCAAGGCCCTGGCGCTGGAAGCGCGGGTGATCGTCATGGACGAGCCCACCGCCACCCTCAACCGGCCCGAGGTCGAGCGCCTGTTCTCCCTCATCGCGCAACTGAAAGCCGACGGTTGCGGCATCGTCTACATCTCGCACAAGATGGAGGAGATCTACCGCCTCGCCGACCGCATCACCGTGCTGCGCGACGGCGGACTGGCCGGCTCGGCGCCGGCGGCGGAGATGCCCGAGCCGGAACTGGTGCGTCTGCTGGTCGGACGCACCCTCGACGGCCAGTTCCCGCCCCGCACCGCCATCCCCGGTGAAGTCCGCCTGGAGGTGCGCGGCCTGCGCGTGCCGGATCCGGCCGGGGTGCGCGCCGCCAGCGTCTGCGACGTCTCGTTCACCGCGCGGCGCGGCGAGATCCTCGGCTTCGGCGGCTTGCAGGGTTCCGGCGCCAGCGAACTGTTCCACGGCCTGACAGGCTCCTACGGCTGGCTGCCCGCCGGCAGCGCCACCCTCGACGGCGTGCCGCTGCGCATCGCCTCGCCGCGCGCGGCGATCGCCCAGGGCCTGGCCCTGCTCACCAACGATCGCAAGGGAACCGGCCTGGTGCTGGGCCTGGGCATCGCCGCCAACACCACCCTCGCCACCCTGCCGGCCTGCTCGCCCGGCGGCTGGATGCTGGGTGCGCGCGAGCTGGCCGCCTGCGAACGCCAGCGCGCCGCGCTGGCCACGCGCATGGCCGGCCCGCACCAGGAGGTGCGCGAGCTGTCGGGTGGCAACCAGCAGAAGGTGGTGCTGGGCAAGTGGCTGGAGACCAGACCGCGGCTGCTGCTGCTGGACGAGCCGACCCGCGGCGTCGACGTCGGCGCCAAGCGCGAGATCTACGCCCTGCTCGACCGTCTCGCCGCCCAGGGCACCACCATCCTGCTGATCACCTCCGAGCTGCCGGAGCTGCTCGCCCTCTCCGACCGCATCCTGGTGCTGCACCGCGGCGCCATCGCCGGCGAGTTCTCGCGGGCCGAGGCCACCCAGGAACGCATCGTCAGCGCCGCCATGGGCGGGAAGGCCGCATGAATACCGGAGTCCGCATGAATTCCCGCCTCTTCATCCTGCTTCTCGCCGTCTGCGCTGGCGCGGCTGCCGCCGAACCGGTGAGCCTGCGCTCGCTGCTCGCCGCCATGGGCGATCCCGAACGTCTGACCCGGCTGCCGGATCCGGCCTACACCCTGCGGCTGTTCAGCAGCTATGACCGCGTCAGTACCGTGCCGGGCAAGCCGGAATGGTTCGCCAACAACGACGCCACCCAGTTCATCCGGGTCGAGATACGCGCCGGCCGCACCGAGCACGTCATGCTCGACGCGGAGGGGCCGGGGGGCCTGGTCCGCACCTGGTTCACCATCGCCAACAGCGACGGCTCGGGCATCCTGCGCGTCTACCTCGACCGGGCCGAGGCGCCGGCCATCGAGGGCAAGGTCATCGAGCTGGTCGGCGGCAGCGCCCTGTGCCCGCCGCCGCTGTCGGCCTCGGTTTCGCCGGCCACCGGCCTGCTGCAGCGCGGGCACAACCTCTACCTGCCCATCCCCTACGCGCGCCACTGCCTGGTGACCTACGAGAGCGCCAAGGTGGTCGAGAAGCGCGAGGCCTTCTACTACAACCTCGAGACCCGCACCTATCCCGCCGGAACGGCGGTCGAGACCTTCACCGTCGACGGCCTGAAGGCCGCCGGCGAGGCGGTGGCCGCCGCCAACCGCACCCTGCTCGGCCAGGGCCCCGAGCCGGTGCTGGCCAGCCAGCCGCTGGCCGGGACCATCCCCCCCGGCGGCACCCTGGAACGCACCCTGGAGGGGCCGGGCGCCATCCACCGCCTGTCGCTGTCGCTCGGCACCACACCCGGCTTCGATCAGGCGCTGCGCTCGACCGTGATCGAACTGGCCTTCGATGGCGAGCGCACGGTGTGGGCGCCGGTGGGCGAGTTCTTCGGCACCGGCTACCACCGCTCGGCCTTCGCCACCCGCTACGCCTTGTGCGATGCCAACGGCCTGCTGACCAGCCGCTGGGTCATGCCTTTCGCCAAGAGCTGCACCGTGACCCTGCGCAATCTTGGCAGCGCGCCGGTCACGGTGGCGGATGGCGCCATCGCCACCGCGCCCTACCGCTGGGACGACAACTCGCTGCACTTCGGCGCCAGCTGGCACCAGCTCGGCCGCCATCCGGTGGGCCGCAAGGTCGACGCCAACTACGCCACCCTCGCCGGCCGGGGCCTGCTGGTCGGCACTGCGGTG
>JACRBD010000094.1 GCA_016234625.1 Caulobacterales bacterium | reverse complement strand
GTCCACCAGCTGGTCGTCGGACAGCCCGGCGCAGGCGCTGCGGGTCAGGGGCGGGATGGCGGACTGGGCGGGGCCGCGGCGTTCGCTGCCGCGCGGCAGATGGATCAACACTAGGGCAGCGGTTAGGACCACCACGATGGCGGCCAGCCAGCCCGTCCACCGGCACGCAGGAGCGGCCTGGCATATGCTCCGGCTCATCGCCGGTCCCACAGCGTGTCCACCCCGGCGGGCAGCGGGAAGGCCTGGTATTTGCCGCAGCCGAGGCCGCCGTCCGACACCGCCTGGTAGACCGTCCACGAGGAGTCGGCGCCGCGCCATGCGGCGCGCACGCTGGCGACCCGACCATCGGCGAACATCACCACGCAGTCGCGGCGGTCGACGCCGTGGCGGGCCTGGGCTACCGGCCATTCGTTGACCGTGACCTGGTGGTAGCCCCACGAGGCCATGGTGGGCAGACCTGGATTGGCGCCGGAATCGGCCGTGACCAGGGTTTCCGCGGGCTTGGCCAGTTCGTTCAGCCGTGCGCGGCGGGTGTAACTGGCGTCGATCCAGGCCGAGGCCTGGCCCAGCACCTGGGAATTGTAGCCGATGCTGGTCATGCCGACGTGCCAGGCCTTCACGGTCGGCTTCCAGGGCTTGGCCAGCTCCTCCGGGCGGTGGCTGTCGGTGCTGCAGAAGAACAGCCGCGCCTCGGGCGGGACGGCGGAGCCGATGCCGGTGGTCTCGGTGAGCTGTTGCAGCCACCAGTTGCCGTCCGAGCCGCCGACCGGCGGGAAGAAGCCGTGGTTGTCGTTGGCGTAGCGCAGGGTGAAGACGCCGATCTGGCCCTGGCGGTTGCGGCAGTCGACGCTCTTGGCGCTGGCCCGGACCAGGTTCACGGTGGGCACCAGCAGCGCCGCCAGCAGGCCGACGATGGCGATCACCAGCAGGAGTTCGATCAGGGTGAAACCGCGATGGACGCACATGGCCGGCCTCCGCATGAGGGCGATTCACTAAAATGGATCAACCGTATGGCCGAATACTGCCAAGTGGTTGATCCAATTCAAGGGCGATCTGCCCCCAGGACGCCACATCGTACCACAGAACCACGCGGGGAGGCAAGCCCAGGGCGCCACAACGACAGGCCCGGGCACCGACGGGTGCCCGGGCCTGTGCGCGGACGGAAACGGTGGCGAGGCCGGGGTCAGCGCGCGTAGACCTGCCCGGCATCGACGATCAGCACCTGGCCGGTCATGCAGCGGGCCTGGTCCGAGAGCAGGAAGACCGAGGCGTTGGCGATGTCGGTGGGCTTGATGTCGCGGTTCAGCGCGGTCTGGGCGATGTAGGAGGGGATGACCTCCTCGGGCTTGATGCCCTTGGCCTTGGCACGCTCGGCGATGTAGGTCGGGTTCCAGATCTTGGAGCCCTCGAAGACGTTGCCGGGGGCGATGCAGTTGACGCGGATGCCCTTGCCGCCCAGCTCGGCGGCCCAGCCGCGCGCCAGGTGCAGCTCGCCGGCCTTGCTGGCGTTGTAGGCGCTGTTGCCCTTGCTCGGCTCCAGGCCGCTTTTGGACGACAGCAGCACCATGGCGCCGCCGATGCCCTGCTTGACCCAGTAGCGCGCCGCCTCGCGGCCGCACAGGAAATAGCCGGTGAGGTTGATGCGCATCGCCAGCTCCCACTTGTCGAGCGGGAAGTCGATGAGGTTGAAGGCGGGGGCGATGCCGGCGGCGCACACCAGACCGTCGAGGGTGCCGAACTGGGCCACACAGGCGGCGAAGGCCTTGGCCACGCTCTCCTCATTGGTCACGTCGAGCTTGACCCACATCGCCTGGGCGCCGGCCTCGCGGGTGACCTCGGCCAAGCCTTTCTCGTCCACGTCGGTGAAGCACACCTTGGCGCCGGCGGCGAGCAGGCCGCGGGCGATGCCGAGGCCGAGGCCGGAGGCGGCGCCGGTGACGAGCACGACCTTGCCGGGGAGCAGGCCGGTGAGCGGGGCGGGGGCGGGAGTGGCAGGCATGGGCGGGGGTCCTCGCCGGGCATCATCCCGGCGCCAGGTGGTTGTCAGGCGGAGGTTTGGTCAACCCTTGCGGCGCTTGGTGAACGCCGCGCAGTGGAAGTCGAGCGCGGCTGGCACATGCCGGTCCCAGTAGTCCCAACCGTGGCCGCCGGGGTGCTCCTCGTAGACGTGGGCGATGCCCTTGCGCTCCAGCAGGCGGTGCAGGCGGCGGTTGTCGTCGAGCAGGAAGTCCTCGCTGCCGCAGTCGAAGCGGATCGCCGGCTTGGGGCCCGGGCGGACGGCGAGCTTGTAGACGTCATCGCCGGCGCGCACCGTCGGCATCAGCGCCGCCAGCTGGGGCTGGCTGGCGCGGAACCCCTTCACGTCGTAGGCGCCGGAATGGGCGGCGATCGAGGCGAAGCGGTCGGGGTGCTTGAGGCCGATCTTCATCGCCCCGTAGCCGCCCATCGACAGTCCGCCGATGCCGCGCTGGGCGCGCACCGCGCGGGTGGGGAAGGTGCGGTCGACGAAGTCGACCGCGAACAGGATGTGCTGTTCCCAGTTCATCCCCGGGATGGCGAGGTCGGTGTAGAAGAAGCGCTCGCCGTCGAGCAGCACCACCATCAGCCCGCGCGCGGTGGCGTAGCGCTCGATCGAGGTCCAGCGCAGCCAGGCGCCGGCGTCGTC
>JACRBD010000091.1 GCA_016234625.1 Caulobacterales bacterium | reverse complement strand
GCCCATTCCGCCAATGCCCGCGCTTCCCTCACCACCATGCTCCGCATGGTCCCCCTCTCCCTCGCGGGAGAGGAGAAAGGTTCATATGCCCCTCTTCCCCCGCCTCTCCCGGCGTCGCGCCCCCGCGCCTGAAACCAAGGCTTCCCGGGCGCAGGCGCTCGTCGCGGTGACCACCGCCGGGCGGCCCGTCTGGACGCCGCGCGACTATGAATCCCTCGCCCGCGAAGGGTTCGCGAAGAACCCCGTGGCCTACCGCTGCGTGCGGATGATCGCCGAGGCGGGGGCCTCGATCCCGCTGGCGGTGTTTGCCGGCGGCCGGCGGACCGACGACCATCCGCTGCGCCGGCTGCTCGACCGGCCCAATCCCGAACAGGGCGGGCCGGACCTGCTGGAGGCCTTCTTCGGGACCCTGCAGGTCAGCGGCAACGGCTATCTGGAAGCGGCCGGAGAGGGGCCCGGCGAGCTCTGGGCCCTGCGGCCAGATCGGATGAAGGTCATTCCCGGGCGGCAGGGCTGGCCCGAGGCCTATGACTACGGCGTGGCCGGGCGCAGCGTGCGCATCGGCCGCGACGCCGACGGCTGGCTGCCGGTGCTGCATCTGAAGCTGTTCAATCCGGCGGACGACTACTACGGCGCCAGCCCGCTGGAGGCGGCGGCCTTCGCCATCGATGTGCACAATGCCTCGGGCGCCTGGAACAAGGCCCTGCTGGACAACTCCGCCCGGCCGAGCGGGGCGCTGGTCTATTCCAACCCCGAGGCCGGCGACCGGCTCAGCGAAGCGCAGTTCGAGACGCTGAAGACCGAGCTGGAGGCCCGGGCCGGACCCGCCGCCGCCGGCCGGCCGCTGCTGCTGGAGGGCGGGCTGGACTGGCGGCCGATGTCGCTGTCGCCCCACGACATGGACTTCATCGCCGGCAAGCACGCGGCGGCCCGCGAGATTGCCCTGGCCTTCGGCGTGCCGCCGCAGCTGCTGGGCGTACCGGGCGACAACACCTACGCCAACTTCCGCGAGGCCAACGGCGCCTTCTGGCGACACACGGTCGTGCCCCTGGCCGAGCGCGCGGCGCGGGCGCTGACCGGCTGGCTGGGGGCGAAACACACCGGCGCCCGCATCGCCTGCGACCTTGACGCCGTGCCGGCGTTGTCGGCTGAACGCGACGCGCTGTGGGCACGGCTGGAGGCGGCGACGTTTCTGACGCCGGATGAGCGGAGACGGTTGGCGGGTTTGGAGGTCTAATCCTCTCCCGCGAGGGAGAGGGGCCCATCCCTGAGGGTCCGGGTGCTGATACGCCCTGAAGGCCTTGATGGAATGGTCCGCTCCGGACGAGGCCCTTGGTCAAGGACGACCCCTGCGGGGTCGCCGCTGCGCGGCCGCGAAGCGGTCCTTGAGCAAGGTCTCGCCGGAGCAAAAATGCTCATCAAGACATCAGGTCGAATTCCGCCGCGATGGTGATGCCGATCCCCGGGCGAAGAGAAGGATGACTCATGACCACCCCACGCCCCCGCACGGACCGCCAGCTGACCCTGGCCGTCATCATCACCATCGCCATCCAGGCCGCCGGCGGGCTGATGTGGGCCGGCCGGGCCTCGGCGCGGATCGACGTACTGCAGCGCCGGGACGAGGGCCAGGGCGAAACCGCCGAAAGCCTGGCCCGGCTGGAGGAGCAGGTGGCCGCCACGCGGGTGACGCTGGAGCGGCTGGAACGCCGGCTGGAGACGGGAGAGCTGTGATGGTCGAAACCGAAATCCGCGGCTACGCCTCCCTGTTCTGGACGCGCGACCTCAACAACGACGTCGCCGCCGCCGGGGCTTTCGCGGACTCTCTGGCCCGAACCGGCGCGGCCGGCGTGCGGATGCTCTGCCAGCATGACGGCGACCATCCGGTCGGCGTCTGGGACGAGATCATCGAGGACGGCCGGGGCCTCTACGCGCGCGGCCGGATCCTGGAGGTCACGCCCCAGGGCCGGATGTGCGCGGCCCTCGTACGCGCCGGGGCCATGGACGGCCTGTCGATCGGCTTCATCGCCGGCAAGGCGCGCGCCGACGAGACCGGCCGGTTGCGGGTGCTGACCCAGGTCGAGCTGTGGGAGGTGTCGATCGTGACCTTCCCGATGCTGCCGGGGGCAAGGATCAGCTCCATCCTTTCCCTCCCCCTGGAGGGGGGAGGGGCAGGGGTGGGGGTGGCGGCTTAGCGCCTTCGTCAGAAGGCGCGGTCAGTCGCCGCTCCGCCAACCTGTTCACGTCGCGCCAAGCCCAACGACCTCCACCCCCATCCCCGACCCTTCCCCCCTCCAGGGGGAAGGGGGCGACTTTCTGTAACTCACGGAGAACTCCCCACCATGAAAGAAACCAAACACGCCGCGGCGGACCCCGCCGCGCGGGCCGCCATGCAGGATGTCATGGCGGCCTTCGAGGCCGTCAAGGCGGCCAATGACGAGCGGCTGGGCGCGCTCGAGAGCAAGCGCGGCGACGCCCTGCTGGAGGAGAAGGTCGCGCGCATCGACGCCTCGCTGCAGGCGGCGCAGGGGCGGCTGGACCGGGCGCTCAGCGACGGCCGGCGTCCGGCGCTGGCCGAGGGTCGCGTCATCGTCCCCGACGAGCGCAAGGCCGCCTGGGACGGCTATCTGAAGACCGGCGCCAGCTCGCTGGTGATGCTGGAGGCCAAGGGCCTTTCCGAGGGCGTGCCCACCGCCGGCGGCTATGTCGCCCCGCCCGAGACCGAGCGGCTGATCGAGCGGCGGCTGCAGATGTCCTCGCCGATGCGCGACATCGCCACCGTGCGGACCATCGGGGCGGGGGTGTTCAGGAAGCCTGTCAGCACCGCCGGCATCGAGTCCGGCTGGGTCGCCGAGACCGACGCCCGGCCGGCGACCGATCCGCCGGTGCTGGCCCTGCTGGAGTTCCCCGCGGCCGATCTCTACGCCAGCCCGGCGGCGACCCAGGCCCTGCTCGACGACGCATTCGTCAATCTCGACGAGTGGCTGGCCGCGGAGTGCGAGGACGCCTTCGCCGGCCAGGAAACCGAGGCCTTCGTCAACGGAAACGGGACCAACAAGCCCAAGGGTTTCCTCGCCTACACCAAGGTGGCCGACGCCAGCCACGCCTGGGGCGAGATCGGCTATGTCGCGTCGGGCGCGGTCGGCGATTTCGACGCGACCGACCCGGTCGACCGGATCATCGACCTGATCTACGCGCCCAAGGCCCAGTACCGCGCCAATGGCCGGTTCGTGCTCAACCGGCGCACGGCGGCGAAGATCCGCAAGTTCAAGGACGCTGACGGGAACTACATCTGGTCGCCGGCCACGGCGCCGGGCGCGCCGGCCACCCTGCTCGGCTATCCGGTCAGCGAGATCGAGACCATGCCGGACGTGGCGGCGGACAGCTTCGCCCTGGCCTTCGGCGACTTCGCCAAGGGCTACCTGATCGTCGACCGGGCCGGGGTGCGGGTGCTGCGCGACCCCTATTCGGCCAAGCCCTATGTGCTGTTCTACACCACCAAGCGCGTCGGCGGCGGGGTGCAGAACTTTGACGCCATCAAGCTGATGAAGTTCGCGGCGTCGTAACCGGACGACCCTCTCCCCTCGCGGGAGAGGGTGGCTGCGCAAGCAGCCGGGTGAGGGGCCGCGCCGTCCCCTCCGCGACCCCTCACCCCGCCGCCGCCGATGTCCGCGCGGCCCCTCATCCGTCGGCTTCGCCGACACCTTCTCCCTCGAGGGGAGAAGGAGGAGTGACACATGCCCCCCATCACCCTCGCCGAGGCGAAGGCGTTTCTGCGCGTCAGCGATGACGCGGAGGACGGCCTGGTCCAGCTGCTGATCGACGCCGCCGTGGCGCGGGTCGAGGCGGCGACCGGCCTGACCCTGACCGACGCCTCGCCGGCGCCCCTGCGGCTGTGCCTGCTGATGCTGGTCGCCCATGGCTTCGAGCACCGCGAGGCGGCCGAGGCGCCGCTGGCGCTGATCGAGCCCTGGCTGGCGGCATTCCGTCAGGTGCGGCTGTGACGATCGCCGCCCTTCGAACCCTGGCCATTCTCGAAGCCGTCTCCGAGGCCGAGACGGTGTTCGGCGGCCGCACGAAATCCTGGACCCAGGTCGCCGCCCTGTGGGTCGATCTGCAGCCGTCCGGCCACCGCGAAGCCGGCGACGGCGCCCTGCGTCCGGGCCTGATCGAGACCGCCGACGCCATCGCCCGGACCCATGCCGCCGCATCTCGCGGGATGCGGCTGAAGGCCGGCGGCGAGGCCTGGCGGGTGGTCGCGGTGACCCCCGCCCGTCCGAAGCCCGGCCGCATGACCCTCAGCCTCGAAAGGATCTGGCCGTGAGCCCGGACCTCGCCCTGCACAAGGCGCTGCTCGACCATCTGCGCGCCGACCCGGACCTCGTCCCCCTGCTGGGCGATCCGCCGCGGGTGCATGACCAACCGCCGGCCGAGCCGGCCTGGCCGCTGGTGCTGCTGGGCCGCGCCGAGACCCGACCCTGGGGCGGTCTGGACGGGGAGGGGGTCGAACACGCCCTGACCCTCACCTGCCTGTCCCGTTTCGACGGCGCCGAGGAGGCCAAGGCCATCGTCGCGGCGATCCGCGCGCGGCTGCACGGCGCGGCCCTGACCCTGGACGGCCATCGGCTGGTCAATCAGCGGGTGACCTATGCCGACGTGTTCCGCGCCGCAGACTCCCGGCTGGTCCAGGGCATCCTGCGCGTGCGGGCGGTGACCGAACCTGCCTGAGGTCGACGCCGTCCCCACGGCGGACCTCGCCCTGATGTCTTGACGACCGTCCGGAGCGCATCGTTCCATCAAGGCCAAAGGGCAATTGTCATCCCGGCCACGTCGGACAGGGCGCTGGTCTCTCGCGCCTAGTCCAGGATCGTCAGGTTGCGATAGAGGAAGAACATCGACCGCGGTCCATCCACCGGACGGTAAGCGCCCTTTGCGTCCGTCACCCGGGCGGCGACCGCGGTCAGCATCCAGCCAAGATCGTCGAAGCTGGGCGCCTCCAGCCGCGCCGTTGTGAGCTCCATGAGGTCAAACGTTTCGCCGAACGCCTTCACCTTGCGAGCGTCTTCCAGCACCGCCTCCGGCCACCAGCCGGCGTTGCCCCAACCCCACAGCCAGTGCTTGTCGACCGCCCCGACCAGCTGGATGTCAGCCTTCACCCGCGCCTTGCCCTTGTGGGTAAAGATCAGGGTCCCGGCGCCCAGGTCGTAGCTGTACTCCTCCCAGGCGGTGATGCCGTAGGTGGCGTTTACCTGCTCGTTCTTGTCGATGAGCTGCTGGAACGCCTCGCGTCGCCACGCCTCGTACTCGTCCGCCGACTTCATTCGCTTCCCCAAAAACCAGGAGCCCACTATGGCCGCTCAGCGCGGAAAGGACATCCTTCTCAAGATCGGCGACGGGGGCGAGCCTCCGGAATTCGTGACCGTCGCCGGTTTGCGGGCCCGGACCATCTCGCTGGGCGCCCGCACCATCGACGCCACCGACGGCGACAGCGCTGGCCGCTGGCGCGAGCTGCTGGCGGGCGCGGGAGTCAAACAGGCCGCCGTCTCCGGCGCCGGGGTGTTCCGCGACGCCGCCGCCGACGCCCTGATCCGCGAAGTGTTCTTCGCCCAGGAAGCCCGCGCCTGGCGGCTGATAATTCCCGATTTCGGGACCCTCGAGGGCCCGTTCCTGGTCGCCGCCCTGGAATACGCCGGCGATCATGAGGGCGAGGCGACCTGGGCCATCACCCTGGCCTCTGCCGGCCAGGTCACCTTCGAGGCCCTGTAATGGCGGCCAATCGCGCCCGCGGCGAGGTGATCGCCCGGCTGGCCGGCCGCGAGCGCCGGCTGTGCCTGACCCTGGGGGCTCTGGCCGAGCTGGAGACCGCCTTCGCGGCCGAAGGCTGGGAAGTCCTGGCCGATCGCCTGCGCGGCCTGTCCGCGCGCGACCTGATCACCGTCCTGGCGGCCTTGCTGCGCGGCGGCGGGGAGGACCCGGGCGACCTGGCCGCCGTCGAGCTGGGCGAAGCCGCCCGGGCCGTGGCGGCGGCCTTCACGGCGGCGGGCGAGTGACCACGCCCTGGCCGGACCTGCTGCGGCTGGCGGCGTTGCGGTTCCAAATCCCGCCGGAGGCCTTCTGGCGGCTGTCCCTGGCCGAATGGCGGGCGCTGACCGCCGAGGGTGCGGCGCCGGCGCTCGATCGCACGGGGTTTGAGGCGCTGACGGGGCGCTATCCGGACTAACTCCAAACCTGCCGTCATGGCCCGGCTTGTCCGGGCCACCCAAGAACACCGCCGATCGAAGAAGAGGCGCTGGATAGCGCAGGTCGTCCTGTGGCGATCGGGCGCGTGGGGGGCCCGGACAAGCCGGGCCATGACGGCTGGAGGAGTACGCCCTGACGGGGAAGGAAGGTGAGATTATGAACAACTTCGACCATGGCGGCCTCACCGCCATCCCCCGCGAGGCCGGCGAGGCCGCCGCGGCGCTGGAGGCCCTGCGCGAGCCGGCTCGGCGGGCGGCGGACAGTATTGACGAGGCCTTCGCCAGGGCCGGGGCGAGCCTTAGCCGCTCGCTGGCCCGCGCCGCCTCGGACGGCAAGATCAGTCTGGCCGAGCTGGCCCAGGCGGTGCTGGCGGCGGTCAATGCCGCGGCCGGTCAGGGCG
>JACRBD010000092.1 GCA_016234625.1 Caulobacterales bacterium | reverse complement strand
TCGGTGACCCAGTCGTTGACGGCGTACAGAACCACGACCGCCGCCAGGGCGATCACCAACCCCACCCCGATGCCGCCGAACGCCTCGATCATGGCGTGCTGGGCCAGATGCATCGTGTCGGCGCTAGCGGCCGCTTCGCCGGCCGTCTGGCCGATGGCGTAGGCCAGCAGCGCCTTGAACAGCACGACGGCCACGCCGTCATTGAACAGGGCTTCGCCTTCCAGCTGGGCCTGCAGATGCGGCTCGAGATCCGTGCGCTTGGTCATGGCCAGGACGGCGATCGGGTCCGTCGGGCTGATCAGGGCGCCAAAGACCAGCGCCCAACTGACGGGCATGTCAAAACCGACCAGCCGGCAGACGCCCCAGAAGGCCGCCGCGCACAGACCGGCCGTAAGGGCGGTGCTGAGGACGGCCACCGCAGCGACCGCCCAGCCTCGGCGCGCCATGGCCGCGAGATTGACGTTCATCGCCCCGGCGAACAGCAGGTAGGCGAGCATGAAGTTGAGCACCAGGGCGGGATAGTCGACCTGCCCCTGCACCAGGCGGAACATCGCGCCGACGCCGAGGCCGGGCGCGAACCGATCGGTGATCAACACCACGCCAGTGAACAGCAGGCCGACGACCAGCAGCCCCACCGCCACCGGCAGCTTGAAGGTCTTGGCGTTGATCCAGCAGGCCACGGCCGTGACCGACAGAATCACCGCCGCCATCTCGAACAGATTGAATGTCATAGTGTCCCCCGAGCACGGCGAGAAGGATCTGGCCATCGCGCCGTCGTTTGCCGAAGGATGGTAGCGGCGGCCCGGCCCTCCGCCAGAGAAATCGCCCGGCCGGTGAGCAGTTTGGGCGACCGCCGGTTGGTGAAAGGCCCCGCGAGCGGCCAATTCGCGTCGGCCGGGACGCCCGACCCGACGAACGCCGATTTTTGACACCCGTGCTGTTACATACGCGCCACGAAGCCGTCATTTTCCCTTATCCGCAAGGGATTGACGCTTGCGCAGGTTTCCCGGCGCAACCTAGGTGATCGCCGTCAACTTTGACGGAGCCGTCAGGCTTTCAAGTGTCGGTAACCGCGCAACCCCTCCCCGGGAGCGCCAAGAAACTCAGGACAGGAAATGCGTTTTTCACAACTGCTTCGCGCGTCGGCTTCCGCCGCCGTGCTGTCGAGCCTTTTCGCCGGCGCCGCCTATGCCCAGGACGCGGCTGAACAGAATTCCGTCGACGCCATCATCATCACCGCGACCAAGCGCGAGCAGAGCCTGCAGGACGTGCCCGTCGTGGTCACCGCCGTCAGCGGCCAGCTGATGCAGGACGCCGGCGTCAAGGACATCAAGGATCTGACGATCCTGACCCCGGGCCTGACGGTCACCTCGACCTCGAACGAGACCGTCACCACCGCCCGTATCCGCGGCGTGGGCACCGTCGGCGACAACCCCGGCCTGGAATCCTCGGTCGGCGTGGTGATCGACGGCGTCTACCGCCCCCGCAACGGCGTGTCGTTCGGCGACCTGGGCGAACTGCAGCGCGTTGAAGTGCTGAAGGGCCCGCAGGGCACCCTGTTCGGCAAGAACACCTCGGCCGGCGTCATCAACATCATCTCGGTCGCCCCGTCGTTCAACTTCGGCGCCCAGGGCGAAGTCACCGTCGGCGACTACGGCGCGCGCGGCGTGTCCGCTTCGGTCACCGGCCCGATCACCGGCGACGACACGGTGGCCGGCCGCCTGTTCGTGGCCACCCGCCAGCGCGACGGCTACCTCGACGTGGAAACGGGCACGGCTGGTCCGCGCACCAGGAGCGACGATGTCGACCAGAACTTCTGGACCGTCCGCGGCCAGATGCTGGTCGTCCCGAACGACTCCCTGACCGTCCGCGTTATCGGCGACTACACCCAGCGCGACGAGAGCTGCTGCCTGGCCACCCAGCTGGTGGTCGGCGACGCGGCCAACTCCCGCGCCAACCTGATCAACCAGGTTCGCGCCGGCTCCATCGACACCAGCGAAGACCCGTTCGGTCGCACCGCCTACGCCAACCGCGACACCGACCAGAGCATCACCGACACCGGCTGGTCCGCACAGGTCGACTGGGACATCAATGACGATGTCGCCCTGACCTCGATCACCGCCTGGCGCAACTGGCGAGCCGAAACCGGTCAGGACACTGACTTCAGCGCCGCAGACATCTCCTACCGCCCCAGCGACGGCTCGAACTTCACCGAGTTCACCCAGCTGTCGCAGGAAGTCCGGTTGAACGGCGTCGCCGGGCCGCTCGACTGGCTGGTCGGCGTGTTCTACGCCAAGGAAGAGCTGAGGAGCCGTTCGGTGCTGAGCTACGGCTCCGACTTCTACGCCTACTTCGACCAGCGCGTTCTGGGCAACGTGCCGGCGGCCATCGGCCTGACCTCGGCGGCGATCCACCAGCCCGGCCGCGGGGCCGACGACCGCTACCGTCAGAACGACACCACCTTCGCCCTGTTCACGGACAACACGTTCGCGATCAACGACGCCTTCAAGCTGACGGTCGGCCTGCGCTACACCAACAGCGAGAAGGACCTGAAGACCCGCTACACCACCACCGGCTCGTCCTGTGACCAGGCGGAGAGCGCCTACGGCCTGATCGCAGGCCTGGCCGGCGTGCCCACCGCCCGCGCCATTGTCGGCGGCCTCTGCCTCAACAGCGAGAACAACGACTTCGACGCCCTGGGGACCTTCAACCAGAACGGCGGCGAGGAGGAAGTCACCGGCACGGTCAAGCTGACCTGGAAGGTCGCCGAAGACATCATGACCTACGCCTCGTTCGCGCGCGGCTACAAGTCGGGCGGCTTCAACCTCGACCGCACCAGCCGCGCCCGGATCACCCCGAACGGCTCGCCGCTGCCTTTCAACCCCGCCGTCAACTGCGCCGTGGCCACGGGCTGCCTGGACTTCGCGGTCGTTTCCGACACCAGCTTCGCGCCGGAATTCGCCGATTCCTACGAACTGGGCGTGAAGACCAAGTGGTTCGACAACTCGCTGCTGCTGAACGCGACGGTCTTCTACCAGCAGTACACCGACTTCCAGCTGAACACCTTCATCGGCACGGCCTTCGTGGTCGAGTCGATCCCGGAGGTGATCTCCAAGGGCGTCGACGCCGACTTCGTCTGGTTCACCCCGGTCGATGGCCTCTCCCTGCAGGGCGGCGTGACCTACGCCGAGACCCAGTTCGGCGACTTCACCGCCGCCGACCTGTCCGACCCGACCCGCTTCAACAGCGTGTTCCGCCTGCCGGATTCGCAGGTGTCGTTCGCCCCGCGCTGGTCGTCGTCGGTCTCGGCCACCTACGAGCGTGACCTGACCGAGTCGCTGGTCCTGCGGACCAACCTCTCGGCCAAGTACAGCTCGCGCTACAACACCGGCTCGGACCTGCACCCGGTCAAGGACCAGGACGCCTTCACCCTGGTCAACGCCCGCATCGGCATCGGTTCGGCGGACGAGCGCTGGTCGCTGGAGCTGTGGTCGAACAACCTGTTCGACGAGGACTACCTGCAGGTGGCCTTCAACGGCCCGTTCCAGGTGGACACCTCCAACCCGTACAACGCCACGGCCGACGCCAACGTCAGCACCTACGACACCTTCCTGGGCGCGCCCCGGACGGTGGGCCTGACCCTGCGCGGCAAGTTCTAGGCTCGCGACCAGGCTAAGCTAATATGACGAAGGGCGGCTCGGGAAACCGGGCCGCCCTTTTTCTATTGCTTGGCGTTTTGATCGCCAGCCCATGCGACCGGCCAAAAGCGCACCACGAGCCGGAAGAAGCCCGCCATGACCACCCCGTAGAACGTGCCGCCCGTCAGAAGAGCGAGCAGCATCGCTGGCATCGGCAGCACTGATGGCAGAAAGCCGACCAGGTAGGCGGCCATCATGCCGGCGGCGAATAGCCCACCGAGTACGGCGGCCAATCGCCAGTACCCTTCAAACAACCAGCGGATGCGCGCGCGAATTTGCATGTTGTGAGGGTCTCACACCTAACCCGCTCAGCCCAGCCCCCCCTTCAGCGCCGCCGCCGTCTCCTCGATGGCCGGGACCACGCCCGGACACACTGCCGACAGGGTGTAGAAGTCGTGGACGAAGGTCGGGTACTCGACGTGCGCCGCCTTCACGCCGGCCTTGTTCAGGGCCGCCGCGTAGGCCTTGCCCTCGTCCTTCAGCGGATCGAAGCCGGCGGTGACCACCAGGGCCGTGGGCACGCCCGAGAGGTCGGCGGCGTGCACCGGCTCGGCCCGTTTCGCGTCCGGATGGGTCCCCGCGCCATAGTGATTGCCGAACCAGTCCATCACCTCGGCGGTCAGCACATAGCCAGTGGCCAGGGCGCGGCGGGACGGGGTGTCCTGGTTCATCGCCGTGGCCGGATAGAGCAGCAGCTGGAAGGCCAGCTTGCGCTTCGCATCGCCGCGCATCTCCAGCGAGATACAGGCCGACAGGTTGCCGCCCGCGGAATCGCCGCCGATGGCGATGCGGGCCGGGTCGAAGCCGATCTCGGCGGCGTGGTCGAAGGCCCAGCGGGTGGCGGCCAGGGCGTCGTCGTGAGCCGCCGGGAACGGATGCTCGGGCGCCAGGCGGTAGTCCACCGACAGCACCCGCACGCCGGACGCCTTGCACAGCCGGCGCAGGAAGTCGTCGTGGGTGTCGAGGTTGCCGATGACGAAGCCGCCGCCGTGAAAATAGACCAGCCCCGGACCGGTGCCCGTCGCTCCTTGCGGCTTGTAGAGCCGCGCCTTCAGCGGCCCCGCCGCGCCGGCCACCTCGAGGTTGCGCACGTCCAGGTCCTTCGGCGCCCCGGCGTCGAGACCCGCCCGCTGCGCGACATAGCCGGCGCGGACCATCTCGGCCGGCAGACTGGCCAGAGGGGGAATTTCCATGGCCGCGGCGGCGTCGAGCATGGCGCGGAAGGCTTTGTCGAGCATGGGGATCAGTCCTGAACGGTGATGACGCCGTCGCCGGCCGGCGTGGCGTAGAGGGCTTTGACCAGGGCGTCGCGGCGCTCCAGCGTGGCGCGCTGGTTGACGTAGCCCTTGTCGGTGATTTCGCCGGCGTCGATCGACGGCGGCTCGGTCATGATCACGAACCGGCCGATGCGGCGCGAGGAGCCGCCCGCCGTCGCGTTGAAGGCGGCCAGCTTCGACTTGAGGATCGCCGCCAGCTTGTCGATCGGCGAGCCGGGGCCCGCATCGGCGGCCAGCGCCTGCATCCCGGCCATCGAGGGCCAGACCAGCGCGGCGATGAACGGCCTGTCCTGCCCGGCGATCACCGCGTCCATTACATAGGGACTGCAGGCCGCCACCAGGTCGGGCCGCAGGGTGCCGACGCTGACCCAGGTGCCGCTGTCGAGCTTGAAATCCTCGGTCACCCGGCCGTCGAAGACCATGCCCTGCGACGGGTCGTCGTCATCGACGAACCTGGCCGCGTCGCCGAGCTTGTAGAAGCCTTCCTCGTCGAAGGCGGCGGCGGTCTTCTCGGGGTCGCCGTGGTAGCCGGTGGTGACGGTCGGGCCCTTGACCCGCACCTCCATCTTGGTCCCGTTGGGGACCAGCTTGACGGTCACGCCGGGCACCGGCAAGCCGACCAGCCCGACCTTTTCGGTGGCCCAGTGGGTGACGGTGACCCCTTGCGTCTCGGTGGCGCCGTACATGGTGGTCAGGGGAATGCGGCCGCCCGTCTCGGCCACGGCCAGGGCCTGCAGCCGGTCGTTGACGTCGTTCGACAGGGTCGCCCCGCCATAGCCCATGTAGCGCAGGTTCCTGAAGAACGACGCCCGCAGCACCGGGTCCCGCTCCATGGCCTCGGCCAGCATGCCAAAGGCGATCGGGGCCGAGCCGAACACGATCGGCGAGACCTCGTAGAGGTTCTTGATGGTGGTCTCGAACATGCCGGGGATCGGCTTGCCCTCGTCCAGGTGCACCGTGCCGCCGCCCCACAGCACGCCGTTGAAGCCGATGTTGCCGGCGCTGATATGGCTCCAGGGCATCCATTCGAGGCTCTGCGGGATCAGGTCGGGATCGACCGCCTCGGCGCGCAGGCCCTCGCCGCCGGCGATGGTCGCGGCCATCATGCCGAAGGTCTGGGGCACGCCCTTGGGCATGCCGGTGGAGCCCGAGGTGAACAGATATTTGGCCACCGTGTCGTGGCCGAGGCTCTCGCGGGCGGCCTCGACGGCCGCGGTCGGCGTCGTGCCGGTCAGCTCCGACAGGGGAATGGCGCTCTCGCCGGTCCCGTCGGCGGTGACGAACACCAGATCCGGGATGACCGACTTGAGCGTGTCGAAGGCCTTCTGGAACATCTCGCCCGACTGGGCGAACACCACCTTCGGCTTCACCACGGCGGCGCAATGCTTGAGCTTGCCGTGGTCGCTGGAGATCAGGCTGTAGGCCGGGCTGATCGGCGCGATCGGCACCCCGGCCGTGTAGCAGCCGATCATCACCAGGGCGTGCTCGATGGAGTTGGACGACAGCACCATGACGCTGTCGGCGCCCGTCAGGCCCCGGTCCAGCAGCCACTGGGCGATGGCCTCGCCGGCGCGGACGGCCTCGCCATAGGTCACCTGCCGCCAGGGGCCATGGCCGGGCTCGCGCTGCTTCATCCAGGGCCGGTCGGGATGGGCCAGGGCCTTGTCGCGGATCAGGTGGGCGATGGAGCGCGGCCCCTCGCCCGGCGCATGGTTCGACCAGATCAGCACCGACCCGTCCGCGCGGCGCTCGACCGACACGTCCGGCCCCTTCTGCGGCAAGGTCTTGAACGGCGGCTTGCGCGTGGCCTCGGCAGCCGGAGCCACACCGTCAGCGGGGGTCATGGGCGTTTCCTGGAGCGTTTGTTATCGTTGTTCTGTTGAGAGTAGCTCTGCTCTTGGGGGAGTCAAACAGGTGTTGGGATGGTGCGTCCCTGCGTGCTTCGACACGCGCTCTTCGAGCGCTGCTCAGCATGACGTAGAATAGTGCGCGTCCAAAAATGCCCGTCATCCTGAGCAGGCCCGAAGGGCCGTGTCGAAGGACGCACGAGCGCACTCCACCTACAGCCCCCTCAACCACCCCACCAACAACTCCGTCACCGCCTCCGGCGCCTCCTGCTGGGTCCAGTGGCCGACGCCGGGCAGGACGTGGGCGCCCTGCAGGCCCGGCAGGTGGGGCGCCATGTAGTCCAGCGGGTTCACCCCCGGGATCATCTTCAGCACCAGGTCCCGGTCGCCGCCGATGAAGAAGCTCGGCTGCTCGATCTTGCGGTCCTTGAACCCTTGCAGCCAGTCGAAGTCGCGCTGGTGATTGCGGTAGCGGCTGAGCGGCCCGAAGAAGCCCGACCGATGGAACTCGGCGACGAAATAGTCCTCGTCGGCCCTGGTCAGCCAGGCGGGGAACGGGTCGGGATCGGGCAGCCGGTCCAGCAGGCGCTCGCCATGCGGCTTGTCGACGGGCCAGGTCCCGTCCGGCGCGTCGCCGCTGATGGCGTAGTAGAACTTGCGGATCGCCGCGCGCGGATCGCTGCCCAGTTCCGCCTCGGCCGGGCCGACGTCCTGGAAATAGACCTGGTAGAAAAACCGCCCTTTGTCGGTGAAGGCGGCCTTGATCACATCCATGAACTGCACCGCCGGCACACCGGTGTAGGGCACCGACAGCCCGGCCACCGCCCGCACCCGATCCGGCCGGGTCAGAGCCGTGTTCCAGACGATCGGCGCGCCCCAGTCGTGGCCGATGACCACGGCCTTCTCGTTGGGTGACAGGTGCTCGATTACCCCGGCCACGTCGGTGGTGATCTGCTGCAGGCTGTAGTCGGCGACCTCGCCGGGCTTGTCCGATCCGCCATAGCCGCGCACGTCGATGGCGCAGACCTGGAAGCCGGCCGCGGCGATGGGCGCGATCTGGTGGCGCCAGCTGTACCAGCTCTCCGGAAAGCCATGGACCAGCACGACCAGCGGCCCCGCCCCCTCGACCACGGCGCGCAGCTTGATCCCGTTGGTCGGGATGGAGACAAAGTTCGGCATGGCGTTTCCCCGCGTTATTCTCAGTCCATCATGCCGGACGCTGGGTCAGGCAACTATCTCCGGCGGCCCTGGCGGCGCGTGCCTGGGATCGACTGTCTTCATCGGACCGGCAACAAGGATGGGACCGGGCCGGACATGGAGTGCGAGGGGGCTCATCAGTCTATTGTACGGCCTTCGGGCCAGGCGGGCATTGGCGCCACAAACGCCTTGTGTTTCAAGGCGCTAGCCGCGCCCAAGAGGAGGGATGGGGGCCGGCCGCTCATGACAGGTCCAGCTGGAAGATCACCGGCTGTCGACGCGGCGGACTCCACCCTGACGATCGCTTGCCATTGAAGGCCTTGCGCCATCGCCGCCGCGGGACGGGATCGATTGTCCCGGGATGTCCCGTCTTGTCCCGGGACTATATGTCTCGCGAGTCCCGTCTTCCCGGAGCGCCGCCTTGACCCGCAACCCCCTCGATCGACCGGTGTGGCATTCGCTGATCAGCCATCGGGCGAACTTCGCGCTGGGCGAGGGCTTGGCCCGCCGGTTCGGACCCCAATACGGCCCGCTGACCGGCGCCGAAGACGCCTCGCCGGGGAGCCAGGCCGCGCTGGCCGCCTTGCCGTGCGACGAGAGCGGGCTCTGGACGCTGGAGGCCGATCCCGTGCCCGCGCCGTCGGGCATGATGGTGGCCCAGGAGGCGGTGGGGACCCAGATGGTCGCCGACCGCCTGATCGCCGCCGACAGCGATCTGGAATGGATCAACCTGAGCGACGCCGACGCCGCCGAGATGCTGGCCCTGGCCACCCTCACGAAACCCGGCCCGTTCGCCGCCGAAACCCATCGCCTGGGCCAGTTCATCGGCGTGAAACAGGATGGCGTGCTGATCGCCATGGCCGGCGAGCGCATGCGCCTGCCCGGCTACACCGAGGTCAGCGGCGTCTGCACCCATCCCGACCATCGCGGCCGCGGCCATGCCGCCGCCCTGATGCGGGCGGTAATGGCCCGGATCATCGCCGCCGGCGAAACCCCCTTCCTCCACGCCTACGCCAGCAACACGGGCGCGATCGCGCTGTACGAAACGCTGGGGTTCCGGGTGAGGCGTCAGATGGCGGTGACAGTGCTGGTGAAGGGGGGATGATAGAAATACACCTAGACGTGTATTTTGTAATTACTCTTCCAAATTATCCTTGCCGATGTTAGAGTGACCCCATGAGCGACGAAAAGCCGCCAGGCTTCGAAGAGACGCCCGCGCCGCCCCTGACGGACGAGGAAGTGGTCGCGCTGTTGGAAGCCGAGGCCGATGCGGACGCCGGTCGGGTCGTGCCGCATTCGGAGGTTGCCAAGTGGCTCGCCACTTGGGGAACACCAGACGAGAAGCCAATGCCAGCGTCGTGGCTGAAGTAATCTGGACGGCCCGAGCGCTTCGCAATCTGCGCGCAATCCGCGCCTATGTGGCGAAGGAGCGTCCGATCACCGCCGCGAAGCTGGCGGCGCGGCAAACCGCCGCCGGTCAAGGTCTCGACATACAGCCCGAACGTGGTCGGGCAATCGGCGGCGGCCGTCGCGAGCTCACTCATGTCCGTCCCTATGTCATCCGCTACCGGGTGAAGGGGAACGGTGTCGAAATCCTCGAAATCCGCCACGCCGCGCGGAAGCCCGAGTAGCCCTACCCCACCAGCCTCTCCCGCCCCTTCCAGAACGGCTCGCGCAGCTCCCGCCGAAGCACCTTTCCGGACGGGTTCCTCGGCAGGGCGTCGATGAAGTCGATGGTCTTTGGCGCCTTGAAGGCGGCGATCTGGCCGCGGGCGTGGGCGATGATCTCGTCGGGGGTCGCCACCGCGCCGGGCTTGAGCACCACCAGCCCCTTGACCGCCTCGCCCCAGCGCTCGTCCGGCACGCCGATCACCGCGGCGTCGGCCACGGCGGGGTGGCTGAACAGGGCGTTCTCGACCTCGGCCGGATAGACGTTCTCGCCACCGCTGACGATCATGTCCTTCACACGGTCGTAGATATAGAGGTAGCCCTCGTCATCGAAGTAGCCGGCGTCGCCGCTGGAGAACCAGCCCTGCGGACAGACCGCCTCGGCGGTCGCTTCCGGACGGTTCCAGTAGCCTTTCATCACCCCCTTGGCGCGGATCTGGATCTCCCCGACCTCGCGCGGGCCGCCGACCTCGCCGGTGGGGGTCAGCACCCGCACCTCGAAACCCGGCCAGGGCTTGCCGCAGGAGCGCAGCTTGTCCCGCTCCGGCGCATGGTCCTCCGGCGGCAGCCAGGTCGCCCCGCCGATGGTCTCGGTCAGGCCGTAGAGCTGGAAGAAGTCGCAGCCGAACCGGTCCTGGGCCTGGCGCAGCACCGCCTCCGAGATCGGCGAGGCCCCGTAGAAGATCCGCTCCAGCCTGCTGAAATCGGCGGTCTCCACGCCGGGCGTCTGCAGCAGCATGTTGATGATCGTCGGGGCCAGGAAGGCGTAGGCCACCTGCTTGTCCTGCAGCCGGTCGATGATCTCGGCGGCGTTGACCTCGCGGGTGAGGATGTTGCGCACGCCCTGCAGCAGGGCCAGCAGGCCGCAGTTGGTGCCGGCCACATGGAACAGCGGCATGACCACCAGGTTGGTCTTCTCCGCCTCGTACTTCGCCCAGCCCGCCTGCAGCGCCAGCTCGAACAGGCTGAGGAAGTTGGCCTGGGTCAGCTGCACGCCCTTGGGCAGGCCGGTTGTGCCCGAGGTGTAGAGCTGGATGACGTCATCGTCTTGCTGGGCGGGCAGGCGCGGATCCTCGGCCGGGTGGCCGCCGATCCAGTCGCGGAAGGCCGGCCAGCGCGGGTGGCCCGGCTCGAACTGCACCAGGCCTTTGATGTCCGGCAGGTCGCCGACGATCATGTCGACCACCCCGCCGAAGTCCTCGCCGACCACCAGCAGCTTCGCGCCGGCGTCCTTGAGGATGAAGGCGACCTCCGGCGGGGCCAGGCGCCAGTTGACCGGCGCCAGGGTCACCCGCGCCTTGATGCAGCCGAACCAGAGCACGAAGAAGTCCGGATTGTTCTTGGCAAGCACGCCCACGCGGTCGCCGGGCTTCAGCCCCAGCGCCAGAAACGCCTGGGCGCAGCGGTTCGAGGCGCTGTCCAGCTCGCCGAAGGTGATCACCCGGTCCTCGAACCAGATGGCCTCGGCGTCCGGGCGGAGACGAGCCTGCACGCGCGGGACGTCCGCGACGGAGGTGATGTCGGCGAGATCAATCATGATGTTTCCTGTCCTGCCGCAGCCTCTGTCGGGCGCTGGCGCGCCTAGGATGCACAAGCCGGGCGCAAAGAAAAAGGGCCGCCGGAGTGATCCGACGGCCCTTTGGCGGGCTGAGCCATTGTGCGTCCTTCGAGACGCTCGCCTGAAGCTCGCTCCTCAGGATGACGACGAGGGGTGGGCCGCACCTCTGATCGTCATGGTGAGGAGCGATCCCTCAGGATCGCGTCTCGAACCACGCAAACCCTACTCCGCCGCCTGCGCCGGGTTGAAGCCCAGCATGGCCTTGGTTTCCAGGAACTCGTGGAAGCCGTAGTCGCCCCACTCGCGGCCGTTGCCGCTCATCTTGTAGCCGCCGAAGGGGGCCATCAGGTCGCCGCCGCCGCCGTTGATGCTGACCTGGCCGGCGCGCAGCTTGCTGGCCACGGCGTGCAGCTGGGTCACGTCGGTGCCCGAGACGTAGGCCGCCAGGCCGTACTCGGTGTCGTTGCCGACCTTCACTGCTTCATCGACGCTGTTGTAGCCGATGATCGAGACGACCGGGCCGAAGATCTCTTCCTTGGCGATGGTCATGTCGTTGGTCACGTTGGCGAAGATGGTCGGCTTGACGAAGTAGCCCTTGTCGATGCCGTCCGGACGTCCGACGCCGCCGGTGACCAGGGTGGCGCCCTCGTCGATGCCCTTCTGGATCAGGCCCTGGATCTTGTTGAACTGGACCTCGGAGACCACCGGACCCATCTGGGCGTTGCCCTTGGGGTCGCCGACGGTGGTGGCCTCGGCGGCGGCTTTGGCGATGGCGATCACCTGGTCCATCCGCTTGCCGGGGACCAGCATGCGGGTCGGGGCGTTGCAGGACTGGCCCGAGTTCATCATCACCGAGCGGACGCCCCCGGTGACGGCCGACTGGAAGTCGGCGTCGTCGAGGATGATGTTGGGGCTCTTGCCGCCCCGCTCCTGGGCCACGCGCTTGACGGTCGGGGCGGCGTTCTTGGCCACCTCGATGCCGGCGCGGGTCGAGCCGGTGAAGGAGACCATGTCGATCTCGGGATGGCTGGAGATGGCCGCGCCGACGGTGGGGCCGTCGCCGTTGACCAGGTTGAACACCCCGGCCGGCACGCCGGCGGCATGCAGGATCTCGGTCCAGATGTAGGCGGAGAAGGGCGCGATTTCCGACGGCTTGAGCACCATGGTGCAGCCCACGGCCAGGGCCGGGGCGACCTTGCAGGCGATCTGGTTCACCGGCCAGTTCCACGGGGTGATCATGCCGCAGACGCCGATCGGCTCCTTGACCAGCCGGGTCGGGCCGCGATCCTCGACGAACTTGAAGTTCTTCAGCACGCCGATGGCGGTCTGGGTGTGGGCCAGGCCCATGGCGGCCTGGGCGCGCTGCGCCAGCGAAGCGGGGGCGCCCATTTCCTCGGTGATGGCGTCGGCCATGTCGCCGTAGCGCTTCTGGTACTCGACGACGATCCGCTCGAGCAGGTCGATGCGCTCATCGACGGAAGTCAGCGAAAAGGTCTCGAACGCCTTGCGGGCGGCCTTGGCGGCCTGGTCGACATGCTCGGCCGTGCCCAGCGAGATCTTGCCGCAGACCTCTTCGTTGGCCGGGTTGATGACGTCGAGCGTCTTCACGCCGGTGGGCTGAACCCACTGACCGTCGATGTAGAATTTTGTGTAGTCGCGCATCACCGTCTCTCCCTGCGGGGGTCGCTGCGGGCCGCCGTCCGGCCTCTTCAAACGCTAGTTTAGTTACCGCCGATCATGTGGGGAAGGGCCGACTTCAAAGTTGGTGCACATGAGGCTGGCCGGCGACCGGGCTGCGGGCCTTGAGCACGTAGCCGGCGCGGATCGAGCCGATGTACAGGTCCTTCAGGTCCGGGCCGCCCCAGGTGACGTTGGTCGGGTGGTTGACGATCTCGCCGGAGGGATCGTGGACCACGGTCTCGACCGCCCCGTTCGGCCGGATCGCGACCACCTTGTTGGCCGCCGGCAGACAGACCCACAGGTTGCCCTCCGCGTCCATGCCGACGCCGTCGGTGTAGCCCAGATCGTCGGGATGGTGCTCGGCGTCGGCCTCCGCCTGGACCTGGGTCGCGTCAACGAGCCGGCCCAGCACCGGGCCGTAGCGCTCGCCGGCGGCCAGCTTGCCGCCCTTCAGGATCGGAAACCGCATGACGTCCGCCCCGCTGGTCTGGGCGCAGTAGAGCCAGCGGTCGTCTTCCGACAGGGCCATGCCGTTGGGAAACTTCAGCCCCTCGGCCTCGATGCTGGTCGAGCCGTCCGGCCGCAGCACGAAGATGAAGCCGTCGGTGCGGCCGTCCAGCGCCTGGGGCCAGGTCTCGGCATGGGTGGAGTTGGCGCACCAGATGTTGCCGGCCCGGTCGAGCACCGGATAGTTGGCGCTGGTCAGCCGCTTGCCGCCGACCTCCGCGACCAGGGTCTCGTGCTGGCCGGTCGCCGGGTCGAACCGCTGCAGCGGGCCCTCTTCCCGGTCGTAGATCCCGAAGTTGGCGATCAGCACCCGGCCTTGCAGGTCCATGTTGATCCCGTTGGGCGCGCCGCCCTTCGGACCCATGCGGGTGAAGGTCCCGTCCGGGTGGATTTCCGCCACCGCGCACTGGTGGTCGGAGGCGAACACCCGCCCGTCCTTGCCGACGACCACGTCCTCGGGACGGTCGATGCCGACGGCGATCTTGCTGAAGTCAGCGGGGCTCATCCAGGCGGCCATGCCGTGCGTCTCCCTTGGGCTTGCTTGTTTGTTGGCCCTACCAGAACAGGTCCGGCGGGTGTCCGTCCAGCATCTCGGCGAGGCGGCGGCGCACGCCGCCAGTGGTTCCCTTGGGCAGGTCGCGCGGATGAAACCACGCCGTCCGCAGAATCTCGCCCCGCGAGGTGGCCGGGACGGCCGTCCAGGCCTCGACCCGGAACAGCAGGACATGGTCGCCCTTGAAGATGGCCCGATTGGAATGGATCGACAGCAGCACCGGCCGACCTTTCACTCGGATGCCGCCCTCTTCCTCCAACTCGCGGATAACGGCTTCCTCGGTGGTTTCGCCGGTTTCCACCCCGCCGCCGGGGAAATGCCAGCCGGGGGTATAGCTGTGCTCGATCAGCAGCACCCGCCCCTCGCCATCCAACACGATGGCCCTGGCGCCCAGCGTCAGCCCGCGCACCTGCCGCATGGCCATGCGATAGGCCGGCAGCAGCAAACGATAGAGGCGGCGCTTGAGGGCGGACATGGCAATACTCGCGTCCAGCGCCGCGAGCTTTGGTCCATTACATGGGCAGTGGACGGCCCGCGACCACGTCAATGCTGATGGGTAAAGGGTAGTGATCGAAGTGCGCGAGTGATATGATTCACCCGCGCACTTGGAAAACGGTGGAGGCGGTGGGCTTCGAACCCACAATCCCTAGCAGGAGGCGGTTTTAAAGACCGCTGTGTCTACCAATTCCACCACGCCTCCAAAGGCGCTCACCATGGCCCGTCTCTGTCTCGCTTCCCGGCTTGGTCAGAGGCGGGCCTTCTCGTTACGGCCTCGGTCGTCGGTGAGCACGGACGCCGAGGCTAGGGGTCTCCTCATGGTGATTCTCCTAGCTTGATGCCGGAACATCGCACCGGCGCGTGCCGCACGCAAGGGGTCGCGTTAGCCTATCTCCATTTTGACGAACTTCTGGCGTTAACGCGAATTCGGAGTTATATGTCTCGAACGCAGCGATAAGGAGTTCTCGAAGTGGCCCTGGAAAAGCGAGTGCGATCCCCGAATTACCCCGCCCTCAGTCTCCCTGATGCCCTTGAACGGGTCCAGATGATTTACCGCAACCAGCACACTCATGCTGCTCCGCGTGAAGTCGTTGTGAAGAGCATGGGCTACACCGGCATCAACGGCGCCTCCGCCACCGCAATCTCTGCTTTGCACAAGTACGGATTGCTGGAACGGGCAGGGGATGAAGTCAAAATTAGTGACCGAGCGATGCGCTATCTCCACCCCAATGATCCGGACGAGCGCCCAACCGCCATTCGTGAAGCGGCGCTTGAACCCGTGCTGTTTCAAGAGCTGGCAGAGAAGTTTCCCGGCCGCCTCCCCAACGAAGAGGTCCTTCGGAACTACCTAATCCGAAATGGATTCTCACCGGGCGCGGTATCGGGCGTGATACTAGCCTATCGTGAAACAATGGACCTAGTTGACCGGGAAGGAGGGGGGCACGAGCCTGCGCAATCTCAGGCTCCGTCCGAGAGCCATCATGTGCTTTCTGCGCAGCCTATAAACACATCGCCTCCCGTGATTGGAGGTCCAATTCTCTCGCAAAATCAAACCAATGAGCGCTCATTAGGGCGACACGATTTTGACGACGGGAGTTATGTTCGAATCGTCACGAGCGGCGACCTCGACACTGACGAGGCATTGATGTGGGTTGAAATTCTTATCGCTACCAAGCGCAAAGAGTTGGAGATGCGTACCCGGAAGGCGACGATAGCCGCTAAGGAACGGCAGAATTTGGGAATCGAGGATGAATAGGCAGAGTCATCGAAGGCGGAGTGATCGCAGAAACGATTGAGCGCTTCCGCCGGGAACGCCCGCTTGCCCGGCGCGAGGGTGGAGGCTAAAGCCGGGGCGTCATTTCAATCGGAGCCGCGACATGCTCGCCATCGGCGTCATCGCTATTTTCATCGTCATTCTCGCCGCCATCAACGTCTTCGAATTCGGCCGCGTCGACTGACACCGGCCTTGGGCGGCGCAGCTCTCATAACCGGCGCCGCGCGGCGGATCGGCCGCGCCCTGGCCATCCAGGCGGCGCGCTCCGGCTTTGACATCGCCGTCCACCACCGCGATTCTCCGGAAGACGCCGCGGAAACCGCCGCCCTGGTCGAGGCCGAGGGGCGGCGCGCGATCGTCCTGGCCGGCGACCTGACCGATCCCGACGTCGCCCGGCTGATCGGCGAGACCTCGGCCGCGCTGGGCCCGGTGACCCTGCTGGTCAACAACGCCTCCCTGTTCCTGGAAGACCGGTTCGAGAGTTTCGACGCCACCGATCTCGACGCCCATATGGCGACCAACGTCCGCGCGCCCGCGGTGCTGGCCCAGGCGTTGGCGACCGCCCTTCCCGCCGACCGCGTCGGGCTGATCGTCAACATCCTCGACCAGCGGGTCTGGCGGCCGAACCCGCAGTTCTTCGGCTACAGCCTCAGCAAGGCGGCCCTCTGGCACGCGACCCGGACCATGGCCCAGGCGCTCGCGCCGCGCATCCGGGTCAACGCCATCGGCCCCGGCCCCACCTTCGGCTCGGTGCACCAGGCGCCCGGCGAGTTCGAGCTGGAG
>JACRBD010000090.1 GCA_016234625.1 Caulobacterales bacterium | reverse complement strand
CCTGGAGATCGGCCAGTTGGCCGCCTGCGACCTCTATGGCGGCGAAGCGCCCGGCGCGGGCATCATCTGCGGGGTCGGCCGTGTCTCGGGCCGCGAGGTGATGATCGTCGCCAACGACGCCACGGTGAAGGGCGGCACCTACTACCCGATGACGGTCAAGAAGCACCTGCGGGCGCAGGAGATCGCGCTGCAGAACCGGCTGCCCTGCGTCTATCTGGTCGACAGCGGTGGGGCCAACCTGCCGCACCAGTCGGAGGTGTTCCCCGATCGCGATCACTTTGGCCGCATCTTCTACAACCAGGCCCGGATGAGCGCCGAGGGCATCGCCCAGATCGCCTGCGTGATGGGCAGCTGCACCGCCGGCGGGGCCTATGTGCCGGCGATGAGCGACGAGACGGTTATCGTCCGGGGCGCCGGCGAGGAGAGCCAGGGGACCATCTTCCTGGCCGGCCCGCCGCTGGTGAAGGCCGCCACCGGCGAGGTGATCAGCGCCACGGACCTGGGTGGCGCCGACGTCCACGGCCGCCGCAGCGGAGTGGTCGACCATGTGGCCGCCAACGACGAACACGCCCTGGAGATCGTCCGCTCGATCATCGGCAACCTGAACACCGTCAAGCGCGTCGACATGGACGTGCGCGAGCCGAAGGCCCCGCTGTTCGACCCGGCCGAGCTCTACGGCGTGGTGCCGTCCGACGTCCGCGCACCCTATGACGTCCACGAGGTCATCGCCCGGATCGTCGACGGCAGCGAGTTCGACGAGTTCAAGCCGCTGTACGGGACCACCCTGGTCACCGGATTCGCCCGCATCTGGGGCTATCCGGTGGCCATCCTGGCCAACAACGGCGTGCTGTTCAGCGAGGCGGCGCTGAAGGCGGCCCACTTCATCGAGCTGGCCTGCAAGCGCAAGATCCCGCTGGTCTTCCTGCAGAACATCTCCGGCTTCATGGTCGGCGGAAAGTACGAGGCCGGCGGCATCGCCAAGGACGGGGCCAAGATGGTCACCGCCGTCGCTAGCGCTAACGTGCCCAAGTTCACCGTCCTGATCGGCGGCAGCTTCGGGGCCGGCAACTACGGCATGTGCGGCCGCGCCTATTCGCCCCGGTTCCTGTTCACCTGGCCCAACAGCCGCATCAGCGTGATGGGCGGCGAACAGGCCGCCAGCGTGCTGGCCACCGTCCACCGCGACGCGGACAAATGGACGAAGGACGAGGAAGAAGCCTTCAAGGCCCCGGTCCGCCAGCGCTACGAGGACGAGGGCAACCCCTACCACGCCACCTCGCGGCTGTGGGACGACGGGGTGATTGATCCAATGCAAACCCGGGACGTTCTGGGTCTGGCAATCTCGGCCAGCCTGAACGCCCCCATTCCCGATACGACGTTCGGCGTCTTCCGGATGTAGCCCCGGAACAGGAACCTCACATGACCAACCCCATCGCCGATCCCCTCGTCGAAGTCGCCGACACCGACGTCCTCAGCGACCTTGTCGTGCTGGACGCCAGCCCGTCCGGCGTCGCCGTCGTCACGATCAACCGGCCGGACCGGAAGAACGCCTTCAACGCCGAGGTGATCGCGGCTCTCGCCCAGCATTTCGAGACCCTGCGCGACGCTGACGGCGTGCGGATCGTCTTCCTGCGCGGGGCCGGCGGGGCGTTCAGCGCCGGGGCCGACCTGGAATGGATGAAGTCGGCCGCGACCTTCACCAGGGACGAGAACCGCCAGGACGCCATGGCGCTGGCCGAGATGCTGCTGGCCCTGCGCGAGCTGCCGCAGCTGACCGTGGCCCTGGTCGAGGGCCCGGCGTTCGGCGGCGGGGCCGGCCTGGTGGCCGCCTGCGACTACGCCGTGGCCGCGGCGGACGCGAAGTTCGCCTTCTCCGAGGTCAAGCTGGGCCTGGTGGCGGCGACCATCAGCCCGCATGTGGTCAGCGCCATCGGCCCGCGCCGGGCCAAGAGCTTGTTCGCCACCGGCCGGATGTTCGACGCCGCCTTCGCCGAGAAGATCGGCCTGGTCGACGAGGTGGTGAAGACCGCCGCCGATCTGGACGACGCCATGGAACGGCTGGCGACCGAGATCATGGCCTGCGCGCCCGGCGCCGTCGCCAAGTCCAAGGCGCTCGTCGATGACGTCACCGGCCTGCCGATGGACGAGGAGCTGCTCGACATGACCGCTCGCCTGATCGCCGACCAGCGGCTGAGCGAGGAAGGCCAGGAGGGCGTCACCGCCTTCCTCGAAAAGCGCAAGCCCGGCTGGGCGGTCTAAACCGGGGAGGGGGCCTTGTCGCAGGAACTGGAGGCGGCGGCGGCGGACGCGGCGGGCGGTTTCTTCTCCCGCAAGCCGCTGCACGGCCTGCCGGTGGGAACGCCCTGTCCCAATTGCGAGACGCCGCTGGAGGGGCCGTGGTGCCACCAGTGCGGCCAGAAGGGCGAGGACTATCACCGCTCGATCGGCCATCTGATCACCGAGGCCTTCGAGGGACTGACCCATTTCGACGGCCGCTTCTGGCGAACCATGCCGGACCTGGTCCGGCGGCCGGGCAGGCTGACCCGCGCCTACCTCGACGGCCGCAGGGCGCCGCAGATTCCGCCCTTCCGGCTGTTCCTGGTGGTGGTGCTGCTGGTGTTTTTCACCGGCGGCCTGGGCGGTTCGAACACCAATTTCGTGGTCACCGGCGGCGGGCGCGAGCAGGTCATCTCCGCGCCAGGCGTCAAGATCAGCGTCGAGGAGAGGGCGGCGGGCGCCAGCTCGCGGGCCCAGACGGGTCAGAGCGGCTTCGATCACTGGATGGAGGTACGCGCCAGGGCGGCGATGCGCAACCCCGAAGCCTTCGGCCACAGCCTGCACGCCTGGGGGCATCGGCTGGCGGTGCTGGCGCTGCCGATCGCGGCGGGCCTGCTGGGCCTGCTGTTCCTGACCAGACGGCGGTTCTTCCTGTTCGACCATCTGATCTTCTCGATGCACTCCCTGTCGTTTCAGGGGCTGCTGCTGAGTCTCGTCTTTCTGGCGAACCTCATCCCCGGAAAGCCCGGCGATCTCCTGCTGTTCGCCATGCCGGTGCATCTCTTCGTCCACATGCGCGGAACCTATGGAACCGGCGTCTTCGGGACGCTCTGGCGCATGGCCCTGCTGCTTGTCGGCTCGCTGATCGGCGCGGGGGTCATCATGGTCATCCTGATGTTGCTCGGCCTCAACGAACTGGGCGGTCACTGACGACCGTTCGCAAGCGCGCGCGGTTCGGATAGGAGTGGGGCATGCTGTCTTCCCTGCTTATCGCCAACCGCGGCGAAATCGCCCGCCGCATCATCCGCACCGCCCGGGGGCTCGGCGTGCGCACGGTGGCCGTCTATTCCGAGGCCGACGCGAAGGCCCTTCATGTTCTGGAGGCCGACGAGGCGGTGCTGATCGGTCCGGCCCCGGCGCGCGAGAGCTATCTGGTGGCGGAGAAGATTCTCGCCGCCGCCAGGGCGACGGGCGCGCAGGCGATCCACCCCGGCTATGGCTTCCTGTCGGAGAACGCCGGGTTCGCCCAGGCGGTCAAGGACGCGGGCCTGGTCTGGGTCGGCCCGCCGCCGGCCGCGATCAACGCCATGGGCCTGAAGGACGCGGCCAAGAGCCTGATGATCGCCGCCGGGGTGCCGTGCACACCGGGCTATCTGGGCGACGACCAGAGCGAGGCCCGGCTCGAGAAGGAGGCGGCGGCCATCGGCTATCCGGTGCTGATCAAGGCCGTGGCAGGGGGCGGCGGCAAGGGCATGCGCAAGGTCGACGCGGCCGGTGACTTCCAGGCCGCCCTGGCCAGCTGCCGCCGCGAGGCCGCCGCCAGCTTCGGCGACGACAAGGTGCTGATCGAGAAATACGTCACCCGCCCGCGCCACATCGAGGTGCAGGTGTTCGGCGACAGCCATGGCAATGTGGTCCACCTGTTCGAGCGGGACTGCTCCCTGCAGCGCCGCCACCAGAAGGTCATCGAGGAGGCCCCGGCGCCCGGCATGGACGCGGCAACCCGCGCCGCCGTCTGCGACGCCGCCGTGAAGGCCGCGAAGGCCGTCAACTACGAAGGCGCCGGCACGGTGGAGTTCATCGCCGACGCCAGCGAGGGCCTGCGCGCCGACCGCATCTGGTTCATGGAGATGAACACCCGGCTGCAGGTCGAGCATCCCGTCACCGAGATGATCACCGGCCAGGATCTGGTTGAATGGCAGCTGCGGGTGGCCAGCGGCGAGCCGCTGCCGCTGAAGCAGGCCGAGATCGAGATGAACGGCTGGGCGATGGAGGCCCGGCTCTACGCGGAGACCCCGGCGACGGGCTTCCTGCCGAGCACGGGGAGGCTGGATCATTTCCGACTCCCCTCCCCCTGGAGGGGGGAGGGGT
>JACRBD010000089.1 GCA_016234625.1 Caulobacterales bacterium | reverse complement strand
GACGGCGGCGTCGAAATAGGCGTGCGCCCCGTTCTGCAGCGTCTCGGAGAAGCTGACGATCAGGGTCAGGATGACGCCGATGGAGATCGGCACATCCATGTTCGCCCGGCCCTTGCGCACGGAAGCCCAGGCCGAGCGGAAGAAGGGCATGCCGGCGAACAGGGCGCAGGGCGTGGCGACCGCTGCGGCGAACCAGTACATCAGCTGCCGCGTCGAGGGGTCCAGCTCCTGGCCGAAGAAACCCGCCCAGACCGGCACGGTGAACATCATCGCGTTGCCGGCGCCGAAGCCCGCGACGCCCAGGGCCAGGGCGAGCATCCGCCCTTCCTTGTCATGCGCCGCTTCGGCCTTGCCCGGGTCGAATGGGGTCGAGGGATAGCCCTCACGCTCCAGCGCCTCGACGATCAGGCCGGGGTCGCCGGTCGGTCCGGAGAACCGCACGGCCAGCTTGCCGGTGGTCAGGTTGAAGCGGGCGGCCTCGACTCCCGGCGCGGCGGCGGCGGTGCGCTCGATCTTGCCCATGCAGCCGGCGCAGCGGGCCCCGGTGACCAGCAGCTCCACGCGACCGTGATCCTCGTCGTCATGGGTGACGAAGGCGGAGAGATCGCGCGGGGCCAGGGCCAGGCTCATGGCCGCACCAGACGCCGATCAGCCTCGAACAGGGCGCCGTCCCCGGCCCGCAGGGTCACATGCAGGTCCCAGGCGCCGTCCAGCGGGGCCGCATCGGCCCGGTACACCCCGGGCGTCACGGCGGCGAACCGCACCGCGCGACGGCCGCGGGTGGTGGCGGGGCGCTCCAGCGCGCCGCTGACCGTCAGGCCCTCGACGGGCCGGCCGTCACGATCGGCGACCCGCACCAGCACCACGTCGCCCGCGCCCTCCTCGATGGTCGCCGACCAGCCGAGGGCGGCCTGTCGCTGACGCTGGGCAAGGGTGCGGTTGTAGAGCAGCCCGGCCTCGTAGGGGTTCTTCGCCGCCTCGCCGGAGAAGGTGCGGTAGGCCAGGCTGATGAAGATGCCGTCGACGACGATGATCAGGCCGAAGAACGCCACCAGGCCGGCCAGGACGTGCCAGCCCTTGATGGTGAATCGGGGTGCGGGGGCCAGGGCGGTCATCGGGCGTTCGCGTCTCCGGACAGGAAGGTCGTGTGGACCTCCGATGAGCCGATGGCCGACTGGATGGTGAAGGCCACCGGCAGATTGGCGGCCGGCAGAGCCGCCGCCGGCGCGTTGACGAACACCCGCACGGCGCGGACCTCGTCAGGCTTCACGGTCACCGTCAGCAAGCCCTTCGAGGCGGTCTCGCCGGGCGTCTTGAGCGTGACGCCGCTGACGCCCCTGAAGCCAATGGTGAAGGTCGCCGGCTCGAAGCCGCGGTTGGTGATCTTCAGGGTGTAGGCGTTGCGGATCGCCCCATCGTGCAGCCGCACGAAGGTCGGGTTGCGGTCCCGCAGCACATGCAGGTCCACCGGCGACCGCTGCATGAAGCCCCAGAGCATCACCGCGCTGACCAGGCCGAGCGCCACGCCGTAGTAGATCGTCCGCGAGCGGACCGGATGATAGGTCGGCTTGTTCTTCGCCACGCGTGCGACCACCGCATAGTCGGTATCATAGGCGATCAGCCCCTTGGGCCGGCCCATCTTGACCATGATCTCGTCGCAGGCGTCGACGCACAGGCCGCAGTTGATGCACTCCAGCTGCGAGCCGTCGCGGATGTCGATGCCCATCGGGCAGACGACCACGCACTGGTTGCAGTCGACGCAGTCGCCGCGGCCCTCCCAGCTCTGGCCCTTCTTGTGCGGCGCGCGGGGCTCGCCCCGGTCCTTCAGGTAGGTCACCTGCAGGGAATGCTCGTCGAGCATGGCGCCCTGGATGCGCGGCCAGGGGCACATGTAGGTGCAGACCTGCTCGCGCATGGTTCCCGCGAACACATAGGTGGTCGCCGTCAGCAGGGCGCAGGAGATGTAGGCCGTCAGCGGCGCGGCCCCGACCCAGAAGGTGCGGATCAGCGTCGGCGCGTCGTGGAAATAGAAGATCCACGCGCCGCCGGTGCCGAAGGCGATGCCCAGCCAGACGGCGTGCTTGCCGCCCTTGCGCCAGAGCTTGTTGAGCGACATCGGCGACTTGTCGAGCTTCATCCGCGCATTACGGTCGCCCTCGAACAATCGCTCGACGGCGATGAACAGGTCGGTCCAGACCGTCTGGGGGCAGGTGTAGCCGCACCACAACCGGCTGAACAACGCGGTCACCAGGAACAGGGCCAGCGCGCCCATCACCAGCAGGCCGGTGATGAAGTAGACCTCCTGGGGCCAGAGCTGGATGAAGAAGAAGTAGAACCGCCGGCCGGTGAAATCGACCAGCACGGCCTGATCCGGCAGCAGGCCGGGGCGCTCCCAGCGGATCCAGGGGACGACGTAGTACACGCCCAGGGTGGCGATCAGCATCAGCCACTTGATCGTCCGCCACTTGCCGTGGACCAGCTTGGGATAGATCGGAACGCGCGGCTGATAGAGACCGCCGCCCCGACCCGCCTTGCGGCGGGCCAGGGCGGCGGCACTGACCGGACCCGGACTATTGCTAGCCGCGCTGGGGGGCGTGGTCCGGTCAATCACTACGGTCATGGTTACTGGCCGGAGTTGGCGTGGATGTAGACCGCCAGGGCCTTGATGGTTTCCGGGTCGAAGCGGCGGCCCCAGGCCGGCATGACGCCGCCCTGGCCGTTATGGATCTGGCCCGAGATCGCGGCGCGATCAGAGCCATACAGCGTATCGGCGTCGGTCAGGTCCGGCGCGCCGACCAGCTGGTCGCCCTTGCCGGCCGGACCGTGACAGCTGGCGCACTGCTCGGCGAAGAGCGTCGTGACACGGCCGACGGCCGCGGCGTTCGCCTTGCGGCCCGACAGCGCGACCACATACTCGGTCAGGTCGCTGATCTGGGCCGGCTGCAGCATGGCGTCCCGACCGAAGGCCGGCATCTGGGACAGGCGCGCCTGGTCATCGCCGGAACGGATCCCGTAGGTGATCGTCCGCTGGATGTCCTCCAGACTGCCGCCCCAGAGCCAGACGTCATCGCGCAGGTTGGCGTAGCCCTTGCCGCCGGCGCCGCCGGCGCCGTGGCAGGTGGCGCAGTTGTCACCGAACACCGACTGGCCGACCTGCATGGCGTAGGCCTGCAGTTCGGGATCGGATTCGATCTGCGCCAGGCTCGCCGTCTTGAGCTTGGCCCCGCCGGCGCCCCGCAGGGTCTGCAGGTCGGTCAGGGCCTGGGCCACCTCGCGGCGGTCGGACTTGCCCAGCAGGCCGTGGGTGTAGCCGTTCAGGCCCGGCCAGGCCGGCATCAGCACCCAGTAGCCGATGGAGAAGGCGATGCAGGCGTAGAACACCCACAGCCACCAGCGCGGCAACGGGTTGTCCAGCTCGCGGATGCCGTCCCACTCGTGGCCGGTGGTGTCGATTCCGCTGATTTCGTCCTTGTGCGGACCATCGCCCGTCATAGGTCTTCCTCCTCGAGGGGCAGGCGCGCGGCGTGCATGAACACGTCACGGTTCGTGGGCCAAAGTGCGTAGGCGCAGCCCGCCAGGAAGATCAGCCCGAAGTAGATCAGGCCTCCCTGCTGGGCGATGCGCGCGATGGTTTCGTAGGTCACGGGTCCGGCTCCCTAGCGTTCGTTCGCCGGCGCGGACGCCTGATAGGTGCTGAAGTCGACCAGGGTGCCGAGCATCTGCAGGTAGGCGACCAGGGCGTCCATTTCGGTCAGCCGCGCGGGGTCGCCGTCGAAGTCCCGGTTGACCACCTTGTCCCCGTAGCGGCGGCGCAGGGCGACCGCGTCGGAAGAGAAGGGATCGGCCTGGGCCTGCAGATCGGTCATCGACTGGTCGATCTGCTCCTGGGTGTAGGGCACGCCCACCCGGGTCATCGCCTCAAGCTTGGCCTTCAGGTCCTGCGTGCGCAGGTCCTTGCCGGCCAGGAAGGCGTAGGGGGGCATCACCGATTCCGGCACCACCGAGCGCGGATCGATCAGGTGGTCGCGATGCCAGCTGTCGGAATACTTGCCGCCGACCCGGGCCAGATCAGGCCCGGTGCGCTTGGATCCCCACTGGAACGGATGATCATACATGCTCTCGGCGGCGAGACTGTAGTGGCCGTAGCGTTCCACTTCATCCCGCAGGGGGCGGATCATCTGCGAGTGGCAGACGTAGCAGCCCTCGCGGATGTAGATGTCGCGCCCCGCCAGTTCGAGCGGCGTGTAGGGGCGGACCCCTTCGACCTTCTCGATGGTGTTCTTGATCCAGAACAGCGGGGCGATTTCCACCAGGCCGCCGATCGAGACGACCAGCACGATGCCGATGATCAGGAGCAGCGAGTGCCGCTCAAGTTTGCCGTGATGTTTCCACATGCTCATCGCGCGGTCCTCAGGCGGCTGCCGGGAGCGGCGCGGCGAGCGCGTCGCTGGTATCGACGGACGGCAGCCGGACCGTGCGCCAGAGATTGTAGATCATGATCAGGGTCCCGCTGAGGAACATCGCGCCGCCAAGGGTGCGGATGATGTTCTCCACATGCTTGGCCGAGACCGTCTCGATGAACGACCAGGCGAGGAAGCCCTGCGGGGTGTATTCCCGCCACATCAGGCCTTCCATGATACCGGAGACCCACATCGCGCAGATGTAGAGAACCAGGCCCGTGGTCGCGATCCAGAAGTGCCACTCGACCAGCTTGTCGGAGTAGAGGCGGTCCTTCTTCCACAGCCAGGGCACCAGGCAGTAGACGGCCCCGAAGGTGATGAAGCCGACCCAGCCCAGCGCGCCAGAGTGCACGTGGCCGATGGTCCAGTCGGTGTAGTGGCTGAGCGCGTTGACCGCCCGGATCGACATGACCGGACCTTCGAAGGTCGACATGCCGTAGAAGGCGATGGCCACGACCATCATCCGTACGACCGGGTCGGTGCGCAGCTTGTCCCAGGCCCCCGAGAGGGTCATCAGGCCGTTGATCATGCCGCCCCAGCTGGGCATCCACAGCATGATCGAGAAGGTCATGCCCAGGGTCTGCGCCCACTGCGGCAGGGCCGTGTAGTGGAGGTGGTGCGGGCCGGCCCAGATGTAGATGAAGATCAGGGCCCAGAAGTGCACGATCGACAGGCGATAGCTGTAGACCGGCCGGCCGACGCGCTTGGGCACGAAGTAGTACATCATCGCCAGGAAGCCGGCGGTGAGGAAGAAGCCCACGGCGTTGTGGCCGTACCACCACTGGGTCAGGGCATCCTGGACGCCCGAGAACAGGCTGTAGCTGCGGTGGTTCAGCAGATCGACCGGCAGGGCCAGATTGTTGACGATGTGCAGCAGGGCCACGGTGACGATGAAGGCCAGGTAGAACCAGTTGGCCACATAGATGTGCGGCTCCTTGCGCTTCCAGATCGTGCCCAGGAAGGTGAACAGGTAGGCGACCCAGACGATGGTCAGCCACAGGTCCGTCATCCACTCCGGCTCGGCGTATTCCTTGCTCTGGGTGATGCCGGCCAGATAGCCGGTGGCGGCCAGAACGATGAACAGCTGATAGCCCCAGAACACGAACCACGGCAGCACGCCGCCGAACAGCCGCGCCCGGCAGGTCCGCTGGACCACATAGAAGGAGGTGCAGATCAGCGCGTTGCCACCGAAGGCGAAAATCACGCCTGAGGTATGCAGCGGCCGCAGCCGGCCGAAGTTCAGCCAGCCGACCTCCGGGAAATAGAGAAGCTCTGGAAAGGACAGCTGGGCGGCGATGACCACCCCCACCAGCATGCCCACCGCGCCCCAGAACATGGTCGCGATGACCCCGGCCTTGACGACGCCGTCCATGTATTTGCTCTGGTCATTGACCAGCAATCCGGCCGCCATGGCGGCGTTCAGCGCGAATCCGCCGACCACCGCCGCGGCCACGACGATCAAGGCCTGGAAACGGTACAGCGGATCGTCTGTCGCCGCGGCGGCGAAGGCGAACATCAGCCCGCGCAGGACCGTGCAGGCGAGCAGGATGGAGCCGCTCAGCGACCCCGTCTCATTGCTCCCGGAAACCCGATTCATCTTGGCGCCCCATCTGACTTTCGCCGATGGACTAGGCGCGCCGACCGCCCCCCGCGTTGATTTGCATCAAGGTCCGGGTTGGCCGGTCATGGGATCGAACGACAACAGCTGAAGGAGCATGATGATGCAGGTCCGCGCCCTTGTTTCCCCCTCAACGCTCGAGCAGGCCGCCCTGCACAGCACCCTGGGCGCCATCATCCTGTGGTCGGGCGTTCTGATCCGGGAGTGGCCGCTGCTGGCGGCGGGCGCCCCCCTGTGCGGCGAGCCCGACAGCCTCTTCG
>JACRBD010000088.1 GCA_016234625.1 Caulobacterales bacterium | reverse complement strand
GTTGGGCTGGTGTCATTCCCGGCATTCTCTTGTTCGCCGCGATGGGAGTTCTCATTGGGTGGGTTGTCAGTCGTGTGGCCTACGCAAAACCGCACAGTATCCAAACATAGAAAAAGGGCGGCCCCGTCGCCGGAACCGCCCCCTCAAAGTCGACCGATGACGCGGCGACCTAGGTTGTCACCGCCTCTTCCGGCGCGATCTCTTCTTTCTTGGACAGGTCTTCACCCGTCTCCTGATCCACGACCTTCATCGACAGCTTCGTCTTGCCGCGATCGTCGAAGCCCAGGAGCTTGACCTTGACCATCTGGCCTTCGGTCAGCACGTCGGCGGGGCGGGCCACGCGTTCGTTGCTGATCTGGGAGACGTGGACCAGGCCGTCCTTGGCGCCGAAGAAGTTCACGAAGGCGCCGAAGTCGACGACCTTGACGACCTTGCCGTTGTAGATGGCGCCCAGCTCGGGCTCCGAAGCGATCGACTTGATCCACTCCTTGGCGGCGTCGATCTTGGCCTGGTCGGCGGCCGCGATCTTGATCGTGCCGTCTTCGCCGATGTCGATCTTGGCGCCCGTTTCGGCGGTGATCTCGCGGATCACCTTGCCGCCGGTGCCGATCACTTCACGGATCTTGTCGACCGGGATCTTGATGGTCTCGATCTTCGGGGCGAATTCGCCCAGTTCCGCGCGCGGCGCTTCCATGGCCTTGGCCATTTCGCCGAGGATGTGGTTGCGGCCTTCCTTCGCCTGGGCGAGGGCCTGCTTCATGATCGCCTCGGTGATGCCGGCGATCTTGATGTCCATCTGCAGGCTGGTGATGCCGTCCTCGGTGCCGGCGACCTTGAAGTCCATGTCGCCCAGGTGGTCTTCGTCACCCAGGATGTCCGACAGGACCGCGAAGCCGTCCTTCTCGAGGATCAGGCCCATGGCGATGCCGCTGACCGGCTTCTTCAGGGGCACGCCCGCGTCCATCAGGGCCAGCGAGGAGCCGCAGACCGTGGCCATCGAGGACGAGCCGTTGGACTCGGTGATCTCGGAGACCAGGCGGATGGTGTAGGGGAAGTCTTCCGCGCTCGGCAGCATCGGGCGGATCGCCCGCCAGGCCAGCTTGCCGTGACCGACGTCGCGACGGCTCGGCGCGCCCATGCGTCCCGTCTCCCCGACCGAATAGGGCGGGAAGTTATAGTGCAGCATGAACTTCTCGTAGTACTTGCCTTCCAGCGCGTCGATCAGCTGCTCGTCGTCGCCGGTGCCCAGGGTGGCCACGACCAGGGCCTGGGTTTCGCCGCGGGTGAACAGGGCCGAGCCGTGGGCGCGGGGCAGGATGCCCACTTCGCCGATGATCTGGCGGACCTTGTCGACGGTGCGGCCGTCGATGCGGATGCCGGTGTCGAGGATGCCGCGACGGACGACGTCCGCTTCCAGCTCCTTGAACACGCCGCCCAGCTTGTTGGCGTCGTAGCCGTCCGGGTTGGCGTCGGACTTGGCGAAGGTCGCCATGGCCTTGGCCTTGGCGGCGCCGATGGCGTCCTGGCGGTCGCCCTTCTTGACGATCTTGTAGCCGGCGGCGATGTCGGCGCCGACCAGATCCTTCATCTTGGCCTTCAGCGCGTCGGTGTCGTCGGATTCGAACTCGAACGGCTCCTTGGCGGCGTGTTCGGCCAGTTCGATGATCGCGTCGATCACCGGTTGCATGCCCTTGTGGGCGAAGGAGACGCCGCCCAGGACGACCTCTTCCGACAGCTCCTGGATTTCCGATTCGACCATCATCACGGCGTCGGCGGTGCCAGCCACGACCAGGTCCATCTTGCTTTCCTTCAGCTCGTCGAGCGTCGGGTTCAGCACGTATTCACCGCCCACGTAGCCCACGCGCGCGGCGGCGATCGGGCCCATGAAGGGCGCGCCGGAAATGCACAGGGCGGCCGAGGCGCCGATCATGGCGACGATGTCCGGGTCGTTCTCCAGGTCGTGGCTCAGCACGGTGGCGACGACCAGCACTTCGTTCTTGAAGCCCTTGACGAACAGCGGGCGGATCGGACGGTCGATCAGGCGGCTGGTCAGGGTTTCCTTCTGCGACGGCGCGGTTTCGCGGCGCGGGAAGCTGCCGGGAATCTTGCCGGCGGCGTAGAACTTTTCCTGGTAGTTCACGGTCAGGGGGAAGAAGTCCTGGCCGGGCTTGGGGCTCTTGGCGAAGGTCACGGCGGCGAGGACCGTGGTGTCGCCGTAGCTCACGAGGACGGCGCCGTCAGCCTGGCGGGCCATGCGGCCGGTTTCGATGGTCAGCGGACGGCCGCCCCATTCGATCGTCTTGCGTTTGATGTCAAACATCGGATGTGTGTCTTTCTCTGTATCCCGCAGGCGTATTCCTGGCGGGGGCGGACAGGCGTCGTTTCCGAAATCCTCTCCAGATGTCAGGCCCGGTGAGGATCGCGTTGAACCCTCGACGTACGGTTTTAGGTGAAGCCTTGGCTTCGCCGCCGAGTTCCAGAGCCTGGAGGAACGGGCGGGTAATTCTGTCCTTGCGTCCTTCGAGACGCCGGCTGCGCCGGCTCCTCAGGATGACGACCTTCAGTGGGCTACACCAAATTCCGTCATGGTGAGGAGCGCCCGGAGGGCGCGTCTCGAACCACGCACTGGCCTAGCGACGCAGGCCGAGCTTTTCGATGATCGCCGTGTAGCGGTTCTCGTCGGAGGACTTCAGGTGGTCGAGGAGACCGCGACGCTGGGAAACCAGCTTCAGCAGGCCGCGACGGCTGTGATTGTCCTTCTTGTGGGTCTTGAAGTGCTCGGTCAGGTTGGCGATCCGTTCGGTGAGGATCGCGACCTGGACTTCGGCGCTTCCGGTGTCACCGGCCGTGCGGCCATGTTCAGTGATGAGCGCGGCTTTGCGCTCCAGGGTAATCGACATCGGGTGAGTCTCCGCTCAGGCTTGAATAAAGACCCGGACGGGATTGAGCCTTCCCGCACGCATCTCGGCCAGGGCCACCAACCGGTCTCCGTCCATGGCTGAAACGAGTCGCGAGCCGCCGGTGAGGCGGGCCTTGAGCGTTTCGACCTGTCTGGGAACCAGAACGATGGGTCGTCCCTGAGCCAGCCGGAAGGCGTCCTCCGCGGTCACGGCCAGCGCCGGGATGTCGTCCAGCGCGGTCTCGACCGGGAGCAGCACCTCCGGAAGCGCGGCCTTATGGCTCAAATTTTCCAGATTTTCCAGTGTTATCGCACGATCTTCCCCGAACGGCCCGACCCGGGTCCGCCGCAGGGCGCTGACATGGGCGCAGGCGCCGAGCGCCTCGGCCAGATCACGGACAATGGCGCGCACATAGGTCCCCTTGCCGCACGCGATCTCGAGCTCGATGTGGTCGGCGTCGGGGACGTCGCTTACCCGCGCCGAATGGATGGTCACGGTGCGGGGCCTGAGCGCCATGGCCGTGCCGGCGCGGGCCAGGTCATAGGCGCGCTCGCCATCGACCTTCACGGCGGAATAGTCCGGCGGGATCTGCTGGATCTCGCCGACGAAGGCCGGCAGGGCGGCCTCGACCTGTTCGCGGGTCGGGCGGACGTCGGAGGTGGCGGTGGTCGCGCCCTCGCGGTCCAGGGTGGTGGTCGAGCGGCCCCACTCCAGGGTGAAGCGATAGGCCTTGTCGGCGTCCATCATGAACGGGACGGTCTTGGTCGCTTCGCCCAGCGCGATCGGCAGGACGCCGGTGGCCAGCGGATCGAGGGTCCCGGCGTGTCCGGCCTTCTGGGCCTTGAACAGCCAGCGGACCTTGCCGACCGCCTGGGTCGAACCGAAGTCATAGGGCTTGTCGAGGCAGATCCAGCCGCTGATCGCCTCGCCCTTCTTGCGACGGGCCACGCTCAGTCTTCCCCGTCCGCCTGAAGATCCTTCTGGACGAGGGGGTTGTCGAACAGGCTGTCGATCCGCGCGGCGTGGGCGAAGCTGTCGTCGTGGAAGAATTTCAGGTCCGGGGTGAACTTCATGTCGATGTGCCGGCCGAGGCGCCCGCGCAGCAGCTTGCTGGCGCTGTTGAGCGCCTTGACCACGGTCTGGGTCTCCGCGCCCGTGACGCCGGCGCCGAGCGGCTCGACGAAACAGATGGCGTGTTTCAGGTCGCTGCTCATCCGCACTTCGGAGACGGTCACCGACACGCCGTCGAGGGCGGGGTCGGCCAGATGCTCCTCGCGCAGGATCTCCACCAGGGCATGGCGGATCAGCTCGCCGGCGCGCAGCTGGCGTTGCGAGGGCCCCGACGGGGCGGCGTGACGGGATTTCCCGTGGCGGGGGGAGGCGCGTGACATGGGTCGGTATCCTGACGCCGAGAGGGGATCGAACCCTGTGCGGCGGAAGGCGGGGCTTCTAGGCTTGCGCGGAGGCGCTGTCCAGCCCGAGACGGTGGCGGAAGAAGCCGATGGTCCGCGCTTCGGCCTCCTTGGTCGGGCCGGCGTTGTTCAGGTGGATGGTCAGCACCGAGTGGCTCGGCACGCCGGTGCCCTGCCGGCCGTCCTCCTGCTTCAACTCGATGGCCTCGAACTTCTCGCCGAAGGTCTGCTTGAGCATCTCGAAACGACCGGGCGGCACGAAGCGGTCGCCGTGGAAGGCCAGGCCCAGAAGGCTGAGATCCTCTTCCTGGAAGCGCCGTTTGGCGCACTGGATCTCGGCGGCCGAACAGTCGATCGCCCGGTCGCTGCCCTTGCCGAAGGGCAGGGAGGGCTGGCTGAGCACCGGGGCGACCACCGACGGTTCGGTCATCATAGCCAGGGCGAAGCCACCGGTGAAACACATCCCCAGCGCCCCCACCCCCGGCCCGCCGCACTCGGCGTGGGCCTTGCGGGCCAGGGCGCGGAGCCAGTCGACCATCTTCGACGATTTGCCATTGGCCCAGACGTTGAACTCCCGCCGGATGCAGATGTTCATGAACATCGAGCCGAGGGCGTAGCCGGTGGTCACCGGCTTGCCCGGCGATCCGAACAGGCTGGGCAGGAACACCGTCATGCCGCTGGCCGCCACCCGGTCGGCATAGTCGACCACCAGCGGGTGCAGGCCGGGGATCTCGTGGATGATGATCACCGCCGGCCCGGATCCGCGCCGGAAGACATCGCGGCTGTAGGGCCCGTCGGTGAAGGTGAGCCGCTCGTAGTTCTTCAGCGCGTCGATGTCGGCCATGTGATCCCCCCGGAATTCGGTGACAGTTTACGAATTCGCCCGCCATCGCCGCGGATGTCCAGCGCG
>JACRBD010000093.1 GCA_016234625.1 Caulobacterales bacterium | reverse complement strand
TCCCGATCGTAGACCACCACGCAGGCGCCCTGCATCAAGCGAAGGCGGCCATCGTCCGGCAGCATCATGAGGTAAACGGCGAGGTAGAGGCCTTCGCCCCGCAAGCCATTCTCGACCACTTCGCGGAGCTGCGCGGCGTCGTCGGGATGAACGAAGCGGAAGGACACCTCCCCGCCCTTGCCGGCGGCGGAGTCGGCCGTCACCCCGGTGAGGGCCTTCAACCGTTCACTGACGAACACCTGGTCCTGGGCGATGTCCCACTCGAATTCACCCAGCCCGGCCGCGTCCAGCGCCAGCTCGACCCGGCGCTGGTCCAGCCGCGCGCGCCGCTCGGCGTCGATGTTCTCGGCGTCATGGACCAGCATCTCCATGGCCAGGGCCGCGAGATCCTCGAGCGACTGCTGCTCGTCCGGGGTATGCGCTGCATGGGGTTCCGGATCGCCCACCGACAGCACGCCGATCACCTCGCCGCCGGGCGCGATCAGCGGCGCCCCGGCGTAGAAGCGCACATCGACCTGGTTGGGCCGGCTGTTCAGCGAGGCGAACCGGGGATCGACGATCATGTCGGGGCTGAAGACGGTGCGCCCGATCTGGATCATCAGATCGGCGACGCTGCCAGCCCGGGGATATTCTCCCGCCGGGATGCCGATGCGGGCCTTGTGCCAGAGGCGGTCCTGATCGACCAGAACCACCGCCGCCCGCGGCGCGCGCAGGATCAGCGCCGCCATGCGCGCGATCCGGTCGAAACGGCTGTCCGAGCCGCTGTCGAGCGCGCGCAAAGCCCTCAGCGCACGAAGGCGTGCGGCCTCATCCGTCTTCGGCGCCCGTGTAGCGGCGTCATCCATGCGACCACCATACCGGGTAACGGCCGGTCGCGCGATACGCGAGAATTCGTGGCGTCCGAGACCTTGTCAGGCTAGGGTGGAACCTGATCTCGCGGGTTCGCGTTGACCGGCAGTCCCTCTGCACCAGAAGGGCCGCCGGACCCGGCGCGCCCGCGACCACGGAGCCAGTCATGCCCACCAATTCCACGACGTCCGTCACGAGCGAGGCAGATCAAGCCAAGACGTCGCTCAAGAACGCCGCCAAACACGCCGAAAGCAGCCTGATCGAGGCCACCAATCAGGCCCGTGACCGCCTCACCGAGGCGGCCCACCGCACCGAAGCGGCCGTTCGCGAAGGCATGGAGACTTTGCGCGCCCAGAGCCGCGCCTACGCCGATACGGCGACCGCCCAGCTCGACGAGGCCCAGCGCTACGTCGTCGAAAAGGTCAAGGAACGGCCCGTGACCGCCACCCTCGCCGGTGTCGGCGTGGGCTTGTTGATCGGGCTTCTGCTCGCCAGCCGTAGCGACCGCCGCTGATGATGGAACGGACGCTGATGGCGCTGGCGGCCGGGGCCGCTATCGCCGCCGCCGCAGCCGTCGGCGTCTTTTCAGCCTTTTTCGCGCTGTTTGCCATTATCGAGCCGATGGTGGGCGCCGCCGGCGCGGCGGCGATCATTTCCGGGGCGTCCGCCCTGGCGGTGGGGATCGCCGGCTTTGTCGCCGCGCGACGGGCGGATGGTGACCGCAAGGCCGCCGCCAAAGCGGCGCCGGACGCCTCCCTGATCGAGGTGATCATGGGCGTCGTGCGCGACCGACCGCTTCTGGCTGCCGGCGCGGCCGTGGCCGCCGGCATCTACGCCCTGCGCAACCCGCAACTGGCCGCCGCCGTGATCCGCGCCTTCATGGACAAGCCACCGCGCGACCGGAACTGACCCGGCCGCGGAACGCTCTTCTCCGGGTCATATCCGGAGCGAGCCATGTTTATCCTTCCCGACCTGCCCTACAGGCCTGACGCGCTGTCGCCGGTCATCTCGGCCGAGACCCTGCGCTTCCACCACGGCAAGCATCACAGGACCTATGTGGAGACCGTCAACACGCTCCTCGACGACGCCGGCGAGAGCCCGACGGCCCTTGAGGATGTGGTTCGCGCCGCAGCCGGCGACGCGAACAGGACCATGTTGTTCAACAACGCCGCCCAGGCCTGGAACCACGGCTTCTTCTGGGAGGCCATGAGCCCCGGTGACGGCCAGCCCGGCGGCGACCTGGGCCGGGCGATCGACGCGGACTTCGGCGACCTGGCCGCCCTCAGGACCAACTTCGTCGAGACCGGCGCGAAGCACTTCGGCTCGGGCTGGGTCTGGCTGGCGGCCGAGGGAGACCGGCTGAAAATCCTCGCCACCCACGACGCGGGCGACCCTCTGACGATGGTCGGTCTGGTCCCGCTCACCGTCTGCGACCTGTGGGAGCACGCCTACTACCTGGACCACCAGAATGACCGGAAGGGCTTCCTCGAGGGCTGGTTCGACGGATTGCTCAACTGGGACCTGGCGGCCTCCCAGTTCGCCGCGGCCCAGGGGCGAGGTCTCGAATGGACCTATCCCGAGCCAGTGATGAAGGCCGGAACAGCAAGGCTCGCGAAGCGTTGATCGGTGGAACTGTCGCGTATGGCCGACTGATCAAAAAATGAGGCAGGCGACATGCTCAGATGGGCTCTGATTTTTCTCGTTGTGGCGTTGATCGCCGCTTTCCTCGGCTTCGGCGGACTGGCCGGAGCGGCCATCGACATCGCCAAGATACTGTTCCTCGTCTTCCTGGTGCTGTTCCTCGTCTCGGCGGTGATGCACCTGGTCAGGGGCCGGGCGCCCTGAGGCGTGGACCGTGATTCGTGATCCGTGAATCGTGACAGGCTCGGCCCACTCACGGCTCACGACTCACCCGTCAGCCCGCCGTCGCCCGGCGGTCGATGATCCAGGTGCGCCAGGGTTCGTAGTGCGAACCGGTCCAGGCCTGGGCGACGACAGTGACATGGTCGTCCTCGATCTCGACGCAGTTGAACCCGATCGGCGCGCCGCGCTCGCGGACCGACAGGGTGCTGGCCCCCACCGCCCAGGTTTTCCCGTCGCCGCCCGGATAGGGCAGGGCGAACGGCGCGTGGACGTGGCCGGTCAGGACCAGGTCCACCCGCGCTTCGGAAAAGGCCACGGCCGCGTCATGGCCGCCGTGGACCAGCCCGCTCATCGGCCCGCCGATCATCTCGATCAGGGGGTGGTGACAGGCAACCACCTTCAGCGTGCCCGCCGGGGCGACCGCCAGGGCCCTGATGGCGCCAGAGACCTGAGGCGGCGAAATGGCCCCCTTGGACCAGTTGGCCCGCAGCTGCACGCCACGGGCGGTGTTGACCGAGGCGATGGCCAGCCCTGGCCGCCGGTAAGCCTTCCGGGGCGGCGCGCCGAAATGGCGCTCGTACCGCTTCCAGGGAACGAACAGGCGCCGGACAAGGCTGAAGTAGGGTGTGTCGTGGTTGCCCGGAACCACCAGCGACGGCCCGGCCAGGCCGTTGACCCAGGCCTTCGCCGCCGCGAACTCGGCCGGCGCCCCCTCGCGGGTGATGTCGCCGGTGATCACCGTCAAATCAGGTCGATGCGCGACGATCCAGCTGGCCGCGCCGGCCACCGCGTCCTTGTTTTCCCCGCCGAAGTGGATATCCGACAGATGGGCCAGCCGCAGGGTCACGCCACGTCCTCCGGCTCGCGGGGGACCAGGGCCCGGAACGCCACCGGTCTGAAGCGAAAGTCGACCACCGGACCCAGTTGCGTCGGCTCGCCATCGAGCACCGCCGGAATCCGGCCGCTGGCCCAGGCACGCCCCTTGCGGACATGTGTCACCTCGACCGTCTCGTCGGCTCGCCAGTCGCCCAGGGCCGCCCGGAAGCCGAGGCGGAAGATTTCCAGCGCCCCGGCCGGGTCGATCGCGGCCGCCTCCAGGCAGCCCTCGTCGTCGTCCACCGCCCGCGACACCAGCGGACACATCAGGGCCAGCGCTTCGGCCTTGGCGCGCGGCGCGCCATCGAGAGAGAACCGCAGGCGTCCGGAAAAGGCGCGCCGCAGGGCCCGCTGGGTGCGCGCCCAGGCGCGTCTGAGGTCGCCCTCGCGAGCTGCTTCCCGCGCCTCCGCCCACAGGGCAGGGGATCCCAGGATGGCCGCCACATAGAAGGCGTGACCCTCGATCATGCCGCCCGAAACCGGCCTGATCACCCCATCGGCGAGTATCTCGGCCATGGCGGTCTGCCAGTCGCGAGCCCCGTAGAGGGCCCCGGGCAGCATGTTCATCGTCCCGCCGGGCAGGGGCGCGACCAGCGGTCCATGCGGTCCGGCCATTTCCGCGCCCGCCCGGGCGGTGCCGTCGCCGGCGACGATGACCAGAAGGTCAGGCCTGGTCTTCAGGGCGGCTTCGAGACAGGCGTACACGCCCGCGTCGCCGGGAACGGTGACAATGCCCTTTACCCCCTGTTCGACCAGGATCCGCTCGGCCTCTGCCGCCGCGCCCGGGCCGGCCCCGCCCGAGGCGGGGTTCACCACCACCGCCACGCGTTTGAGAACGACCTTCCTGGCCCTGGTTTTCACGCTGTCTCATCCTCCCGCGCCCGTCGCCAGCCTAACGGCTGCGGGTCGGCGGAGTTCCTCCCCACGGAACCTGGCCCGGTTCGGAGCGTTGGCCAATCCGAACGGGGATCAATGGACTTATGAGGAACAGGACCATGAACAGAACCCTGATCGCCCTCATCGGCGCGGGCCTGATGACCACCGCCTGCACCACAACCGGCAATGTCGAGCGCAATGCCGCCGGCGGCGCGGCCCTCGGCGCGGTCGCCGGGGCTGTCATCGGCAACAACTCGGGGGATGGTGACGCGGGCTCCGGCGCCGCGGTCGGCGCCGTGGTCGGCGGCACGATCGGCGCCATCAAGGGCTGCCGTGAGGATGGCGGCTGCGGCGCCAGCGCGCCGATCAAGCGCCAGTACTATGACGAGACCGCTGGCCGGTACTACTATTACGATCAGGCGCAGGGCCGCTACTTCTGGGAAGACGGCCGGCCCCGCGACTGATCACTGAACGCGCCCTGACGGGCGGCTCGGGCGGTCGGCTGACAGTCGGCCGCCCTCTCACATGGGCTGAGGGTGGGTTATGAACAGACTTTCGAAACTGACGATGCTGGGCACCGCGGCGGCGCTGCTGAGCGGGTGCGCCTCCTGGCCAGGCAATCGGGCGGCGACGCCCAATCCCTGCCAGGACCTGACCGTGTCGATCTATTTCCAGCGCGATTCGGCGGCGATCACCCGCGAGGCCCGCGCGGTGCTGAAGGGCGCCGGTGAGATGGCCAGGGGCTGCGTCCTGGGTCAGGTGGACGTGACCGGTCTGGCGGACTCGGTCGGCGATCCCGACGTCAATCTGGCCCTGTCGCAGCGGCGAGCCGAATCGATCCGCGGCGCGGTCGAGCGGCTGGGGTTCACCACCGTCAACTTCAACGTCGGGGCGGTGGGTGAAAACGGGGCCACGACCGCCTCCGGCGCCGACCGGCCGCTTCGCCGCCGGGCCGACGTCACCTTCCACCTCCGCCCGCACTGAGACCAGGCCGGAAGCAGAACAGGGGCGGATCGTGAGATCCGCCCCTGCCTGTGTGTGTAGGCTTCATCGGGAATGGGGTGCGGAGGCGACTGGCTGGCTCTCGCCAGCCTCAAGTCGGGGGGGGCGTCGCCGCCTCCGCAATGCATAAACGCGCCTTGCGCGAATTCCGTTCCGGCCGAACCAAAAAAAACCGGATGTTTCTTCCGGCGCCGGCCGGCGGGCGGAACAACCCCTTGCGGCGAAACGTTTTCCTGTCCGGGACAACCGAACAGAGGCGTGACCATGGCCGGGTTCTTCAATCGATTTCCGCGCAGACAGAAGGGCGGCGAGCTTCACATCGACGCCACCGACGCCCGTCAGGCCAGCTGGGGCCGCCATGCATTCTGGATGCTGATCTGCTCCACCGCCCTGGTGGTTGTCGCCCTGTTCGGCGCCTGGGCCTATCGCGCCGACGACCTGTCGGCCGCCGACGCCAGGAGCCGACCGTCGGTCGCTGAAGCGCAGGCCGCCGGCGAGCTGGTTCGCTAGACAGACAGGAAAGATCAGGCCGCCTTGGCCGTCCGGCCGGGATGGAAGAACAGCGCCTGGCCGATCGCCGCCTTCACCGTTTCCGGCTGGAAGGGCTTGGTGATCAGGAATGTCGGCTCCGGCCGCTCGCCGGTGAGCAGGCGTTCGGGGAAGGCGGTGATGAAGATCACCGGGATATCGTACCGCCCCAGGATGTCTTTCACAGCGTCGATGCCCGACGAGCCGTCGGCCAGCTGGATGTCGGCCAGGACCAGGCCCGGCGCCTTGCGGGCCACGGCGTCGACCGCCTCGGTCCGGGTGGCGGCGATGTCGACCACCGTATGGCCGAGTTCCCGCACCAACGCCTCGATATCGGCGGCGATGACCGGCTCGTCCTCGATGATCAGGACATCGGTGGCCAGTTCGGCGTCGATTTCCACCTGGGCCTGGGCGATCAGCCGCTCCACGTCGGGGAAGTCGGTGTCGAGGATCTGCGCCGCCTCGCTGGGGGTGAAGCCTTCGAGGGCCGTCAGCAGGAAGGCCTGGCGCGACCGCGGCGCGATGCGCATCAGCCGCTGGCCGGCTTCCTTGCCGTCACCCGGGCTGCGATCCTCCAGCTGGGCGCCGGAGGTGCACCAGATGGCGTGGAACACATGATAGAGGGCGACGCGCGGCGACAGCCGGTTGTCGAGGGTCTGCTCCCCGGCGGCCAGGGCCTCGAGCGCGATGCGCACATACTGGTCGCCGGTGGGCTGGGAGCCTGTGAGGGCCCTCGCATACCGGCGCATGTATGGAAGATGCGGCGCCAGACGAGCAAGAAGACTCATAACCCCTCCCGTATTCAGAGCTTCACATTCGAAGCACGCGCCTAGGCCCGCTAGGGCAGGCGCACCTCCGACAGCCGTTCAACGCCTCAGGATGACCGTGGTTCCCAGAATAGGCTGACTGCGCCATCATGGCGAACACGGTTTCGGGAACCACGGGCGGAGGCGGGCGTTGAACGACCGAAGTCACGGTTCCAGGAGGGGGCGGGCGCCACGCCACGCCGATAGCATGATCGATCAGATGCCCATGGATGAACGGCGCAAAAGTTCGGCCCCGCTCGACGAAGCGCGGCTGCGGCAGCGGGCTATCGGCGTGAAGCTGCGACAGATTTTCGATGAGGTGGTCAACGAGCCGGTCCCGGAAGAGTTCCTGGACATCCTGCGGCGTGCGGACAGCAAACCCGGGGAAGGCTGACATGACGGCGGTCCCGGAGACAGAAGCCGCGCCCCTGGAAGGGCCAGCGCGCGACAGGGTCTTCCAGCGCGAACTGGTCACCCTGATCCCCCATCTGCGGGCGTTCGCCCGCACCCTGACCGGTGACGCGACCCAGGCCGATGATCTGGCCCAGGACGCGATGATCAAGGCGTGGGACGCCCGCGCCAGCTTCCAGCTGGGCACCAACATGAAAGCCTGGACCTTCATGATCCTGCGCAACCAGTTCTACTCCGACAAGCGCCGGTCATGGCGCTCGACCCAGCTCGACCAGGAAGCCGCCGAACGCACCCTCGTGGCGATCGACGACCCGCAGTCCCCCCTCGCCCTGGACGAGTTGCGTCTGGCCATGAACATGCTGCCCTTTGAGCAGCGTGAAGCGCTGATCCTGGTCGGCGCCGGCGGCTTCGCCTACGAAGAAGCCGCCGACATCTGCGGCTGCGCGGTCGGCACGGTGAAGAGCCGCGTCAGCCGGGCCCGCAAGGCCCTGCAAGGCATTCTCGAAGCCGGCGCCTATGACCGCGACGGACGCGGCGCGGGCGATGCCATGCGGTCCATCCTCTCCGACGCGGAGCGGCTGAGCGCCGTCCGGTGAGCTTACTCGACCGGTTGCGGTGGGGGCCCGCGACCACGATCCGAGTTCGACTGGGCGTGGCCCTGGCCGCCGCCCTGCTGCCGGTGCTGCTGCTTGGCGCCGGCCAGTCGCTGCTCGCCTACCAGCGTGAGACCAAGGACCGGCAGGGGGTGCTGCAGTTCGCCGCCCAGCGCAGCGCCGCCAGGGCCCGCGCCCAGATGGTCTCTGCGAGCGTGTTGCTGGAGACGCTTGGGCCCGGCGCTATCGGCATGGACTGCTCGCGGCGACTGGCCGACATCCGTCAACGCCTGCCGGGCTACGCCAACCTGATCCGGTTCGACCGCATCGGCCGCGTCGCCTGTTCGGCGGACAGCGTGCCGGCGGACCCGGCCCGGCGCGACCGTCCCTGGTTCCGCAGGCTGGCGACCACCAACACCAGTATCGTGACCATGGTCCCCGGGGCGACCTATTCGAGCCAGCCATCGCTGTTCTACGCCACCCGGGCGGGGGACCCGAAGACCGGCTTCAGCGTGTTGGCCGCCGTCATTCCGCTCTCCAGCCTCAGCCCGGTGCTCGAGGAGCGCTCCCTGCCCCGCGACGCCGAGGTGGCCGTGGTCGATCGCCAGGGCCGGTTCCTGTCCGTGACCAACCAGAAGGCCTTTCCAAGGACGATCCGGGGCTGGCTTGGCCGGGTCGAGTCCGAGGGATCGTTCCTCGGCTACGGTCAGGACCTCAAGGGCGTGCGGCGGGTCTACTCGGCCGCGCCCCTGGTGGGGAATGACCTGTTCGTCGTCCTGTCGGCGCCCTCCGCCGGCCTGTTCTCGACCGCCTGGATCGACCCGCTGTCGGGCATTGTCTTTCCTCTGATCGCCTTTGTCGTCGCCCTGGTCGCGGTGTTTTTCGCCGCCGAACGGGGGGTGGGGCGCTGGATCGCCTACCTGCAGAGGGTCGCCGCCATCTACGCCCGCGGCCGGTTCACCGTGCGGCCGGTCCGGGTCGACCAGGCCCCGCCGGAGATCCGCGAGCTGGCCGAGACCCTCGACCACATGGCCGCCACCATCGTCGCCCGCGACAGCGCGCTGCACGACAACCTGGACCAGAAGGACGCGCTGATGCGCGAGATTCATCACCGGGTGAAGAACAACCTGCAGGTCATCAGCTCGCTGCTGAGCATGCAGGAGCGGGCGCTCAGCGATCCGGCCGCCCGGGTCGCCATGAGCGACACCCGCCAGCGGATCACCGCCCTGGCCCTGATCTACCGGGCTCTCTATCAGGGACCCGACATCAAGCACGTCGATCTCAAGCCGTTCCTTGAGGAGCTCACCGGCCAGCTGCTGTCGGCCGACATGGGCGCGGGTCCGATCCGCACCGAGGTGCGGGCCGACCGGCTGTCGATCGATCCGGACAAGCTGGCCCCCCTGGCGCTGTTCGCCGTCGAGGCGGTGACCAACGCCCAGAAGCACGCCCTGGGCGGCGCCGGCGGCGGCCTGACCGTCGATTTCACCCTGCGGAACGGCGAGGCGGAACTGGCCATCGCCGACGATGGCGGCGGCAAGGTTCTGGCGCCGGACGCCGCCACGGTCGGGGGTGTTGGCCGCACCCTGATGAACGCCTTCGCCCGCCAGCTTCGCGGTCGGGCGAGCCTGGAGCCCAACCACCTTGGCGGCCTGACTGCGCGGCTGGTGTTTCCCATGCCGGAAGTGGCCGCGAGCGGAACCTGAGCGGGTCCGGCACGTTCCCTCGGGGTCGAATGCCGCCCCGCTTCCGGGGCCCCGAGGAGATGCGTCATGCGCAAGTTCATCATCCTGGCCGTCGCGGCCGCCAGTCTGTTCGCCGCCGCCTGCAACACCATCGAAGGCGTCGGCAAGGACGTGAAGGCCACCGGCGAGGCGGTCGAGGACACGGCCCGCGACGCCAAATAGGCGCTCACCCATACGCGGACCTCAGCGGCCCTCGCCCAGCCGGCGAGGGCCGTTTCGCGTCCGCGCCTCAAGTCATCCGGTAGCGGATCGGCAGGACCTTCGGCCCGCTGACGAAATTGGCCAGGCTGCGGCGGGGCTCGCCGGCGAATTCCACGGACTCCAGGCGCGGCAGCAGCTCCTCGAACAGGATGCGCATCTCCATCTTGGCCAGATGCTGGCCCAGGCACAGGTGCGCGCCGTAGCCGAAGGCCAGGTGCCTGTTGGGCGAGCGGTCGACCCGAAAGACGTCGGGGTCCTCGAACACCGCCTCGTCGCGGTTGCCCGACGGATAGGCCAGCCACAGCCAGTCGCCCTTGGCGATCTTGCGGCCGCCGATTTCGGTGTCGGCGGTGGCCGAGCGCATGAAGTGCTTCACCGGGGTGGTGAAGCGGATCGCCTCGTCCACCAGGCCCGGAATCAGCGACGGATCGGCCTTGAGCTTGGCCAGCTCGCCCGGGTTCTCGCACAGGCCCCAGATGGCGCCCGCCGTCGACGACGAGGTGGTGTCGTGCCCGGCCGTGGCGACGATGACGTAGTAGCTCATCGCCTCGAAGTCGTTGATCGGCTGTCCGTCCAGCTGGCCGTTGGCGATCACGCTGGCCAGGTCCTCGCGCGGACTGGCCTTGCGGTCGTCGGTGATGCCCTTGAAGTACATGAAGAAGTCGGCGATCACCCCCTGGATGGCGGCCAGCGCCTCGGGGCCTTCCATGGTCTGGCTCTTTGACCGGTTGAGCTCGGGGTCCTGGGCCCCGAAGAGTTCCTGGGTCAGCTTCAACATGCGCGGCTCGTCCTCGGGCGGCACGCCAAGGATCTCCATGATCACCCGCAGGGGGTAGTAGAGGGCGATCTCGTTGACGAAATCGCATTCGCCGCCCAGCGAGGCCATGTGGTCCACGTGCTGGCGGGCGATCGCGCGGATGCGCTCTTCCAGCTTGCGGATGTTCTGCGGCAGGAACCACGACTGGGTCATGATCCGGTATTTGGGGTGATCGGGGGCGTCCATCTGCACCAGGGTGCGCACCAGGTGCGGGCTGCCGCCGGTCATCTTGCGCACCATCTGGTCGCCTTCGATGGTGGTGAAGGTGGTGGGCATGTCGCCGGAATGGAACAGGTCGTTCTGGCGGCTGATCTCCAGGATGTCGGCGTGCCGGGTCACCAGCCAGAAGGGATAGACTCCCTCCAGCTCGGCCTTGCCCAGCGGGTTGTTGGCCCGTAGCCAGCGGAAGGCGTCATGGACGCTGTCATCGGCGTAGGCCGCCGGGTTGATGGCCTGGAAGGCGATCTCGTCGGGAATGCGTTCCGCGCCGCTCATGGTCGTTTCCTCTTTGCCCCGCGAGGAGGATGCCGCCGTGACGTGACGGAAGCAAAGGGGCGGCGCGCGGCCTTGATGGCGGCCGGCGGGCGGACAGACTCTGTAGCCTTTGTTGACCTCCCCGAAGGGTCCCCCGGGCCGGGAAAAGGTCCTATGGAGAGGGCATGCATCCCTCCCGCCTGTTCCATCAGGACGATCCATCCGTCCTCGCCGCCCTGGTGGCGCAGCGGGGTTTCGCCCTGCTCGTCGGCGTGGCCGACGGCCGCCCCATCGTCGCCCAGGCCCCGGTGCTGCTGGAGGACCGCCGCCTGCGCTTCCACCTGTCGCGCGGCAACGCCCTGTCGGCCGGTCTGCAGGCGCCGGGCGTCCGCGCCCTGGCCGTGGTCGCCGGGCCGGACGCCTATGTCAGCCCTGACTGGTATGGCCTGGATGACCAGGTGCCGACCTGGAACTATCTCAGCGTCGAGATGGAAGGACCGGTCACCGTGGTGGACGACGCGGCGGCCGCGACCCTGCTCGACGACCTGTCGGCGCATTTCGAGGCGCCGCTGGCGCCCAAGCCGGTCTGGACCCGGCACAAGATGACTCCCGGCCGCTTCGACGCCCTGCTGGGCATGATCGTCGCCTTCGAGATGACGGTCGAACGGTTCGAGGGGGTCTGGAAGCTCGGCCAGAACAAGTCGCCCGAGGCTATCGCCGGGGTGGTGGCGGCGCTGGAAGGGCAGCCAGACCAGGGCTCGCGCGATATCGCCGACCTGATGAGCCGGCTGTAGTCCGCGCGAGCGTCGGGAAGAAACGGTTGCGACCTCACCGGCCGCCGGTTAACGCCAAGCCAGGCTGACCGGTCCCTGTCGGCGCCATATCCGGAGCGGCCTGTTGGGCGAACGCACAGCCTTTGACGAGGACCTCAGCGACACCCTGAGAGGCCTGCATGTGGACACCAGCAACTTCCACCTGCTGCAGTACCGCCATGTGGACGGATTTCTGATCACCGCGAAGAACTCCGGCACGCACTGGCTGCGGTTCATGCTCAGCTGCGCCATCGCCGAACAGTATGGCTGCCCGCCGCCGGCGCTCGCCAGCGGCGACGCCTCGGACGACTTCATCGGCCATCCCCGACGGCGACCCCGCTGGCCGGCCACGCCGTGGCTGGGCAGCTCCCACAACATTCCCTCGCGGGTGCTGGGCTCGCCCCTGCTGCGGGCGGCGGTCAGGTTGCCGCCGACCGTGGTTCTGGTGCGCGACCTCAAGGACGCCCTGCTGTCGTTCTACGTCAAATGGCGCGAGGTTCTGGGCGTGGATCTGTCGGAGTTCGTCGCGGGTGACCCGGCGGGCCGGCGGTACAGGGCGGACGTCTGGTGGTTTCTGCAATTCTTCAACCGCTGGGGCCGCTTCGCCGAGCGCTGGCCCGATCAGACGATCGTGGCGCGCTACGAGGACCTGATGACCGATCCGGGGGCCCAGCTGCGGCGCATTGGGCGGCACTGGGGCATCGACTTCACCGAGGCGGCGCTCGCCGCCGGCGTGGCCGCCGCGACCCGCGACCAGATGGCCGGCAAGCTCGATCCGGCCAAGGCCAATGTGATCTCCGACGAGGCCGATCGCGCGCGGATCCAGTTCTCGCCGGCGGACCACGCCGTGCTCGACGCCATCCTGGCCCGCCGTCTGCGGTATGATTTCGGTTATCCGACGTTGCCGACGCGAGCCTGATCAGGCGGCGACGCGAAAGGCCGGGTTGCGGGCGAAGAGGCCATCGCGGCCGGTGATCGGCCGGTAGGCGTCGGTCAGGCCCAGCGGGCTCTCGTCCGCCCCCAGCACCAGAAAGCCATCGGCGGGCAGGGCGGCGGCCAGACCCTCGAGCACCCGCGGGCGCACGGCTTCATCCAGGTCGCACAGCACATTGCGGCAGAAGATCACGTCGAACCGGCCAACCTGCGACAGGTCGCCGGCCAGGTTCAGCCGCCGCCAGCGGACCCGCTGGCGGATGCGCGGCGACAGGCGCCAGTTTTCATCGACCTTCTCGAAATGATCGACCAGCTGGCGGATCGGCAGGCCACGCTGGACCTCGAACTGGTTGTACAGTCCGGCCTGGGCCTTCTCGATGCAGCGTTCGGAGAGGTCGGAGCCATAAATCTCGACCTTGGCGCCGGTTTCCACCCCCACGCCGGCCTCGGCGATCATGGCCAGGCTGTAGGCCTCCTGTCCGGTCGAGCAGCCGGCGCTCCAGATGCGGATCGTCTCCGGTCCGCGCATCCGCGACAGGGTCGGCAGAATCTCGTCGCGGAACCGGGCGAACGGCTCCCGGTCGCGGAAAAAGGCGGTCTCGGGCGAGGTCATGGCCTCCACCAGGGCCCAGATCAGCGGCTCCTCGCGACGGGCGCGCAGGCCGGCGATCAGCTCGCTGACCGAACCGTAGGACTCCCGCCGGGCCAGCGGCCCCAGGCGGCTCTCGATCAGATAGGTCCTGGCCGGATCGACCTTCAGGCCCGCCCGCTGTCTGCACAGGGCGACGATCAGCTGGATGTCCTCGGGGCTCATGCCGCGATCCCCTCGCGGGTGATCAGACCGGCCTCGGCGAACTTGGCCTGGATGATGTCGCCGTCGAACGGTTTCATGATGTATTCGCAGGCGCCGGCGGCCAGGGCCTCGCGGATGCGGGCCGGCTCGTTCTCGACGGTGCAGAAGACCACATGCGGCGCGCCGCCGCCGGGCTCGCCGCGCAGCTGGCGCAGGAAGTCCAGGCCGTTCATCACCGGCATGTGCCAGTCGAGCAGGATCACGTCGGGCATGGCCGCGCGGCACCAGGCGAGCGCCTCAAGCCCGTCGGCCGCCTCGGCCACCTCGTAGCCGAGATCTTCCACGATCCGGCGGGCGACCTTGCGGATCACCCGGCTATCATCAACCAGCAGACAGGTTTTCAAGGCGCAGGCGCTCCTTCCCCGGCTGATGTTTTGAGCCGTGTCGGTTAACGGGTGGTGTGAGAGCTTGGAAAACGCGCGCGACCGATTGTCCGAAGCTGTGGATTGATCGGTGAGGATGCTCCCCGCTCGCGGGGAGCTGTCAGGCGGAGCCTGACTGACGGGCAGCGCCGGAGGCGGCGGCAAGGTCCCGAATACAGGCGTCGGCCGACAGCAGTTGTCTGGACATTTCGGCGGCGCCGGCGCTGCCCCTCCAACGCTTCGCGTGGTCCCCCTCCCCGCGACGCGGGGAGGATTGTCTGGAATCTACGTCGGCGCCCAGGCGGCCAGGGTGACTTTGTCCTCGCCGACCTCCGCCGCCAGCTGGCCGCCGCAACCCTTGACGATCAGGTGCAGGTAGTAGGCCTGGACCCAGGCCCCGCCGACCGCGTCGCCGCGCAGCTCGCCCTTCAGCCCGCGCAGGACCTCCGGCTTCAGCCTGGCGCGCGGGCCCACGGCCTCCAGCGAGATGGCCGCCCGGCCGTCGGCCAGGGCCACCCGCACGGTCGCGGTCCCGCCCACCGGCAGGGCCCCGGCGCCGATCTGGCAGAGGTTCATCAGGATGCGGGCGGTGGCCTTGTTCATCGAGGCGACCTCGACCTTCCAGTCCAGCTCCGGCCGCACATGAGCGAACACGCCTTTCGCCAGGCTTTCCAGCTCGCGCGCGTCGTAGGTCTCGGCCGAGGCCGAGGCGCCGAAGGCCACCCGGCTGAATTGCAGCAGGTCCGCCAGCTTGCGGGCGCTCTGACCGATCAGGTCCATGGCGTCGTCGCGCATGTCCTGGGCGGTGGGGTCTTCGAGCAGGTCCAGCCCCGAGACGATGGCGCTGGCCGGGCTGATGAAGTCGTGACAGAGCCGGGCCGCGATCTGGGCCGCCAGTTCGGCGGCCTCGGGCGGCTGCTCCCCGGCGATGACTTCCGGCGCGGGCTCGGAAAGGGGCGCGAAGGGTTCTGGATCGGTCATGGTCATCGAAATTGCCCTGATTTGAGGCGTTGGCAAACGGCCTTCCGCCCCCTAACCAGACCGCCATGGACCCGTTCATCGAACCCGGCGCCCTGGTGCGCCATCCGGCGCGCGAGGACTGGGGTCTGGGACAGGTGCAGTCGGTGGCCGGTCGGCGCGTCACCGTCGACTTCGAGAACGCCGGCAAGCAGGCCATCGATGCGTCGGTCGTGCGTCTGATTTTCGTGGCCGACGACCCGGGAGCCCGCCGATGAGCGACGCCGACATTGGACTGATCCTCGCCGACATCGTCGAGGAAGCCGGCCGGCTGATCCTGCCCTGGTGGTCGCACGGCGGCACGGTGGCCCACACAGCCAAGGCCGACATGAGCCCGGTGACCATCGCCGACCAGGAGGGCGAGAAGCTGATCGTCGCCCGGCTGAAGGAACATTTCCCGGACATCGCCATCGTCGCCGAGGAACACGCCAGCGAGTTCGGCACGCCCGACGCCATCGGCGACCGCTTCTTCCTCGTCGACCCGGTGGACGGCACCAAGGCCTTCATGCGAGGCGACCCCAGCTTCACGGTCAACATCGGCCTGGTGGCGGGCCGGCGGCCGGTGGCCGGCGCCGTCTGCGCCCCGGCCTCGGGCGAGACCTGGTTCACCACGGCGGCCGGCGCGATGAAGCGCGCCACCGACGGCGGCGCGGCCAGCCCCGTGCATGTGCGGCCCTGGCCGAAAGGCGAGGCCGTGGCCCTGATCAGCCACACCATGAAGCCCGAGACCGCCGACAGGCTGGCCGCCGAATACGGCTTCGACCTGCGGGTGGCCATGGACAGCTCGGTCAAGCTCTGCCGCATCGCCGAAGGAACGGCCGACATCTATCCGCGACATGGCCCGACCAGCGAGTGGGACATCTGCGCGGCGCAGGCGGTGCTGCAGGCGGCGGGTGGATCGGTGAGCGGCTACCAGGGCGCCGAGTTTCTGTACGGCAAGGCCGAAAAGCTGTTCCTGAACGAGTGGTTCGTGGCCCGGGGCGGCTGACGAGCCCTTCCCCCTGGAGGGGGGAAGGGTTGGGATGGGGGTGGTGAAGGTTCAGCCTGTGCGGTGTGTGCCGTCGTTGCTCTGCCCCCGACACCATTGTCCCTGAACGACCTCCACCCCCATCCCCGGCCCTTCCCGCCTCCAGGGGGAAGGGAGCGTTCCCTTGAATCTCATACAGGCCAGCGTGCCGGACGGGACAGGTCAGTCAAGGACGGCGCTTCGCGCCGCCGCGCGCGGCCGCCCGACGGGCCACCCTTGAGTGACCTGACCCGACCGGCGAAGCTCTCGCCATGAGATGAAGGGCGGGGTGTGGGCGCTAGGGACGCTCTTGCTGTCCGCGAATACAATCGCGGCGCGACGCTGGCCTAGTCCCGATAGAAAAGACTGAATGGAAACTGCTTCACCCCTCGAAAGGGCGCCTTCCGGCAAACGCCTTCCTGCGCGGGCCTTTGACCCGGGCCGGCGGCAAATGTGAGGTGGTAGCGAAGACTTGGTCGCTCGATCCACTGAGAGCCCAGCGGGCTCTTGTCGAGCCAGATTGCTTGAGGCGTAATTTCTTCGATATGTGGGCTCCGGGTCCAGCACCCGAGCAGGTCTTCGTACCGACAGTATTGCGCCCTATCGAGGTCCAGGGACCAGTTGAACTTGACTGTTTCGCCCTTGGCCGGAATGCCGTCCGCTCCAACGCCGGTGATTTCGCACTCGATGGAAAAGTGGGTCTCATCCGTCCGTGGCGCGCAAGCCGTGAGCGCCAGAGGGAGGGCGAGTACGACAAAGCACGCCGCACGGCCGCTCACCCCCGCAACCCCAGCACATCCTGCATATCGAACGCCCCGGCGCCCCGGCCCGCGACCCACCGCGCCGCCGTCACCGCGCCGCGCGCGAACAGCGACCGATCCCGCGAGGAGTGGCTGATCGTCAGGATCTCGTCCTCACCCGCGAACGTCACGCTGTGCTCGCCGATGATGCCGCCGCCGCGCATCACGGAGAGGCCGATCTGGCCCTCCGGTCTCGCGCCGGTCAGGCCGTGGCGCGCCGGCTGGATCACGTCCTTCAAGGCAACGCCCCGACCCCGCGCCGCCGCCTCGCCCAGCATCAGGGCGGTGCCGCTCGGGGCGTCCACCTTCCTCCGGTGATGGGCCTCGAACACCTCGATGTCGAAATCGGCGGCGTCGAAGGCGCGGGCGGCCTGTTCGACCAGCCCCAGCAGCATGTTGATGCCCAGCGAGAAGCTGCCGCTGCGCACGATCGCGATCCGGCCGGCGGCCTCGTCGATGCGGCGGGTCTGGTCCTGCGACAGGCCCGTGGTGCCGATGACCAGGGCCACGGCGCCGCGGCCGGCGGCCTTCTCGGCCAGGGCGACGGAGGCCTCCGGGGTGGTGAAGTCGATGACCACGTCGGCGGCGGCCAGGGCCTGGTCAATGCTGACCAGCCCCTCGCCCTCGACGCCGGGGCGCTCGAAGCGGGCGACGACGCCCCCGTCCTCGCGGCCTTCGGCGAGGGCGAGCACCGCCCGGCCCATCCGGCCGAGTGCGCCGGCGCCGGCGATCTTCACGGGGGCGGGGGCGGGTTGGGTCATTTGCAATCTCTATCGCGCGACCGGGAGGTTGTCAGCGGTCCTGCGTCCTTCGACACGCCCACTGCGTGGGCTGCTCAGGATGACGGGCATTTGTATTCGTCATCCTGAGCAGGCGCGCAGCGCCGTGTCGAAGGACGCAGGGGGGCGGGGACATGCCCTTAAGCGCGACCCCTCATCCGTCGGCTGCGCCGACACCTTCTCCCGCACGGGGAGAAGGGAGCGCCTGTGCGGGTTGTCCCCCCGCCCCCCGCCCGTTAGGTTGCGCGCCTCTCAGCCCCCCGACGCGACCGGCCTGACGACCGGTGACGCCGCTTCAGCGTTTCAAGGACGTCCCTCTCCGCCATGAGCGATTCCGAAAAGAAGACCTTCACCGACGAGGAGGCGCTGGCCTTCCACCAGTTCCCGACGCCGGGCAAGATCGCCATCGCGGCGACCAAGCCGATGGCCACCCAGCGGGACCTGAGCCTGGCCTATTCGCCGGGCGTGGCCGTGCCGGTGCTGGCCATCGCCGAGAATCCGGACCTGGCCTACGACTATACGTCCAAGGGCAACCTGGTCGGGGTGATCACCAACGGCACGGCCATTCTGGGGCTGGGCAATCTCGGCGCGATGGCCTCCAAGCCGGTGATGGAAGGCAAGGCGGTGCTGTTCAAGCGCTTTGCCGACATCGACTCCATCGATCTGGAAGTGTCGTCCGAGGACCCCGACGAGATCATCAATTGCGTGAAGCTGTTGGGCGCCGGCTGGGGCGGCATCAATCTGGAGGACATCAAGGCGCCGGAATGCTTCGTCATCGAGCAGCGCCTGCGCGAGTTGCTCGACATCCCGGTGTTCCACGACGACCAGCACGGCACCGCGATCATCGCCTCCGCCGGCCTGTTCAACGCGCTCGAGCTGACCGGGCGCGACATCGCCCACACCAAGCTCGTGTGCAACGGCGCCGGCGCGGCCGGCATCGCCTGTCTCGAATTGTTGCGCGCGATCGGCTTCAAGCCGGAAAATCTCATCCTGTGCGACACCAAGGGCGTGATCTACGAGGGCCGCACCGAGGGCATGAACCAGTGGAAGTCGGCGTTCGCGGTGAAGACCTCCGCGCGCACGCTGGCCGAGGCGCTCGAGGGCGCCGACGTGTTCTACGGCCTGTCCGTCAAGGGCGCGATGACCCAGGACATGGTGAAATCGATGGCGGCCAAGCCGATCATCTTCGCCTTGGCCAATCCCGACCCGGAGATTACCGTCGATGAAGTGGCTGAAGTGCGCAACGACGCCATCATGGCCACCGGCC